>JBKCUM010000015.1:0-18984 GCA_046318395.1 Rubrivivax sp.
TTGCGAAGGCGTGCAGAGCACCCCGGGCGCCGTTGAGGCTGGCGGTATCCGGACACTTCGTAGCCAACGATCCCTCGAACCACATCTCAGCATCTACGGTGACCGCGCTCTTCGGTGCTAGCCGCCCACCGGTGCTAGCGCGGGCGATGCCTGGCCGCCTGTCTGCACAGTTCAACGTTGAATGACGAAAGTTCAGAGTTCAATGACTTTCGACACAGGCCCTGCAGGTGGGCCAGGTGGGCGCTTCGGCGTGCTGCGGGCAGCCGTGCCAAGGGCGCTTCATGGGCGGTCAGCCATAGCACGCTGCTGGCGCCCAGTTCCGGCTGATGCCAGCGCTGGGCCGCTTGTTCACGCTGCTGGGCCAAAGTGGCATCTCGGCGCTGAAGCCAGGCCTGGCGCGCCGATTGGCGTTGGCAATCCAGGCTGTCGCAATGCTGGCCCTGTATGGCCTGCAAAGCCGTCAACGGCCGCGCGCAATGCGGGCAGTTGGAGGGTGTGCGGGGGCGGGGCGCCATGCCCGCAGACTAGGGCCGATGGCGCGGCAGTGGCAGCCCCTGCAGGGTGCGAGTCTGGGGATTGTCAGCGGGCGGTGGTGCATCGCCGCCCGCACAGGCCGGGACCGCGCGCGGCGCATCGACTTGGTGGCTGCGGCTCGGCCCTGCGGGCCTTCACATCGCTGAAGCGATGTGAGCCTTCGCCGCAAGTTCCAGGGCCCGCTGCCGCGGGCGCCGGGCTTGACAGCCCGGCCGCTGCACGCAGCGCCTGGACCTTGTCGGTCCGTTGGTCTCCGCTCACATCGCTGCGCGATATGAGCTTCGCCCGCGAACGGCCAAGCTGCGCTTCGCGCAGTGGGCTTTACAGCCCAGCGGCCGCGCGCAGCGCGTCCACCTTGTGGCTGCGGCCCGGCCCTGCGGGCCTTCACATCGCTGAAGCGATGTGAGCCTTCGCCGCAAGGTCCAGGGCCCGCTGCCGCGGGCGCCGGGCTTGACAGCCCGGCCGCTGCACGCAGCGCCTGGACCTTGTCCGTCCGTTGGTCTCCGCTCACATCGCTGCGCGATATGAGCTGCGCCCGCGAACCGCCAAGTTCGCTGCGCTCAGGGCCTTACAGGCCCGCCGCCGCGCGCAGCGCGTCGACCTTGTCGGTACGCTCCCAAGTGAACTCGGGTTCTTCGCGGCCGAAGTGGCCGTAGGCGGCGGTCTTTTCGTAGATGGGGCGCAGCAGGTCCAGCATCTGGATGATGCCCTTGGGGCGCAGATCGAAGACCTCGGCGACGATGGCGCTGAGCTTGTCGTCGCTGATCTTGCCCGTGCCTTCGGTGTAGACCGTGATGTTCATGGGCTTGGCCACGCCGATGGCGTAGGCCACCTGCACCTGGCACTGGCGCGCCAGGCCGGCGGCCACCACGTTCTTGGCCACGTAGCGTGCGGCGTAGGCGGCGGAACGGTCCACCTTGGACGGGTCCTTGCCGCTGAAGGCGCCACCGCCGTGCGGGCAGGCACCGCCGTAGGTGTCGACGATGATCTTGCGGCCGGTCAGGCCGCAGTCGCCTTGCGGGCCACCCACCACGAAACGGCCGGTGGGGTTGATCAGGTAGCGCGTGTTCTGCAGCCATTCCTTGGGCAGCACGGGCTTGATGATCTCTTCGATGATGGCCTCGTTGAACTCGGGCTTCATCTTGTCGCCCAGGCTCCATTCCGGCGCGTGCTGGGTGCTCAGCACCACGGTGTCGATGCTGTGCGGGCGGCCATCGACGTAGCGCATGGTCACCTGGCTCTTGGCGTCCGGGCGCAGGAAGGGTAGGCGGCCGTCCTTGCGCAGCTGCGCCTGGCGCTCCACCAAGCGGTGTGCGTAGTAGATGGGCGCGGGCATCAGCTCCGGCGTTTCGTCGCAGGCGTAGCCGAACATCAAACCCTGGTCGCCGGCGCCGATGTTCAGGTAGTCGTCGCTGGCGCGGTCCACGCCTTGGGCGATGTCGTTGCTCTGCTTGTCGTAGCAGACCATCACCGCGCAGCCCTTGTAGTCGATGCCGTACTCGGTGTTGTCGTAACCGATGCGCTTGATGGTGTCGCGCGCGATCTGGATGTAGTCGACGTGGGCGTTGGTCGTGATCTCGCCGGCCAGCACCACCAGACCGGTGTTGCACAGGGTCTCGGCGGCCACGCGGCTGCGCGGGTCTTGTTTGAAGATCGCGTCGAGGATGGCGTCGGAGATCTGGTCGGCCACTTTGTCGGGGTGGCCTTCAGAGACGGATTCAGACGTGAAGAGGAAGTCGTTCGCCACTTTTGTTTGCTCCAGTAGATGACCTGAACGCGTCGTCGTGGTCAGTCTGGGCTGGGGCCGCGGCGAACGCTTTAGCGGATTTGTTGAACCTGCACCACAGCGTGGTGCCGGCCCGGCGCGGCTGGGTATGCTTGCAGCCCCGCGATCGCCCCGCAAGTTGTCCTTTAACTCGGCGATGCGCCCATTTTATTCACACATGCTTTTCCTCGTTCGTTGGTTATCGCGGCGTTCTCTGCGCTTTTTGCATGCTTTGGGCGCGCTGCTGGGCTGGGTGGCTTACCTGGCTTCGCCCAGCTACCGGCGCCGGCTGGACGCCAACGCGCGCCTGGCCGGGCTCACCGACCAGCAGCGCCGTGCCGCCGTGGCCGAGGCCGGCAAGCTGCTGACCGAACTGCCCCGCCTGTGGCTGCGTCCGC
This sequence comes from Rubrivivax sp., assembly GCA_046318395.1. Lineage (GTDB taxonomy): Bacteria > Pseudomonadota > Gammaproteobacteria > Burkholderiales > Burkholderiaceae_C > Rubrivivax. Next base: position 2,698 of record JBKCUM010000015.1, read on the forward strand.
GCGACGTGCCCATCAACGACCCGGTGCGCTGGGAAGGTGAAGACCTGGTGCGCGAACTGCTGGCGCAAGGCCGTGGGCTGGTGCTGCTGACGCCGCACATGGGCAGCTTCGAGGTGTCGGCCCAGGCCTATGCCGAAAAATTCGGCGCGCAGCAGCCCATCACCGTGCTGTACCGCCCGGCCCGCCAGGCCTGGTTGCGCGACCTGGAAGAGACCGCCCGCGCCCGCCCGGCCCTGGCCACCGCACCGGCCAACCTGGCCGGCGTGCGCAACCTGCTGCGCGCGCTGAAGAAAGGCGAGACCTTGGGCCTGCTGCCCGACCAGGTGCCGCCCGATGGCCTGGGCGTGTGGGCGCCCTTCTTCGGCCAGTCGGCCTACACCATGACGCTGGCCGCGCGCCTGGTGGCGCAGACCGGTGCGGCCGTGTGTGTGCTGGTCACCGAGCGCCTGCCGCGCGGCCAGGGTTATGTGGTGCGGGCCTTGCCGCTGCCGGTGCCGCTGCCGGAGGCGCAACCCGGCGCCCTGCCCGCTGAGCACGACCTGGCCGCCGCGACAGCCATCAACCGCTCGATGGAAGCGCTGATCCTGCAGGCCCCCGCGCAGTACCTGTGGGGCTACCACCGCTACAAACAACCGCGGTCTGCCCGTCCGGGGAGCGCGGTTTGAAGCCGCAGGCCGTGGCGCGGCGGCTGGCGGCCGCTGGCCAGATTGGCGCGTGGTGAACGCCGCTGCGCGCGCCCTGCTGGGCCTGTTGTGGCTGCTGCACTGGCTGCCGTTTCCGGCGCTGGTGGCGCTGGGCCGCGGCCTGGGCCTGTTGATGCTGCCGCTGGCGCGCAGCCGCCGCCGCGTGGCCCAGCGCAACCTGGCCCTGTGTTTTCCTGAACTGGACGACCGCGCCCGCCAGGCCTTGCTGCGCGAACACTTCGCGCTGCTGGGCCGCAGCCTGCTGGAACGCGCCTGGCTGTGGCATGCCTCGGAGGCGCGCATCCGCCGCCGCATCCACATCGAGGGCGACATCCACCTGCCGGAAACCAGCGCGCAGCCGGTGATGTGGCTGGCCCCGCATTTCCTGGCGCTGGAAGTCACCGGTGCCGCGGTGCAGCTGTTCCAGACCCGGCCCGTGGCCAACATCTACGCCGCGCAAAGCCAACCCTTGCTGGACGCGGCCTTGTTGGCCGGCCGTGAACGTTTCGGCCGGGCGCTGATGTTCAAGCGGCAAGACAGCGCTTTGCCGGTGGTGCGTGCCATCAAGCGGGGTGCGGCCTTTCTGAACATGCCCGACATGGACTTCGGCCTGCGCGACGCCGCCTTCGTGCCGTTCTTCGGCGTACCGGCCAGCACGCTGCTGGCGCCTTCGCGCATGGCCGGCAGCCTGGGCATGTTGGTGCAGCCCGTCACCGTGCAGATGCTGCCCGGCGGCCAGGGCTACCGCCTGCGTTTCCACGCGCCTTGGACCGACTGGCCCAGCGCCGACGCCGAGGCCGATGCGCGGCGCATGAACGCCTGGATCGAGGCCGCCATCCGCGAGATGCCGGCGCAGTACCTGTGGGTGCACAAGCGCTTCAAAACCCGCCCGCCGGGCGAGCCTTCGCTGTACGACTGAAATTCGTGGCATTGGCGGCGTCTATCGCGGAGCTGACGTCAATCAATTCGACGAATGGCGTGGCCCTGCCCACACTGCAGGCCTTGCAGCCACCGGCTGTGTTGCCTGGAGAGCCCGCCATGTCCACCCTGGTCCGTTGGAAAACCCGTGTGTCCCGCCCCGCCTGGCGCCGCCGTGTGGGCGCCACCATCGCGCTGGGCGGTTTGGCGGTGTTGAGCGAGGCCTGGTGGGCCGGCAGCCACGGCGTGGCCCTGCCGCTGGCCCATGCCGTGGGTGCGGGTGGCTTGCCGCGCCTGGGCTGAACGCGCACCGCCGCTGGGGGCGGGGCGGTGCGCGCGGATAATCGGACCCATGCGACTCCGCTTCACCAAGATGCACGGCGCGGGCAACGATTTCGTCGTGCTCGATGGCACGGCCGCCCCGCTGAACCTCAGCCCCGCACAACGCCGCCTGTTGGGCGACCGCCGCTTTGGCGTGGGCGCCGACCAGCTGCTGCTGGTGGAGCGCAGCAGCACGCCGGGCGTGGACTTCCGCTACCGCATCTTCAACGGTGCCACCGGCGACGAGGTGGAGCACTGTGGCAACGGCGCACGCTGCTTCGTGCGCTATGTGCACGGCCACGGCCTGACCGACAAGACCACGGTGCGCGTGGAAACCGTCAACAACCTGCTGACGCTGCAGTTGCAGCCCGACGGCCGGGTCACTGTCGACATGAACCGCCCCGTCTTCGACCTCGCCCAGGTGCCGTTCGACGCCGCCGGCCTGCGGCCGCAGGCCATCAACGGCTTTGAGACCTGGCCGCTGGAAGGCGTGGCAGACGCCGCGGTGCCGGTGGCCGTGCTGTCCATGGGCAACCCGCACGCCGTGCTGCGTGTGGACGACGTGGACACCGCACCCGTGGCCACCTGGGGCCCGCGCATCGAGGCGCACCCGCGTTTTCCGCGCAAGGTGAACGTGGGTTTTCTGCAGGTGCTGAGCCCGGCCGAAGTGAAGCTGCGGGTGTTCGAGCGCGATGCCGGCGAAACCCGGGCCTGCGGCACCGGCGCCTGCGCCGCCGTGGTGGCCGGCATCCGCCTGGGCTGGTTGGGCCCGCGGGTGGAGGTGCACACCCGCGGTGGTGATTTGTTGATCGAATGGGCCGGGGGCGACGCGCCCGTGCTGATGACGGGGCCCGCGGTCACCGTCTTTGAGGGAGAAATCGAACTGTGAGCACCCCCGTTTCGCCGGACGCTGCCGTGCAAGGCATCACCGAAGCCGACATCGCCAACTACCTGGCCCACACGCCGGCCTTCTTCGAGCGCCACGCCGAACTGCTGGGCAGCGTGGAATTGCACAACCCGCACGGTGGCGCCAGTTCGCTGCACGAGCGGCAGGTGGCCCTGCTGCGCGAGAAGATCCGCCACCTGGAACAACAGGCCGCCGACATGGTGCGCCACGGCCGCGCCAACGTGGCGCTGGAGCAGCGCCTGCACCGCTGGACGCTGCGCTTGCTGACCACGGCCAGCCCTGCCGCGCTGCCCGAGGCCGTGGTGGAGGGCCTGCGCCAAGGTTTCGACGTGCCGATGGCCGCGTTGCGCCTCTGGGGCCTGGACGCGGCCCATGCCGGCGCGGACTTCGCTGCCGATGTCGGCGACGACCCGCGCGCCCTGGCGCAAAGCCTCAGCACGCCCTACTGTGGCCCCAACAAGGGCTTTGAGGCCGCGCGTTGGCTGCAGGCCGAGCCGGGTGGTGCACCTGCCGAAGCCGACGTGGCTTCGCTGGCCCTGGTGCCGCTGCGCGACGGCGACACGGTGTTCGGCCTGCTGGTGCTGGGTTCGCCCGACCCCGCCCGCTACACGGTGGACATGGGCCGTGAACTGCTGGTGCGCATCGGCGAACTGGCCAGCGGCGCCCTGGCCCGCCTGCGCCAGGCGGACTGAAGCCCCACGGGCCTGCTGCCATGGCGCCCACCCCCGACCCGGTGGCGCCTGGCCGCCCTGTGCTGGCCCCGGCCTTGCAGGCTTTCCTGCAGCACCTGCAGGTGGAGCGCCGGCTGGCCACGCGCAGCCTGGCGCTGTACGGCCAGGCCCTGCAGCGCCTGCAAGCCTTGGCCGCCGCCACCGCGGTGCCGCTGCAGCAAGCTCAGCCGCACCACCTGCGTGGCTTCACCGTGCAACTGCGGGCCAGCGGCCTGGGCCCGCGCAGCATCGCCATCCACCTGGCCGCTTGGCGTGGCCTGTACCGTTGGTGGGGTCGGCAAGGCCTGGTGGTGTTGAACCCGGTCGACGGCCTGCGCCCGCCCAAGGCCGCCAAGCCCCTGCCCAAGGCCTTGTCGGTGGACCAGGCCATGGCCTTGGCCGATGTGGAGGACCTCGACACCCGCCCGGTGCTGGCCCTGCGCGACCGCGCCATCACCGAACTGCTGTACGGCAGCGGCCTGCGCGTGGCTGAACTGGTAGGCCTGGACCTGCAAGCCACGGCCTCTGCGCAAGGCTGGGTGGACGACGCCGACGCCACCGCCCACGTGCTGGGCAAGGGCAGCAAATGGCGCAGCGTGCCCGTGGGTCGCGTGGCGCTGCAGGCGCTGGCCGATTGGCGCCAGGCCCGCGCCGAACTGGCCGCCGCCGGCGAACCGGCCTTGTTTGTCAGCCAACGCGGCACACGGCTCACACCTGGACAACTGCGCCAGCGCCTGAAACGCCAAGGCCAACAAGCTGGCCTGGCCACCCCCGTGCACCCCCACATGCTGCGCCACAGCTTCGCCAGCCACGTGCTGCAAAGCAGCGGCGACCTGCGCGCCGTGCAGGAACTGCTGGGCCACGCCAGCATCAGCACCACCCAGGTCTACACGCGGCTGGACTTCCAGCACCTGGCGCGCGCCTACGACGCGGCGCACCCGCGTGCGAAGAAGAAGACCTGAACCGCTGCGTGGCCGCTGGGGCACGTGGCCCTGGGACAATCGCCCCCATGAAAACCATCAAGCTGCGTGAAGGCAAAGAACGTTCGGTGCAGCGCCAGCACCCCTGGGTCTTCCAGGGCAGCATCGAACGTGGCAAGGCCGACGCCGGGGAGACCGTGCGTGTGGAAGACGCTGCGGGCAATTTCCTGGCCTGGGGGGCCTACAGCCCGGAGTCGATGATCCGCGTGCGCGCCTGGAGCTTCCAGGCCTCGGAGCGCATCGACGCCGCGTTCTTCCAGCGCCGCATCGCCCGCGCCGTGGCGCTGCGTCAGCGCCTGCCCATCGCCAGCGACGGCGTGCGCCTGGTGCACGGCGAGGCCGACGGCCTGCCCGGTTTGATCGTCGACCGGTACGGCGACCTGCTGAGCGCGCAGTTCCTGTCGGCCGGCGTGGAGCGCTGGAAAGACACCATCGCCGACGCGCTGATGGCCGCCACGGGCGCGCGCGGCCTGTACGAACGCAGCGACGCCAGCGTGCGCAGCCTGGAAGGCCTGCAACCGCTGAGCGGCTGGCTGCGCCCGCGTGAAGGCGGCGGCGGCCCCACCGAAGTGACCATCCGCGAACACGACTGGCGGCTGACGCTGGACGTGGCCACCGGCCACAAAACCGGCTTCTACCTGGACCAGCGCGACAACCGCGCCCACTTTGCGCGTTGGGTGAAGCAGTTCCAGGCGAAACGTGTGCTGAACTGCTATTGCTACACCGGTGGTTTCAGCGTGGCCGCGCTGGCCGGGGGGGCGCAGCAGGTGGTCAGTGTGGATTCATCGGGCCCGGCGCTGGAACGGGTGCAGGCCCATGTGGCGCTGAACGGGTTTGACGTGGCGCGCAGCACCACCGCCGACACCGACGTGAACCAGTACCTGCGCCAGGCGCTGCAGAACGGCGAGACCTTCGACGCCATCGTGCTGGACCCGCCCAAGTTCGCGCCCACGGCCAGCCACGCCGACCGCGCGGCGCGTGCCTACAAGGACATCAACCGCCTGGCGCTCAAGCTGCTGGCTCCGGGCGGCCTGCTGCTCACCTTCAGTTGTTCCGGCGGCATCAACGCCGACCTGTTCCACAAGATCGTGGCCGGCGCGGCCATGGACGCCGGGGTGGACGCGGCCATCCTGCAGCGCCTGGAAGGTGCGGCCGACCACCCCACCACGCTGTTCTTCCCCGAGGGCGAGTACCTCAAGGGTTTGGCCTTGCTGAAAGTGGCGGCACGGGGCTGAGCCCGCGCGCTGAAGGCCGGCGGGCCTTCAGCGGCTGGCGAAGGCCGAACGGCGATTTCACGCCATGAGGCTGTGCGAGCCCGCACGCTGAACGCTGAACGGCCGTCACCGCGCCGCGCCGGCCGCCGGCAGCGGCAGCCGGGGTTCGAACTTCGCGCGCTTCACGCTGAAGAAGGCCTTCACGTTGCGCACGTTGGCGTCCTGCGTGAACAGGCGCTGCACCAGCGCGTGGTAGCCCGGCATGTCCACCGCGTGCACCACCAGCAGAAAGTCGGGCCCGGGCGATACGCGCCAGCACTGCTGCACCGCGGCGTCTTGTTGTACGCGGGCCTCGAAGGCGTCCAGGTGCTCGGCGCCCTGGCGGTCCAGCGTGATCTCCACCAGCGCCGTCAGCCCGTGGCCCAGCTTGTCGGGCGACAGCAGGGCCACGCGGCGTTCGATCACGCCTTCCACCTCCAGCCGACGCACGCGCCGCAGCGCCGTGGCCGGGCTGGTGTGTGCGCGCTCCGCCAGTTCCAGGTTGGACAAGGAAGCGTCGTTCTGCAGCAGGTCCAGCAGGCGCAGGTCGGTGGCGTCCAGCAGTGGGTGATTCATTCGTTCATCTTGTAGGTGATTAACGGTCAATTATTGCGGTACTTTTTATCGACTGGTGATTTGGTGCATTTGGCGTGAGATTGAGCATCAACATTTCACGGCGGCCGGCCTAGCATGCGCCACCCCGCTTCAACAACAGGAACCCCCCAACCATGTGTGGCATCGTCGGCTCGGTCAGCAAGCGCAACATCGTCCCCATCCTGCTGCAGGGCCTGAAGCGCCTGGAGTACCGCGGGTATGACAGCTGCGGCGTGGCCGTGCACCAGGACGGCGTGCTCAAACGCGCACGCAGCACCAGCCGCGTGGCCGAACTGGAAGCCAACGTGGCCGAAGACGGCATCGCCGCCGGCACCGGCATCGCCCACACGCGCTGGGCCACCCACGGTGCCCCGGCCGTGCACAACGCCCACCCGCACTTCTCGGGCGGCCCCGGTGCCAACGCCGCGGAGAGCGGCCGCATCGCCCTGGTGCACAACGGCATCATCGAGAACCACGACGAACTGCGTGCCGAACTGCAGGCCAAGGGTTACGAGTTCGCCAGCCAGACCGACACCGAGGTCATCGCCCACCTGGTGCACCAGGCCTACGACGGCGACCTGCTGGACGCCGTGCAGCGTGTGCTGCCCCGCCTGCGCGGCGCCTACGCCATCGCCGTGTTCTGCCGCGACGAACCCCACCGTGTGGTGGGCGCGCGCGAAGGCTCGCCCCTGGTGCTGGGCGTGGGCGCGGGCGACAGCGCCGGTGACCACTTCCTGGCCAGCGACGCCATGGCCCTGGCCGGTGTGACCGACCAGATCGTCTACCTGGAAGAAGGCGATGTGGTGGACCTGCAAATGGGCAAGGTGTGGATCAGCCATGCCGACGAAGCCGGCCGCTTCCGCAGCGTGGACCGCCCGGTGCGCACGGTGAACGCCCACAGCGGCGCGGCCGAACTGGGCCCCTACCGCCATTACATGCAGAAGGAAATCTTCGAGCAGCCCAAGGCCATCGCCGACACGCTGGACGGCGTGGGCGGCCTGGACCCTTCGCTGTTCGGCGACAAGGGCGCCGAAGTGTTTGCCGGTGTGGACCGCGTGCTCATCCTGGCCTGCGGCACCAGCTACTACTCGGGCAGCACCGCACGTTATTGGCTGGAGGCCATCGCCGGGATTCCCACCACGGTGGAAGTGGCCAGCGAATACCGCTACCGCGAGAGCGTGCCCGACCCGCGCACTTTGGTCGTCACCATCAGCCAGAGCGGCGAAACCGCCGACACCCTGGCCGCGCTGAAACACGCGCGCGGCCTGGGCATGACCCGTACGCTGACCATCTGCAACGTGGCCACCAGCGCCATGGTGCGTGAATGCGAACTGGCCTTCATCACACGCGCCGGCGTGGAAATCGGCGTGGCCAGCACCAAGGCCTTCACCACGCAGCTGGTGGCCTTGTTCCTGCTGACCCTGGTGCTGGCCAAGCAGCGTGGCAAGCTGCCGGCCAAGGGCGAAGAGGCTGCGCTGCGCAACCTGCGCCACCTGCCCGCCGCCGTGCAGGCCGTGTTGGCCCTGGAACCGCAGGTCATCAGCTGGGCCGAGGCTTTTGTGCCCAAGCACCACGCGTTGTTCCTCGGCCGCGGGCGCCACTACCCCATCGCGTTAGAGGGTGCGCTGAAGCTGAAAGAGATCAGCTACATCCATGCCGAGGCCTACCCGGCCGGCGAACTGAAGCACGGCCCGCTGGCCCTGGTGGACAGCGAAATGCCCGTGGTCACCGTGGCCCCGGCCGACGACCTGCTGGAAAAGCTGAAGAGCAACCTGCAGGAAGTGCGCGCCCGTGGCGGCCAGCTGTACGTGTTCGCCGACGCCGACACCCACATCGAAAACAGCCCCGGCGTGCACGTCATCCGCCTGCCCGAACACTACGGCGCGCTCAGCCCCATCTTGCACGTGGTGCCGCTGCAGCTGCTGGCCTACCACACGGCCTGCGCGCGGGGGACCGACGTGGACAAGCCGCGGAACTTGGCGAAGAGTGTGACGGTGGAGTGAGGGGGCTCAGTAGGTCCATTCTGAATGCCGAACGGGCAGGCGGTTGAGCCTCTGTCGCAACTGCGTCCAGTTTGGCAAATGGAGGTCCATCCGTCCCTTGAACCCTGCGTTGTGCGTCGGCTCCAGCAGGTGGACCAACTCATGCACCACGATGTACTCCAGGCACTCGGGCGGCTTCTTGGCCAGGTCGGTGTTCAGCCGGATGTGGCCTGACTCGGGCGTACAGCTGCCCCACTTGGTCTTCATGCGCTGCACGAAGACGCGGTTTGCCTTCACGCCCAGCAGGGGTTCCCATTTGTCCAGCAGCGCCGGCACCGCTTCGCGCAACTGCTGCCGATACCACGCATCCAGCACCTCTTCGCAACGGGCCGGGTCTGCATCCGGGCGCACCTGCAGGTGCAGCTTTCGTGGGCTCAGGCTGACCACGGGTGCTGCGTCGGCGCGCGTGATCTCCAGCAGGTAGCGCTTGCCCCACAGGTAGTGGCTTTCCTTGTTCAGGAACTCACGGGGCGTTTCGCGCTCCTGCGCCTGCAGCTTGCGTTGCTGTGACCTGATCCAACCCAGCTTTGACACCACGAACAGCCGGATCGTGTCCAAGGGCATGGCCTGTGGCGCGGCGACGCGTACCTTGCCCACCGGCGGCAGTACGCTCAGGTGCACGTGCTTGATGGCCTTGCGGGTAACCTCCGCGTGCAGCTCGCCTAGGTTGAGCACGTCCCGCACGGATCAGTACTCCTTCTGTGCGAAGACGATGGGGAACAGGCGGTTCACTTCCTTGATGTCCTGCAGTACATCGAACATCGCCTGCTTAACCATCTGCTCCTTAGCCACCACCCCGCGCCAGCCATCGGGCCGCTTGGCCTTGATGGCGGCGTCCAGCTTCATCGCTGTGTACAGCGCGCCCGTCTTGCCGGCGTAGGGTGCGTCTGGCTCCTGCGCCGCGTCGGCGGCCACGTGGTCCTTGAGGTTGTTGTACAGGGCCAATTGGCCAGCCGTTTTCAGCTGCGCTGGCGTGTCGTCGGCCTTGCCAGCGCTCACCTTCTTGGCCACGTCGGCAATGCGGGCCAGATAGTCCTCGTACTCAATCGCCTTTTCTTTGCGCAGGCGGATGATCTCGTCCAGCAGCGCCGACATCTTGGCGAAGTAGGCCGGGTCGGTCAGCTGCTCTTTCAGGATCTTGCTGCGGACGTTGTTCTCGATGGTCTCGGCGATGGACGACTGGTTGCCCTTCATGTCGCCCAGGCGCTCGGCAATCGCGTCGGCGATGCCAGTTTTGACGATCAGGTCCAGCAGGCCGATGCCGTCGAACGGCGAAATCTTGCGCGGGGCCTGGGCCTCGATGTAGGTGTCGATGAGGTGGCGCATGTCCGCCTCGTAGGGCTTCAGGTCCAGCGTTTCGCCTGCCGCCTTGCGGATGATCTCGCGCAGGTTCAGGTAGTGCTTCTGCAGCGCCTTGAGGTTGTCGATCTGCGCGGGTGTGTAGCCGGCCGCCTCCAGCTCGTCTGCCAGGTTGGCGTAGGCGCGCACCAGGGCCACCACGGCCTTGTACAGCGCCACGCGGTGCGGCTCCCGCGCCTTCAGGTCGTCAGCAACCTCGGTATTGCCGCAGAAGTGGTGGATGTGCTCCAGATCGCCCTTGGGTGGCTCCACGGGCTCGCATAGCAGGGCGAGGGCCTCGACGGCATCGTCCAGCCGTTCGCGGCCGGCTTCCAAGCGGTCCTTGACCAGTATCTCCGGTTCGCCGCCGACCGCGCTGTGGTCCAGCTCAGCCGTGTAGACGGCAATCGCCTTCTCCACCTTTTTGAAAAGGTCCTTGTAGTCGACGATGTAGCCGAAGTCCTTGTCCTCGCCGTCCAGCCGATTGGTGCGGCAGATGGCCTGGAACAAGCCGTGGTCCTGCATGGACTTGTCGATGTAGAGGTAGGTGCACGGCGGGGCGTCAAAGCCCGTCAGCAGCTTGTCCACCACGATCAGCAGCTTCATCTGCGCAGGCGCCTTGATGAAGCGGTCCTTCACCTGCTGTTCGTAGGTCTCGGTCTTGGTCTTTCCGGGCTCGGCCGTCACATCCTTCAACAGCTCGGTGTAGGTGTTGAAGATGAACTGCTTGTCGGTGTCGGTGTTGGCGCCAGTTTCTTCCTTGCTGACGTCCGAGGCTTGCGGGTTGTACGAGGTGACCACCGCGCAGCGGCCCTTGAACACCGTCTTGCCGAACAGCACGAAGTACTTGCAGGCCTCGTAGATGCTGGACGCTACCAGGATGGCGTTGCCTCGCTCGTTCGACAGCCGCGGCTTGACAGCAAAGTCGAACACGATGTCGGCCACCACCCGGTCCATGCGGGCGCGGGAGCTGAGCACGTTTTGCATCGTGCCCCACTGCTTCTTCAGCTCGTCCTTCTGCCAGTCGTTCAGGCCCTTGGTCTTGGCCTCGAACCATTGGTCGATCTGATCGGTGTTGCCCAGCTTCTGGTCGATGTCCCGCGCCTCGTAAACCAGGTCCAGCACCACCTTGTCCTCCACGGCTTCAGCGAACTTGTAGGTGTGGATGTAGCCGCCAAACACTTCCAGGCTGGTCTGCGCATCGCTCTTGAGCAGCGGCGTGCCGGTGAAGCCGATGAACACCGCGCTGGGCATCAGCGCCTTCATCACCCGGTGCAGCTTGCCACCCTGGGTACGGTGACACTCGTCGACGAAGACATAGATCTCGCCCTGCGTCTGGCTGGGCTGTGCGGCCAGCTCGCGGATGAAGGCCTCGAAGTCATCCACATCCCGGCGGCCGAACTTGTGCACCAGCGAGCACAGCAGGCGCGGGTTGGGCTGCGCCAGTTGGGCCATCAGGTCGCGTCCGCTCTGGCTGCGGTGGATGGTCTCGCCCGCGTCCTTGAACACGCGCTCGATCTGCTTGTCCAACTCATCCCGGTCGGTGACGATGGCCACCCGTGCCGCTGGCTTGTTCTCCAGGATCCACCGGGCCAGCAGCACCATCAGGATGCTCTTGCCCGCGCCCTGGGTGTGCCAGATGATGCCGCCGCGCCGCTGCTGCACATGCGCCTGCGCGGCTTTGATGCCGAAGTATTGGTGCACCCGTGGCAGCTTCTTCACCCCGCCGTCGAACAGCACGAAGTCGTGCATCAGCTCCAGCAGGCGCGGCTTGCTGCAAAGCTTGGTCAGGTACTTGTCGAGCTTGTAGCCAGTGTTGTCGGCCTCGTCTTCCTTCCAGGTCAGGAAGTACTTCTCCTGTGTCTCGATGGTGCCGTAACGCAGGCCTTCCGAGTCGTTGCCGGCCAGCACCAGTTGCACGGTGCTGAAGAACCAGTCGTTGAACTCGGGTAACTGGTTCGACAGGCACTGGCGGATCCCTTCACCCAGGCCGACACGGCTGTTCTTCAGCTCCAGCACGCCCACGGCAATGCCGTTGAGGTACAGCACGATGTCGGGCCGACGCTCGTGCCCACCCTTGAGCGTCACCTCTTCAGCGATGGCGAAGTCGTTGCTGCCGGGTTGGTCCCAGTTCACCAGGTGAACTGTCTCGCTCACCGCACCGGCAGCCACCTTCACCGATACGCCGTAGCGCAGCAGCTGGTACACCGCCTGGTTGGCCGCATAGAGCGTGCGCCCGTGCAGCAGGGCCTCCGCGCGCATTCGGTGCAGGGCTGCACTGATGTGAGCAGGGCTGTAGCCCTGGCCTGCCAGGTGGGCCGTCAGCAGCCCTTCGTCGATGCAGTGGTTGCCCTCACGCTCTGACCAGTCGCCCAGGTATCGGTAGCCCAGGCCCTCGGTGAAGTGCTGAATGACGCGATCTTGGGTGGCGCGCTCAGGCTTGTTGATGCTGTTGCTCATGCTGCCCTCCCTGGGCGCTGGTGTTCGGCGGTGGCATACCCTGTGCCGGGTTTCTGGGCCACCTGTCTAACGGCTTGGAATGCCAGACCTACCCTTGCGCATCAGTGGGCAGGTCGTCGCCGGCGTTGAAAGATTGCCACAGCGTCGTGCTTGCGAACCAAGCCGGGAGCGCTTCTACATGGACGGTCAATTCCGTCCCGTCGCACACCTCGGCAATGCACTGGTGCGCGTCGCCTGAGTTGTCGAAGATGTAGGCCCGATTTGCGACGGCGCATGCATCATCCAACAGGCCAATGGAGCGCACATAGCGCGAGCGGATCAGGTGTTCGGGCACGTCATGGCCGCCCTGGCTGACCCGCAGTTGCACCCGCGAGATGTTGATCTCAGGGTCGTCCGTGGCCACGAAGTACAAGTAGGTTCGGTAGCCCATGGCCTGGGCCTCGCGCATGAAGTCGATCTTGTCGCGCGAAGACATGACCGTCTCGAAGGTGAAGGTGCTGCCTTGGGAGAGCAAGGCCCGGCGAATGGCATCGGCCAGCACCGCCGCCACATAGGAATTGGCCAGTTCCCGCGGCAGCTGCAATCGGCGGTCGGCGTCAATTGCCACCGCTTGGGCCACCTGCGACAGCCCGTGTTTGGCCAACAGTTCAGACGCCGCCAGGTGCGCGCTGAAACGCTGTTGCAGCGCTTCAGACGGTTCCAGCAAATCAAAGTCGTTCAAGTCCAGCGTACCGCTGTGGCGCAGCTGCTTTTCGATCTCGTCGGCGTTGACATAGACGCCGATCCACTCGGGCTTCAAGGCCTCGTGGATGGTGCTCTTGCCGGAGCCGTTGGGGCCTGCGAACACACGCAGACGCGGCTGTGCGGCTGCCACCGCAGCCTTCAACGGCTGTCGGCCTTGAAGGCGCGCTTGGCGACCCGCTTGTACACCGTGCCTGCGAGCACCGGCGTGGCGGCCGGCAGCGACTTGAGGACCTTGATCTGGCCGCTGGTTTGGCGCGCCACCAGCTCGCCGCTGGGGGCTTTCATGACCAAGATGGTGGCGTGGCTGCCCACTGCGCGCTGGTGCGCCGCCTGCCCTGCTTGCTGGGCCCGCAGGGGAATCTGCAATTCGGCGGACAGCATGGACGCTTCGTCCAGAACAGGGATGCGAGGCATGGTGGGCGTTCCAGTCGTTGGAGAGAGCCGACAGAATACCAATTCTGCTGCGGCCGGCCGCAGTCAGTGCTTGGTCAGCTTGAAGCTCACCTGGTAGCGGTAGAAGCTGACGCTGGGCACCACGGCCAAGGCCCAGCGCAGCTTCTGGTCGTCGTCCAGCGCAATGATCGCGCCCTCCACAGTCTGGTGCGGCTCGGCGATCTGCTCTTTGACGTAGCCCATGTAACGCAGGATCTGGCCCACCACCACATCCGTCGCGCGGCCGCGCTTGAGTTCCACCACCAGCAGGCGCTGCTTGTCCTTGCTGACGGCCAGGATGTCGATGGGCCCGGCGTCGGTGCCGTACTGCTGGCCCACCAGCTCGCCGTCTTCCTCGTAGATCTTGAAGGCTTGCGCCAGCTCGGTCTGGGCCCAGTTCTTCACCAGGAAGTCTTCCAGGTGCTTCTCCATCGCAAAGGCCACGGGGTCTTCCACCACCGGGTCGGTGGCCACGATGTTGGGCGCCGCCTGGCCGGGCAGGGCGGCCAGGAACTGCTCGATCTCCTGGTGGTGTTCGGTGATGGTGCTCACCGTGCCAATGGAGCCGGTGGAGTTGCGCAGCGCCTCGCTCATGGCCGCGCGGGCGATGGTCAGCGGCAGCCACTTCACCGGGCGGCGGTGCGGCAGCACCTGCCCAGGGGCGTAGTGGTAGCCGCCTTGCACCTCGCCCACGTGGTACTGGCCGGTGCCGTCCGGGCACAGCACCACATCGCCGCTGCGGATGCCCTTGGCCACGGTCCACAGCGCGCCACAGGCCAGGCCCGCGGCGATCTTGCTCTTGTCGGGGTGGCCGGCCAGGAAAACCGGGATGAAGGCGGTGTTGAACTGCCGCCATTCCTCGGGCAAGTGGTGGCTCAGTCTTGGTGGATTTCGTAGTCGGCGCCGATGAAGCCGCCGGCAAAGCAAGCGGCCGAATGAACACTCTGGCGGCCCAGCATCACGCGGTAGTAGCGCTTGGCGGGTTGGGTCATGTGGTGGGCTCCAAGAGACGGATGCGGCCGGTCAGCAGGGCTTGGGCCATGGCTTGTTTGAGGGCGCGGGCTTTGGTGACGCGATCTTCAAGAGCGGTGATCTCGGCGTCCATGTCTCCGAGGGCTTCAGCAATAGCCAACTGCTCGTCCGTTGACTCTGGGCATTCGATCGGCAGTACTCGAACCAGTGCCGCGGTGTAGCTCTGCTGCTTCGTGCCTTGGCAGTACCGAAGCGCCAGGTCGTTCCCTCTGTACACGTAGTAGTGAAAGAGATAGGCGGTCAGAAGCTTGCTGGTTGGGTAGATCGCCATGCACGACTGGTTCGTCGCAGCGGGTTTACCAACGATTCCACACGCCCCGCGAGTTCCTTCCGCTTCGAGGCCCGTAATCGCCATCAAGAATGTGCCTACTGGATGAAGCTTGAGATTGGTCTGCTCAAACGCTTCGCTGGAAATGTGCTCGATGGTCTCGTTAATGACGTTGTAGTTGAGCTCTCCGCTCGAGATCCATCGAATGGAACCGCGGTAGTAGTCAGGGCGCGACCTAAGAGGAGTGGCACCGCTAGAGCAAGTGTCAATCAGCTCGCCCCACATGCACGAGACCCACCGCCCATTGAACCCCGGCAACCGCCGCTTGCCGGTGAGCAGTTCCTGCATGGCGCCTTGCTTGATCTGGCGCTTCTTGGTCAGCAGTTGCTCCAGCGAGTCGATCAGCGCGTTGACATCGGCTAGAGCGGTTGCAACACGCTGCTGTTCACCGATCTCAGGCAAAGGGAGTTTGAACGCCCGAACGTCGGCGCCAGTGATGTTGGGATCTTTGCGACTGCTGCTCGCCACGGACTGCCAGTGCCCGACGCGATGGTTCAGATAGAAGAGGAGAAACTCCGGGCGGAAGACCGCCTGATTTGGTCGGATTGCAGTGATCGCTTGGTTCACTGCTGCAGGCAGACGCAGAAGTCCAGTCCGACCGATCTGGCGAAGTCCGCCGTACATCGCAACCAAGACGCTGCCTTCCGGGAACAACCGCAGGCTCGTTTCTTCAACTGCCTTGTCGGTGACCGATTCGTCAGTTTCCAGGATCTCAGCGTTGTTGAGGTCAAGCGTCTTGACCCAAGCGTGGACGCCACCCTTGAAGTAGCGGTCATATTGGCTCCGGGAAGGCGTTGTTCCGGATGACGTCTCTGCGATCTCGCCGATTTCGGCAATGCGCCAGTCAGCAGGCAGCACTCCGAGGTCGGTCTGTACATAGCTGGTACGAAGATACTTGGCGCTGGATTCCCTCACTTCCATGCAAACCCCATCTTCGCCAGGTGCCCCGCCACCCGCGCCCCCAGGTCGTCTACCTGCTGCGCCAGCTCCGGCATCGTCCGCCCATAGCGCTCGGCCAGTTCCTTCACCCGCCCGGTCAATGCCTGGCTCACGCGGTCCAGTTCACCATGCACGGCCGCACCCAGCGCCGCCATCCACTTGTGGTCCACCACCAGTGACTTCACTTCGTCGGGCGTCAGTGTGGAGTAGCGGGCCAGGGCCTTGGCATCCAGCTCAGCGTCCAGCGTCTTGATGCGCTTCTTCAGGCTGCCGGCCTGCTCCGACAGGTCCAGCCACTGCTTCAGCACGGCCAGTTCATGGGCCGAGTCTGCATCGGTGGTGGCATCACGCCCGATCTCCTTGATGCGCGACTTCACTTCTTTGTCGTTGATCTTGTCGAAGCCGCCGAAGACGGCATCGTCCCCGCTGTGCTCTTCTTCCAGCTCGGTCTGCGCCGCCAACGTGCTTTCAAGCTCGGCACCCAGCCGGTCCAGCTCGGCCTGCTCGGCGGCGAAGTGGTGCTGCACCAGCAGCGCCTTGGGCACCAGGTCGCAGGCCCAGCCCTTGTCCACGGGCTTCCCCGGTGAACCGTCCTTGTTCCTCTTG
>JBKCUM010000016.1:0-16068 GCA_046318395.1 Rubrivivax sp.
ACCGAAGTCGCGCTCGGGGCGCTTGGCGCTGAGCACGGCGTGCAGGCTGCGGCGCATGGCCAGGATGCGCTCGCGCATGGCGGCCACGTCGGCTTCCCAGCTGGCGCGCAGTGCGGGGTCGGTCAGCACGCGGCTGATCAGCTCCGCGGCGTGGATGCCCGGGCTGCTGTAGTTGCGGCGCACGGTGGCCTTCATCTGGCCCAGCACCAGCTCGGCTTCTTCGCGGCTGGCGCACACCACGCTGAGCGCGCCGGCGCGCTCGCCGTAGACGCTCATGCTCTTGCTGAAGCTGTTGGCCACCACGAAGCTGAGGCCGGCACTGGCCAGCGCACGGATGGCAAAAGCGTCTTCAGCGATGCCGTCGCCGTAGCCCTGGTAGGCGATGTCCAGGTAGGGCAGCAGCTGGCGTTCTTTCAGCACCGGGATCAACTGCTGCCACTGCGCCGCGCTCAAATCCACGCCCGTGGGGTTGTGGCAGCAGGCGTGCAGCAGCACCACGCTGCGCGCCGGCAGGGTCTGCAGCGTGGCCAGCATGGCGTCGAAACGCACGCCGCCGGTGGCGGGGTCGTAGTACGGGTAGGTGTTCACCGTGACGCCCGCGCCTTCGAACATGGCGCGGTGGTTGTCCCAGGTGGGGTCGCTGACCCACAGCGCGCTGTCGGGGAACCAGCGCTTGATGAAATCGGCGCCCACCGTCAGGCCGCCGCTGCTGCCCACGGTCTGCAGCGTGGCGATGCGGCCGCTGGTCACGGCTTCGTGGTCGGCGCCGAACAACAAGGCCTGCACGGCGCTGCGCGCGGCGGCCGAACCTTCGATGGGCAGGTCGGGCTTGGGGGCGGCGACGGCCAGCATCTGCGCCTCGGCCTGGCGCACGCAGTCCAGCACCGGGATGCGGCCGGCGTCGTCGAAGTAGATGCCGATGGACAGGTTCACCTTGCCGGGGCGGGTGTCCTTCTGGAAAGCCTCGTTCAGGCTGAGGATGGGGTCGCCGGCGTAGGCGTCGAGGTGCTGGAAGAAGGACATGCGGGGCTCTTCGGTGGGCAAAAGATGGGAAACGGCGGCGAACCGGCGTTGAAGCGGCGTTGAAGCGGAACCTCAGGCGCTGGCGGCCAGGGCGTTTTCGATGTCCTTGGTCAGCTTGTCGGGCGCGTCGTTGGGGGCGTAACGCTTGAGCACCCGGCCGTCGCGGCCGACCAGGAACTTGGTGAAGTTCCACTTCACCATCTCGGTGCCCAGGAAGCCCGGCGCCTGGGCCTTCAGCCATTGCCACAGCGGGTGGGCCTCGGCGCCGTTGACCTTCACCTTCGCGGCCATCGGGAAGCTGACGCCGTAGTTCACTTGGCAGAAGCTGGCGATCTCGTCGTTGCTGCCGGGGTCTTGCCCGCCGAACTCGTTGCTGGGAAAACCCACGATGACCAGGCCCTGGTCGCGGTAGGTTTGCCACAGCTTCTCCAGCCCACCGAACTGCGGCGTGAAGCCGCAGGCGCTGGCGGTGTTGACGATCAGCAGCACCTTGCCGCGCTGGTCGACCAGGTTCAGCGGCTGGCCGCCGATGGTCTGGGCTTGGAAGTCGTAGACGCTGGCGTTGGACATGGCAGGCGGGCCCGGGGGCGGGTAGTCGGCGAAAGAAGCACCCATTATCGGCGCGGCCTCCCAAGAACGGCCGTTGACAGGGCCAAGCCGTGTCAAGCACCATGCAAGCGCGGTACAGCCTTGCCGGGCGCCGCCGTCTCCACCCACCCCCTTCACTTCAACCGGCCCCCACTTGCGCCGCGGGCGCGCCACGATGGCGCCCCGCCCACCAACGGCCCTGCCATGTCCGCGCCTTACCGCATCTGCCTGCTGGGTTTCAGCGCCTTTGAGCGCGGCGCGATGCTGTCCTACTTCCGCATGGCCACCAACCGCGAACCGCGCTACGAGGGCGTGGAGAGCCCCGCCGAAGCGCACTTTGTGGTGGTCGACGCCGACGACAGCGACGCCGTGCGCCAGGTGGTGATGGCCCAGCGCGCGGCCGATGCGGTGTTCGTCGGCGCGCTGGCCCCGACGGGCGCCAGTGCCTGGGTGATGCGCCCCATCGACCCGCTGCACGTGTTGCGCGAGCTGGACGCCATGGTCACCAGCCAAACGGCCGGCGGCCACCACCGGCCGGCGGCCACCTTCGGCGTGCACGCGCCCAAGGTCACGACGGCGATCCTGAAGCCGCGGCCTGGGGGCTTGGCCAGGCGCAACAGCGATCTGG
This sequence comes from Rubrivivax sp., assembly GCA_046318395.1. Classification (GTDB taxonomy): domain Bacteria; phylum Pseudomonadota; class Gammaproteobacteria; order Burkholderiales; family Burkholderiaceae_C; genus Rubrivivax. The sequence goes on from JBKCUM010000016.1 coordinate 2,240, forward strand.
ACGAACCCCCCACCGGCTACCACCAAAGTGGCTTCCAGCGTGCAGAGCTGGCCCTGCCCGACATGGGCGCCTGGCCAGAGCCACCGCCGGCACCCGAACCGCAACGCTGGCCCCCGCGCCCGTTGGGGGGCTTGGACATCACCCTGCCTTGGGCCGACGAACCCCCGGTGCAGCCGGACTACCTGCGCCCCAGGGCCCCCGCCGGCCAACCCACACCCGGCCATGGCGCGCCCGCACCAGCGGCACGCGCGCCGCTGCCAACCGCGGACAGCACGCCGCCACCCCGACCACCCGCAGCCGCGGCCGCACCGGTGACCGTTTGGCCGCCCATGCCCGAGCCGGTGGTGCACGCCCGGCCGCCGCTGCACCGCAGCCCGGCGCCCCCCGCCGACCCCGCCCCGGCACCCCTCGCCGCAGCACCCGCGCCGGCCAGCAGGCCGCCGGCCAAGCCCGCGCAAAGGGTGGTGCCACCCCCGCGGGGCACGCTGGCGCTGCTGGTGGACGACAGCGAGATCGCGCTGCGTTACCTGGAAACACGCCTGCAAGCCCAGGGCTTGCAGACCGAGTGCGCCAGCGGCAGCGCCAAGGCCATCGAACTGCTGGCGCACAAGGCCTACGACTTCGTGTTCCTGGACGTGGACCTGGGCGACGAGAGCGAGCTCGACGGCCTGTCGCTGTGCCAGCACATCAAGCGCCAGCACCGCCATGTGGGCGGCCACCGCGAACCCGTGGTGGTGCTGGTGTCGGCCCACCACAGCCAGATGGACCGCGTGCGTGGCACCCTGGCCGGCGCCGAGGCCTACCTGGGCAAACCGCTGGACGAAGCCGCTTTGGCCCGCCTGTTGCAGTTGCACGGCGTGCCGTTGCTGAACCCGCCTCGCCAAGCCTCGCCACCCAAGGCGCGCGAGGCCGAACCGCGCTGACAACGCCCCACAGGCCCACGGCGCGGCAACACCGCCAGCGGGCCGCGCGCACCAGCCCACGTCGCGCCGGCCCTCCAGCCAGGTTCAGCGCACGGCCAACAAAGCCGCCCCCACGATCAGCGCACCGCCCAGCACCAGGGGCAGCGTCACCACCCCGGCACCCAGCAGCACGGCCGACACGCTGGCGAACAGCACCTCGGTCAGCATGACGATGGCCGTCACGTTGGCCGGCAAACGCGCCGCGCCGTACTGCAGCGCCAGGTTGCTCAGCAAAAAGGCCGCGCCCAGGGCCAGCGCGGGCCACACCCAGGCGGCGGCTGGCGGGGGCACCCAGGGCATGGGGCCACTGGCGGTGGCCGTGCCGCTGGCGGCCATGGCCGCGGCCAGGCCCCCGGCCACCACCGCACCGCCCAGGAACATGGCCAGCGCGCGCGCCGATTCAGGCCGGTGCGCTTCGCGTCGCAGCATCACGTTGTTCAGCGCAAAACTGAAGCCCCCCAGCACGCTCAGGGCCTCGGCCAGGTTGCGGGGCAAGGGCAGGCCGCCCTCGGCCAGGCCCTCGGGCGGCCACAGCACGGCCACGGCGCCGGCCAGGGCCATCAACACCCGAACCCCGGCCGCGGCCGTCAGGCGTTCGCCCAGCAGCACCCGGGCCAGCAGCACGGCCCACAGCGGCATCAGGTAGAACAGCAGCACCACGCGCACCACGTCGCCCACCGTCACGGCCCAGTTGAAACTGGCGTTGGTGGTGCCCGCGGCCAGCACCAGCACCCACAAGACCGGCGTGCTGAACAGGTCGCGCCAAGCCTGCGGGCGCACGGCGGTGATGACCACCACCGCCAACAGGTAGATCAGCGTGGTGGCCCACAGCGGGTGCAGGCCGGCGTGTTCCAGGTGGCGCAGCGGCCACCAGGACATGCCCCAGACCGCGGCGTTGAACACCAGCCCCAGCGCCGCCAGGCCGGCGGCGCCGCGGACGGCCGTGGCGGCAGGGTGGCCGCCGGCCTCAGTGCCCGCCATCCGAGCGGGCGATGACCAGCAGGCGTTCCACCTCGTCGCGGTGGTTCACGCCGTTGCGGATGTGCCAACGGCGGATGAGTTCCATCACGCCCGCCACCATCAGGCCGAACACGGCGATGGCGATGAAGGCCGACAGACCGAAGCGCGTCATGCCGGCGTAGAAGGCCCCCAGCAGCAGGATGCAGGCCTGTTCGTTGAAGTTCTGCACCGCGATCGACCGGCCCGCGCCCATCAGGTTGTGGCCGCGGTGCTGCAGCAGCGCGTTCATCGGCACGATGAGGAAGCCGCACAGCGTGCCCAGCACCACCAGGAAGGGTGCAGCCACCCAGACGTTGGTGATGACGTTCAGGCCGATCATCAAGAAGCCCACCAGCACGCCCAGCGGCAACACGCGCGTGGCGCGGTCCAGCTTCATGGTGGCCGAAGCCGCCACCGCGCCGATGACGGAACCGATGATCACCACCCCCGCCAGGCTGGAGGCCTGTGTGGTGCCGTAACCCAGGGCCGCCGCGGCCCAGGCGAACACGATGAGCCGCAGGTTGCCGAAGATGCCCCACAGCAGGGTGGTGGTGGCCAGCGTGATCTGGCCCAGCTTGTCGGCCCACAGGCGCGCGTTGCAGCGCGAGAAGTCGCGCACCAGTTCCAGCGGCCCGTCGTTCATGGGCTGCAGCGGGGCGTCGGTGCGCGGGATGAACAGGTTGAACAGCGCCGCCACCGCGTAGATGAAGACGATGACGGTGATGGCGGCTTCGGGCGCGGTGTCGATGCCGGTGGTGAAGACCGGCAGGTCAATGCCCAGCAACGCCGGCGCCATCTTCGGCCCCACCAGCTGTCCACCCAGCAAGATGCCCAGGATGATGGAGCCCACGGTCAGGCCCTCGATCCAGCCGTTGCCCTTGACCAGCTGCGACGGCGGCAGCAGTTCGGTGAGGATGCCGTACTTGGCCGGCGAGTAGGCCGCCGCGCCCAAGCCCACCACGGCGTAGGCCAGCAGCGGGTGGCTGCCGAACAGCATCATCAAACAGCCCACGACCTTGATCATGTTCGACATGAACATGACCTTGCCTTTGGGAATGCTGTCGGCGAAGGCCCCCACAAAAGGTGCCAGCACCACATAGAACAGCGCGAACATGGGCGCCAGGGCGGGGGTCTGCCAAGCCGGTGCGTTGCTCAGCCGCAGCAGTTCCACGGCCGCCACCAACAGGGCGTTGTCGGCCAGCGAGCTGAAGAACTGCGCCGACATGATGGTCGAAAAGCCTTTTTTCATCGTCGTCGCGCGCTCGTCGGACACCGGGGGGTGCCGGCGTCAAGTCTCCATCGCTTTTAGGGGGCCGCGGTTTATAGCATGCGGGGTAACGGCCTTCCGAATGGTGAAAGTCACCACAGGCCCGCTGGCAGAATGAATTCACCATGCCGCGCCCTATTGAAGCCATCGTCCACCCCGCCGCCCTGGCGAACAACCTGGCGCGGGCCCGCGCCGCCGCACCCGACGCCCGCCTTTGGGCCGTGGTGAAGGCCAACGCTTACGGCCACGGCATCGAGCGCGCGTTCGAAGGCCTGCGCAGCGCCGACGGCTTTGCGCTGTTGGACCTGGCCGAGGCCGAACGCCTGCGCGCGCTGGACTGGCGGGGCCCCATCCTGCTGCTGGAAGGCTGCTTCGAGCCGCGCGACCTGGAACTGTGTTCGCGCCTGGGCCTGTGGCACACCGTGCACTGCGCAGAACAGATCGACTGGCTGGCCGCGCACAAAACACACACACCGCACCGCGTGTTCCTGAAGATGAACAGCGGCATGAACCGCCTGGGCTTCACGCCGGCGGCCTTCCGCACGGCCTGGGCGCGGCTGAACGCGCTGCCGCAGGTGGACGAGATCTCGCTGATGACGCACTTCAGCGACGCCGACGGCCCCCGTGGCATCGCCCACCAGGTGGCCGCCTTCGAAGCCGCCACGGCCGACCTGCCCGGCGAACGTTCGCTGAGCAACAGCGCCGCCACGCTGCGCTACGGCCAGGGCGGCGGCTGGCAGGCGCCCAGCCTGCGCAACGACTGGGTGCGCGCCGGCATCCTGAGCTACGGCAGCGCGCCAGACTTCCCCGAGCGCAGCAGCCTGGACTGGGGCCTGCAGCCGGCGATGACGCTGCGCGCCAAGCTCATCGGCGTGCAGCAGCTGCAGGCCGGCGACACCGTGGGCTACGGCAGCCGCTACACCGCCAGCGGGCCGCAGCGCATCGGCATCGTGGCCTGTGGTTACGCCGACGGCTACCCGCGCCACGCCGGCACCGACACGCCGGTGCTGGTGGATGGTGTGCGCACCGGCACCGTGGGGCGGGTGTCCATGGACATGCTGGCCGTGGACCTGACGCCCGTGCCGCAGGCCGGCGTGGGCAGCGAGGTCACGCTGTGGGGCCGCGGGCCGAACGGCAGCCTGCTGGCCATCGACGACGTGGCGCACGCGGCCGGCACCATCGCCTACGAGCTGATGTGCGCCGTCACCGCGCGGGTGCCCATGCGCAGCGACGGCGGCGGCTGAAGCCCACCCGCCCGGCCCGAAAGCTGCAAGCCACCAGGCAACCCCACTTCCAACCGCACACCGCCATGGACCTGCCCAACCACCAACTCACCATGACGGTGCTGATGACGCCCGACATGGCCAACTTCAGCGGCAAGGTGCACGGCGGCGCCGTGCTGCGCCTGCTGGACCAGGTGGCCTACGCCTGCGCCAGCCGCTACGCCCAGCGGTATGTGGTGACGCTCAGCGTGGACCAGGTGGTCTTCCGCCAGCCCATCCAGGTGGGCGAGCTGGTCACCTTCCTGGCCTGCGTGAACCACACCGGCAGTTCGTCGATGGAAATCGGCATCAAGGTCGTCACCGAGAACATCCGCAGCCAGGTGGTGCGCCACGCCAACAGCTGCTTCTTCACGATGGTGGCGGTGGACGACGACGGCAAACCCACGCCCGTGCCACCGCGCGTGCCCAGCACGCCCGAAGAACACCGCCGCCACGCCGCGGCCCTGGTGCGCAAAGAACTGCGGCGCGAGATGGAACAGCGGTTGCGCGACACGCGGCAAACGTCGCCCACGCTGGACAAACCCGCATGATCAAACCCCCGCGCGTGAACCCGGCCGAGGTCGAGTTCAGCGCCATCCGGGCGCAGGGCGCGGGCGGGCAGAACGTCAACAAGGTGTCCAACGCCGTGCACCTGCGCTACGACATCCACGCCAGCAGCCTGCCCGACGTGGTGAAACAGCGCCTGCTGGCCTGGGCCGACCAGCGCATCACCGAAGGCGGGGTGGTGGTCATCAAGGCGCAAGACCACCGCAGCCTGCCCATGAACCAGGCCGCGGCGCTGGAACGCCTGCAGGCCCTGGTGGACGAAGCCGCCACACCCGACAAACCGCGCAAGGCCACCAAGCCCACCTGGGGTTCGAAACAGCGCCGCCTGCAGGGCAAGGCCGTGCGCGCCGGTGTGAAGGCCGGGCGCGGGCGGGTCAGCGGCGAATAGGCGGGCGGCGGCCCACCGCGCTGCGCTTCACACCACGCCAGCGCCGTTTCGCGACAGCGCCCGCCCGCATGTCGCCCACCGGCTGCGCCGCGGCACCCCGCTGCGAAGAATGCCTGTCATCGCCACCCCACCGGAGCATGACATGCCAACCCGCCATACCCTTCGCCCCACCGCCCGACTCGCCGGCCAAACCGCCTTGCTGCTGGGCTTGGCCGCCGGCCTGCTGCCCCACAGCCAAGCCGCCGCCCCGGGCTGCGTGGACGTGGAAGTGCAGAACGTGCGGCCGAAAGAAGGCCTGGTGATGGTGGCCGTCTACGCCGACGAAGCCACGTTCCGCAAACAAACACTGAAGAGCCTGCGCCTGCCGGCCGGCGAACAAGCGGTGCAGCGCTTCGAGCTGTGCGAACTGGGCCTGCCCGCGGGCGCCAACGTGTCCCTGGTGCTGTTCCAGGACCTGAACAGCGATGGCAAGCTGAACGCCAACTTCATGGGCATCCCCAACGAACCCTGGGGCGCCAGCGGCACGCCCGGCCTGATGGGCCCGCAGTGGGCCACCACGGCCGTGCCGCTGAACGGCAGCGCCATCGTCGTGAAGCTGTCGCAGTGAAAGCGGGCGCCACCATGCAACGCCGCCACCTGCTGCAAGCCCTGGCTGGCGCTGGCCTGGCCAGCACTGGGATTGCCGAGGCACGCCCCGCCGACGCCCGCGTGTTCGCGCAGAACGTGCAACAGCAACCGCTGCTCACGCCCTTCCACGGGGTGGCCGATGGCACCGCGCTGGACAGCGGCCCGGGCGACATCCTGCTGCGCGGCCGCTGGCCGGCCGAACTGCGCGGGCGCTTCTACCGCAACGGCCCGGCGCTGCTTCAGCGGGGTGCCGAGCGCTACCACCACTGGTTCGACGGCGACGGCATGGTGCAGCAGTTCAGCATCGAGGGCGGCCAGGTGCGGCACCGCGGCCGCCTGGTGCAAACCGCCAAGCTGAAGAGCGAACGGCAGGCCGGCCGCTTTCTGCGTTCGGCCCTGGGCACGGAAATCGACCCTGTGCCCGGCACCGCGCCCGCCAGCGGCCCCGACAGCTTCAACACCGCCAACACCAACGCGCTGGAACACGCCGGGCGTGTGCTGGCGCTCTGGGAAGGTGGTTCGGCCTACGCGCTGGACCCGGCCACGCTGGCCACCCAAGGCCCCGTCACCTGGCGCGACGACCTGGCCCAGCTGCCCTTCAGCGCCCACCCCAAGCTGGACGCGCAAGGCCAGTTGTGGAACATCGGCACCGCCGGGCCGCACCTGGTGGTGTGGCAACTGGACGCCCAGGGCCGGCTGCAGAAGTTCCAGGCCACCCGCTCGCCCTTCCCCGGTGGCATGGTGCACGACGTGGCCATCACCGAGCGCCACCTGGTCGTGCCTTTGCCGCCAGTGATGCTGAACTTCGGCGCGCCCATCGCCGGCGGTGGCCCGCGGCGTTTCGAGATGCAGCCCGGCGAACCCTTGCGCGTGCTGGTGTTGGACAAGGCCGACATCACGCGCCAACGGGTGTTCGAACTGCCGCCGCAGATGGTGTTCCACGTGGGCAACGCGCACGAAACCGGCGATGGCCGCCTCGTGCTGAGCTACATCGGCACACCCGACGCGCGTTTCCTGGACCAGGGCGCCGTGGGGCTGATGAAGGCGCAGCCCGTCGCCGCCGAACGCCCGGGCCTGCACATCGCCACGCTGGACCTGGCCAGCGGGCAGGCCACGCAACAAAGTCTGCCGGGCGGCATCGAGTTCCCGCGCATCGACCCACGGCGCATCGGCCAGCGGGCGCGCACCTTGGTCAGCGGCGCGGCCTGGCTCCCCCACCCCGGCCACCACGGCGCACTGCTGCACGGCGTGCAGGTGCTGGACGTGGAAAGTGGCCGCGCCCGGCGCTTCGACTACGGCCCGCTGGCCGTGGCCGAAGAACACGTGGTGGTGCCCAAACCCGGGAAGACCGGCGAGCTGGACGCCTGGCTGCTGGGCACCACGTTCGACGCCCGCCGCCAGGCCACGGTGTTGAACCTGCTGGACGCGGCCCACGTGGAAGACGGCCCCATCGCGCAAGCTGTCCTGCCGTACATGCTGCCGCTGGGCTTCCACGGCAACTTCACGGCGGCTTGACGCCGTTTGACGGCGCCCGCGCCCTGGCTTACACCGGCGCGCGCTTGAACATCGCCAGCGCCGTGCCCGCGGCGATGAACAGGCTGCCCATGCCGCGGTTCAGCCAGCGCATCTGCCGCGCCGTGCCCAGCGTGCCCTGCAGGCGCGCGGCCAGGCCGGCGTAGAACACCATCACCGCCAACTCGATGGCGCCGCAGGTCAGCGCGATCACCAGGTATTGCGGCAGCAGCGGCTGCGTGGCGTCGGTGAACTGCGGCAGCATGGCCAGCAAAAACACCGTGCCCTTGGGGTTCAGCGCGTTGATGCCCCAGCCACGCAGCAAGATGGCCCCGCGGCCCAGCGGAACGGCACCGTCCGCGGCCCCACCCTCGATGTTGCCCGCCTTCGGCACGGCCAGCGGCACCGCTGGAGCGCGCCACTGCTGCACGCCCAGCCACACCAGGTAGGCCGCGCCCACCCACTGCAGCGCGGTGAAGGCCCATGCCGAAGCCGCCAGCAGCGCGCCCAGGCCCACGCCGATGACGGCGATCTGCGTCCACACGCCCAAGGCCAGGCCGTAGGCGACGGCGTGGCCACGCGCAAAACCGTGTTGCAGACCTGCGCTGACCGCGGCCAAGACGCCGGGCCCCGGCGACAGGCTGACGACCAGGGTGGTGATGAAAAAGGGCAACCAGACAGACCAAGACATAGGCCGCGATTGCAGCACGCCCGGGCCGACCCACGCCGGCGCCCGACAATAGCGCGATGGCCGCACCCAAGACGATCTACACCTGCCGCGAATGCGGTGGCACGAATGCCAAGTGGCTGGGCCAGTGCCCGCACTGCAAGGCCTGGAACACGCTGGACGAAACCGTGGCCGAGGCCGCCGGCCCGGCCACGCGCAACACGCGCTTCCAGGCGCTGGCCAAGAGCCAGCCGGTCACCACGCTCAGCGAGATCGAAGCCGCCGACGTGGCGCGCACGCCCACCGGCCAGGACGAACTCGACCGTGTGCTGGGCGGCGGCATCGTGGAAGGCGCCGTGGTGCTGATCGGCGGCGACCCCGGCATCGGCAAAAGCACGCTGCTGCTGCAGGCCGTCGACGCGCAGTCCTCGCGCGAGAAGGTGCTGGACAGCACCGGCGAAGAAAGTGGCGCGCAGATCGCCATGCGCTCGCGCCGCCTGGGCCTGGGCGGCCAGCAGGTGCGCGTGCTGGCGGAAATTCAGATGGAAAAGATCATCGCCGCCATCGAGGCCGAACAGCCGGCCTTCTGCGTCATCGATTCGATCCAGACCGTTTATTCAGAACAGCTGAACTCCGCACCTGGCAGCGTGGCCCAGGTGCGCGAGTGTTCGGCCCAGCTCACGCGCGTGGCCAAGACCAGCGGCTGCGCCATGGTGCTGGTGGGCCATGTCACCAAAGAAGGTGCGCTGGCCGGGCCGCGGGTGCTGGAGCACATCGTCGACACCGTGCTGTATTTCGAGGGCGACACGCACAGCAGCTACCGCCTGGTGCGCGCCATCAAGAACCGCTTTGGTGCCGTCAACGAGATCGGCGTGTTCGCGATGACGGAGCGTGGGCTCAAGGGCGTCAGCAACCCCAGCGCCATTTTCTTGAGCACCCACGGCGACCCGGTGCCGGGCAGCTGCGTGCTGGTCACCTTGGAAGGCAGCCGGCCGCTGCTGGTGGAGATTCAAGCCCTGGTGGACAGCGGCGGCCCCAGCCCGCGCCGCCTGAGCGTGGGCCTGGACCGCGACCGCCTGGCCATGCTGCTGGCCGTGCTGCACCGCCACGCCGGTGTGGCCTGCATGGACCAGGACGTGTTCGTCAACGCCGTGGGCGGCGTGCGCATTGGCGAACCCGCCGCCGACCTGGCCGTGCTGCTGGCCATCCAGGGCAGCCTGCGTGGCAAGCCGCTGCCGCGTGGCTTTTTTGCGTTCGGCGAAGTGGGCCTGGCCGGCGAAGTGCGGCCGGCGCCGCGTGGCCAGGAACGCCTGAAAGAAGCCGCCAAGCTGGGCTTCAGCGTGGCCGTGGTGCCCAAGGCCAACGCACCGAAAAAGCCCATCGAGGGCCTGACCATCCACGCCGTGGAACGGGTGGAAGAAGCCATCAGCGTGGTGCGCGGGCTGTGAGGGCCGCGCACCGCTGAAGCGCCGCCAGCCGGCAGCACAACCCCGGCCCCGCTGGGTGCTCTGCCCCGGGGCTTGCAACGGCGCCCACTTGGCCCCATCTTGGCAGCTCGCCGCAACCTGCGGCAGGAGCAGACGAGCATGTGGAAGCGGTTGGTGTTGTTGTGGTCGGTGGTGCGCGGCGACGCGCGGCTGCTCTGGCGTGCGCTGCGCCACCCGCAGGCGCCCACCTGGCTGAAGCTGGGCACGCTGGGCGTGCTGCTGTATGTGCTGTCTCCCATCGACGTGCTGCCGGACTTCATCCCGGTGCTGGGCCTGGTGGACGACGTGGTGCTGGTGCCCGTGCTGGTGCGCTGGATGCTGCGCCGCCTGCCGCCCACGCTGCGCGCCGACATCGGCGCCTCGCCGCTGGCTTGAGCGGCTGAACGGGCGGCGGCTCAGCCCGCCGCGTTTTCCCGCTTTTCCATCCACCAGTGGCGCAGGCCATAGGCCAGGCGCCGGCATTCGTTGCCCAGCCGGTAGCGGTAGGTGGCCCAGCGCCGGTGCCAGGGGAACTTGCGCGACGGCGCGTCGCCCGGTGCGCCGATGGTGGACGGCGTGAACTCGTCGTGCAGGCAAGGCGTGGGCGTCACCAGGCGCACCTTCAGGCCGAAACGCCAGCCTTGGTCGAACACGTGGTCGTAGGGCAGCCGCATGGGCAGCAGGCCGGTGGGCCGGTGCAGGTAGGCCTGGGCAGCGTGGCGGTTGATCAGGTAAGCGCTGGAGCCCGTGCAGCGGCTGAGCATCACCGCCAGCTGGTGGCCCGGCGCCACTTCCAACACCGGCTGCGGCGTGCCCGAGTGCACGGCCGACAGTTTCACCATGTCCCAGCGGTCGGCGTGCCGGGCCAAGCCTTGCAGCACGGCGGGCAGGCTGTCGTGCAGGCCCACGTCGTCTTCCAGTACCAGGGCAAAACGCGCCCCGCTGGCCAGGAAGGCTTCCATCACGCGCACATGCGACAGGTAACATCCCAGCTCCCCCCACAGCGGCGTCATGCCGTGCAGGCGCTGGAAGGCGGCTTCGTCCAGGCAGGCCTTGTCTTCGGGCGTCATCGCGCGGGCGTCCACCGCGGCCAGCCGCGTGAACGGCAGGCCCAGGCGCTGCAGCTGCGCGCTGATTTGCTGCAGCCGCTCCGGGGCCCTGTCCAGGTTGATCACCCATGTACGCAATTCATCCATCGCTCCGATTTTCATGCATCCACCCAGGCGCCCCGCGGAGGCTGGCTTGAACGCCGTCTGGGGCTGGGCGCTGACGCTGGGCGCCTTCGTCGCCGGCTACATGGCCTACAGCTGGGCCGGCCTGGTGCTGGCCTTCACGGTGGTGGTGTTCTGGTTGCTGCTGCAGTTCAACCGCAGCCTGCGGGTGATGAAGCTGGCCGCAGAGCGCCCGCTGGGCCACACCGCCAACGCCGTCATGCTGGCCAGCCGCGTGCGCCCGGGCCAGGTGCTGCTGGACGTGATCAAGCTGACGCACAGCCTGGGCCACGCGCGTAGCGAAACCGGGGCCCAGCCTGAGGTGTTCGAGTGGGCCGACGAGGCCGGCGACCGCGTGCGCGTGACACTGCAAAACGGCCGCATCACCGACGTGGCCTTGCAGCGCGCGACCAGCGCCGCCAGCCCCGCCGACGACAGCACGGCCGCGGCCGCGCCCAGCCCCGCCCCCGGCGCCTAAAATCCGGGTTTTTGCAGGCCCCAACAAGGAACCACGATGTCGATGTCTGACCGCGACGGCAAGATCTGGATGGACGGCACGCTGGTGGACTGGCGCGACGCCAAGATCCACGTGCTGTCGCACACGCTGCACTACGGCTGTGGCGCCTTCGAGGGCGTGCGCGCCTACAACACCGTCAACGGCACGGCCATCTTCCGCCTGCGCGAGCACACCGAGCGCCTGTTCAACAGCGCCAAGATCCTGCGCATGAAGATCCCTTTCACCATCGAGCAGGTGGAAGAGGCGCAAAAGACCGTGGTGCGCGAAAACAAGCTGGAAAGCTGCTACCTGCGGCCGCTGACGTGGATCGGCGACAAGAAACTCGGCGTCAGCCCCAAGGGCAACGACATCCACCTGATGGGCGCCGCCTGGCCGTGGGGCGCCTCCCTGGGTGCCGAAGGCCTGAAGCGCGGCATCCGCGTGAAGACCAGCAGCTACACGCGCCACCACGTCAACATCACGATGACGCAGGCCAAGGCGGTGAGCAACTACACCAACAGCATCCTGGCCAACATGGAAGCCACGGACGAGGGCTACGACGAAGCCCTGCTGCTGGACAGCGCCGGTTTTGTCAGCGAAGGCGCGGGCGAGAACCTGTTCGTCATCAAGAAGGGTGTGGTCTACACGCCCGACCTGTCGGCCGGCGCGCTGAACGGCATCACGCGCGACACCATCTTCAACATCTGCCAGGACCTGGGCCTGAAACTCGTTGAAAAGCGCATCACGCGCGACGAGGTCTACATCTGCGACGAGGCCTTCTTCACCGGCACCGCCGCCGAAGTGACGCCCATCCGCGAACTGGACCGCATCGAGCTGGGCGCGGGCAGCCGCGGCCCCATCACCGAGCAGATCCAGACGGCCTTCTTCGACATCGTCAACGGCCGCAACCCCAAGTACGCCCACTGGCTGACCAAGGTCTGAACAAACATGAGCGAATCACAAGCCGTGGTGGAACTGGCCGCCGCTGAACTGGTGGGCCCCGGCGTCGTCGCCTGCCCCAACCCCAAGATGAGCCTGTGGAGCAACCACCCCAAGGTCTTCATCGACGTCGCCAAGACCGGCGAGGGCAAGTGCCCATACTGCGGCACGGTCTACCGGCTGAAGGCCGGCGAACACCTGCACGGCCACCACTGAAGGCCCGGGCCGACCACGCCACCGCGGTGGGGCCCCTGGTTTGAACACTGCCCAGCCCGACCTCAGCCTGTCCGCCGACCTGGCGGCGTTGGCGCGCGACGCGTTGCTGGACCACCTGGCCCGCAACGACCCCACACACGCCTTGCGCTACCTGGTGGCCGCGCTGAGCCAACGGCTGGGCGGGGAATGCACGCTGCTGCGCCAGTCGCTGCACGCGCCCGGCCCGCTGCCTGAACTGGCCGAAGCCGCCGGGGCCCTGCCCCTGGCGCACCTGGGCCAACACCTGGGCTGGTTGCAATTGCCGCCGGGTCTGGCCGACAGCGCCCGCCAAGCCGTGGCCGACATGACCCCCACGCTGGCCGCCCTGGTGGGCCGGGTGCCGCGGCCCGATTCACCCGAACACCCCAGCCACCGCGCACTGACCGACACCACGGCCTTGATCCTGGCCGCCTTGCGTGGCGCCGGCACCTTCGTGTGGGAATGGCAGGTCGACACCGACTGGCTCAGCGACATCGACGAGGGCCTGCTGCTGCTGGGCTACGCGGGGCGGCCCATGGGCCACACCCAGGCCGACTGGAACAGCCTGATCCACCCCGACGACCGGGTCGCCAACCACGAGGCCTACCTGCGCCACGAACGCGGCGAGGTCGACACCTACGAACACGTCTACCGCGCCCTGGCCGCCGACGGCCAATGGCGCTGGTTGTTGGAGCGCGGGCGCGTCGTCGAACGCCACCCCGACGGCCGGCCGCGCCGCATGCTGGGCACCCAAACCGACATCACCGAACGGCGCGCGCTGGAACAGGCCGCCTCGCAGGCCAAAGACCGGCTGATGCGCATCGCCGAACACGTGCCCGGCATCCTGTACCAGTTCCGGCAAGCGGCCGATGGCAGCGTGGCGTTCCCGCTGGTCAGCCCCCGCACGCGGGCGTTGTTCGGCATCGAACCCACCAAGCTGGAGCAAGACGCCCTGGCCTTGATGCGGCTGGTGCACCCCGACGACCGCGACATGCTGGTGGAACGTGTGAACGAGTCGGCCAACGCCGGCACGCCCTGGCAGGTGGACTTCCGCATCCAGCGCCGCGACACCGGCGCCTTGCGGTGGATGCACGGCAGCGCTTCACCGCAGCACCAGCTGGACGGCAGCACCCTGTGGCACGGCTACATCGAAGACGTGACCGAACGGCGCGAGCGGGACCAGGCGCGGCAACGCGCCGCCGCCGAGGCCGCGGCCAACCGCGCCAAGACCG
>JBKCUM010000017.1:0-43189 GCA_046318395.1 Rubrivivax sp.
GAAGTACTGCGCGAACGTCAGCTTGCACAAATTGGCGCGGCTGTCGACTTCCGCGACCTGGTCTATCGCACCACGCGCACCTATGTGGCGCAGGTAAAGGAGCGCGGGGCCCTGCTGCAGCGCCTGTGGGCGGAGCCGGCGGTGGCGCGCTCGGTGGCCGACCAGAACGTGCGCAAGCGCGAGGAGGCGCTGCGCTTCATGGTGAACCAGGTGGTCAAGGCCTACAACCTGCCCAAGGACGTGGCGACCTCTGCGGTGGACATGGGCATGGCCATGACGGAGGCGGCGGCTCAACACCTGCCCAGTTCGCGCAACGACGTGGACTTCGCGAGCAACATCTGCGTCAGCCTGCTGATTGGCGGGCTGGAGGCGCTGGCGCTGGAGCACGCCCGCAAGGCGCCCATCCAGGCGCCGCGCAAGCTGGCCGCGCGGCGCCGCAAGGGTTGAGCGCCCTGCGGCGCACACAAGGTTTGCCAAGAAGCCCTGCCCGTCAGAAGTTAGCAGTCTTGACCGCGCCTCCGTCGATGCGGAGGTTGGCGCCTGTGATGTAGGCGGCTGCGGGGCTGCACAGGAACACCACCGCACGGGCCACCTCTTCGGGCGTGCCCAGTCGGCCCAGGGCCGACAGCTTGCTGGCCATCTCGAAGAGTGCGGGCTTGACTGCGCGGATGCGTTCCCACTCGCCGCCCTCGTGCAGGATGGGCCCGGGTGACACCGCGTTGACCCGCACACCCGCCGCGCCATGCCGCGCTGCAAGCTGGCCGGTGTAGTTCACCAGTGCTGCCTTCATGGGTCCGTAGGCCTCTTCGGTGGGCGGCAGCTGCGTCATCACCGACGCGATGGAGGCAATGAAGAGCAGGCAGGGGTCGTGGCCCGAGCGCAGCTGCGGCAAGGCCAGTTCGGCCAGCCTCACGTGGTGCAGCAGGTCGGTCTCAAGGGCGTCGCGCCACATGGGTTCGCCGCGTTCGGTGGGCCGTGTGGACACGTTGCTGACGACGATGTCCAGCCCACCCAGTTCGGCGGCCGATTCCCGGAACCAGGCGGCCACGGCGTCACGGTCACGCACATCCAGCGCCCGGCCGATGGCTTTCACGCCGTGGGCTCGCGCGGCGGCCACGGCGGCGGCCACGCCATCCTCACCGCGTGCGCACAGCGCCACGTCCACGCCCTCGGCGGCCAGTGTGTCCACGATGGCGAGGCCGATGCCACGGCTGCCGCCCGTGATGAGCGCGCGGCGCCCCTTGAGTCCCAGGTCCATGCGTTGTGCTCCGTTCAGGCGGCTTTGAGGCCACCGTCGATGGGAATGGCCGTGCCCGTCATGAAGGACGAGGCGTCGCTGGCCAGAAAGACGATCAATTGGGCGATCTCGCTAGGCTCTCCGTAACGGCCCATCGGGATCATTCGGGTCATGCCCTTGCGCACGGCGTCAGGGGATTCGGGCGAGACGCTGCGCTCCATAGCAAACACCATCTCCGTGGCCGTGGGAGCAGGGCACACCGCATTGACGCGGATACCACTGCCGGCCAGTTCCACCGCCGCCAGCTTGGTCATGCCCACCACGGCGTGCTTGCTGGCGGTGTAGGCCACCGTGAAGCGCCCGCCACCAATGCCCGACACCGAAGAGACATTCACGATGGAGCCACCGCGCTCCATCATGGCCCTCGCCCCATGCTTCAAGCCCAGGAACACGCCACGCGCATTGACGCGCATGACCTGGTCGAACATTTCGTCGCTGCAATCCACCAGCGGCCCGATGCCGCCGGAAATCCCTGCGTTGTTCACCAGCACGTCCAGCCGGCCGAAGCGTTCCAGCGTACGGGCCACCGCGCGTTCCCAGTCAGGGCCGTGACCCACGTCGCCTTCCACCTCCAGCAGCTCGGTGGCACCGGCGGCGCGCACGTCGGCCCACGGTGAACCCGCCAGGTCGAAGGCGGCGACATGCGCTCCCGCACGAGCCAGCTGCTGCACGGTGGCCAAGCCAATGCCGCGAGCGGCGCCGGTGACCAGGGCAACCCGTCCGCGCAGCGAATCGGGTTCGGTCCTTGGATCTGTCGGGAGAGGGTTCATTCGGACACCGGAAGGGCCGCACGGGCAGCGGCAAAGCGTGAGGTGATCTGGGGGTCGGCCAGGGACTGGATGCGCAGCGGGCGCCAGGACTCTTCGTCCAGTGCCAGCAGAAGCACGTGGTTGCCGTCGGGGTCGGTGCACATCGCCTGCCAGGGTTTGGAGCCGGCTGCAGGCTCCACGGCACCACCACAAGCGCGCAGGTGCGCGCACGCGGCCGCGAGATTGGCCACCTCGAAGGCGATGTGCGCGAACCCGGCGGCGCCGGGTGTCCGCCGTCCCGTGGCCGCCTCGGTTGCCGGGTGCAGGTACTGCATCAGCTCAAGCTGGGCGTTGCCGGCGTTGAGCCAGGCTGCCCTGAGCTGAACGCCCTGCAGGTCGGCAATGGCGTCCAGCCTTGGGTCGTCGCGAAGGCGCGGGCTGCGCACGGCCTCAACGCCCAGCAAGGCGCTGTAGAACTGGCACAGGCGCGGCAGGTCGTGCGTGACGATGTTGGCGTGGGCCACCCATGGGCGCGGGTCGCTCCACACCGGCGCCACGCATTCGACTTCGATCACGTTGTGCTCCGGGTCTCGGGCGTAGCAATACAGGAACCCGGTGCCCAGGTCGATGGGCTCGCTGTGCAGCAGAGCTCCCAGCGAGGTCATTTGCGTCACCACCTGCTGGATGGCGGGTGTCTGCAGGCAGAGGTGCGCCATGCCAGCCTCGGAAACGGGGCGCCTCACGGGTTCGCTTGCCGCACCCGCCGGCAACAGCAGCAGGCCTGCGTTGGGCGCACACAGCGCCAGGCCGCCCATCGATTCGGCCAGAGCGCCAGCGGCCGACCAAGGGGCGAAGTCCGCTGCCGAGCCGTAGAACTGCGCGGCCCGGTCCGGATTCACCACACGAAGCGCCACGTGGTGCAGGCCGACAAACGGACTGGGTGGCAGACCGCGGGTGGTTGGGTTTGATGACGGCATGCGAGCAGCTCTAAATCGACTTGGTCCGGCTCTGCCAGAAGCGCTGGCGGACCTGGTTGCGCTGGAGCTTGCCGGTGCCGGTTTGCGGCAGCTCGGTGTCGAAGTGGATCTCCCGCGGGCACTTGAAGCGCGCCAGGTGTGCGGCAGCATGTGCCTGCAGGGCATCTGCCAGTGCAGGACCCGGGCTGTGGCCGGCAGCGGGCACCACCACGGTCACCACCTTCTCGCCCCACTCGTCGTCGGGCGCGCCCACCGTGCAGGCTTCCTGAACAGCAGGGTGACTCATCAGCACCTCGTCGACTTCGCGCGGGTAGATGTTGACGCCCCCGGAAATGATGCACTCCGCGGCGCGGCCGGTGAGGAACAGGAACCCGTCCTCGTCGACGTAGCCCATGTCACCCATGGTGAAACGGTCGCCTTCGTAGGCGGCTGCGGTCTTGACCGGGTCACCGAAGTATTCAAAGCGGCCCGTGGCGGGCGCCTGGAAGTAGATGCGTCCCACGGCGCCCGGAGGCACATCGTGGCCAGCGTCGTCAACGATGCGGTGGCCCAGCGCGGGGTCGACACGCCCCACCGTTCCTGGCTTTTGGAGCCACTGCAGGGAATCCACGTGGATGCCGTTGCCACCTTCGGTGGCGGCGTAGTACTCGGTCAGCACGGGCCCGAGCCAATCAATCATGGCCTGCTTGGTGGCCACCGCGCAGGGGGCGGCGCCATGCACCAGGAAGCGCAGGGAGTCGAGCTGATACGCGCTGCGCTGCTCGGGACTCAGCGCCAACAATCGCTGGAACATGGTGGGGACCATGTGGGCATGCGTGACGCCGTGCTGCTCGATGAGCCACAGCACCTTGGCCGAGTCCCACTTGTCGAGCAGCACGATGGGCACACCCGATGCCAACGGCCAGCGGATGTCGAAGAGCAGCGGCGCCGAGTGGTATGCGGGCCCGCAGCACAACGCCATGTCGCCTGGCTGGTAGTCCGCAAAGGTGCCAGCGAACTGTGGCTCGATCACCTCGGGTTCCCGTCGGAACACGCCCTTGGGGCGCCCGGTGGTCCCGGACGTGTAGAGCATCAGCGTACCTGCACTGGGATGCTCCAGTTCACCCGAGGACTCCCGGGCCAGCACAGCCTCGTAGCCCTGGTGGCCTTCGCAGCCCACCACAAGGCGATACACATCGGCACCACACAAGCCCGGCGCGTTCAGCTGCGCTTCCACGACAAGGACACGCGCCTGGCAGTCGCCCACGATGTATGCCACTTCCGACGGCGTGAGGTGGGTGTTGATGGGCGTCAGCCGCAAGCCGCAGCGCATGCTGGCCAGCAACACCTCGATGAACTCCACCCGGTTGCTGCACAGCAGGGCCACGGCATCGCCCGCAGCCAGGCCTTTCGCCCGAAGGGCATGTGCCAGCTGATTGGACCTACGGTGCAAGTCAGCGAAGCTGCGCGAACCTTGCACGCCCACCACCGCCAACCCGTCGGGACACTCACGCGCAAAGACGGCTGATTGGGTCCAGGTGCACGCACGCAGCTTCAGTTCTTCCTGGTGCTCACGGAAGTCGGCTTGGGAACTCGGATGCGATGGCAGGGCAACAGACATGGGGTTGGGTGCGATTGACAACGCGGTTGGCGTCGCCGTAGTCTTATTGACGGTTTGTATATTAATGGTTTGAACATGTCTAGAGGGTTTCTCCGACACGCTCTCTTATGGGCGTTGAGCCTTGTGCTGACACTGCCTGCAGCGAGCCTGCACGCGCAAGGCAACACCTGCGGCCTGGACGCTGCGCGTGCCGACGAAGTCAGGCAGTTGGCCCGGCAGATGGTGGAGCGCGGCCATGCACCCGGCGTGGTGGTGGACATCCGATGCGCCGGCCAAACCTGGCTGCAACTGGCGTTAGGCCTGGCCGACCGGGAGCGTGCGGTGGCCATGAGGATGGACCACCGCTTCCGCATCTATTCGATGACCAAGCCGCTGACCAGCGCGCTTGCGTTGATGCTGGTCGACGATGGTCGGCTGTCCCTGGACGACCCGGTGGACCGCTACCTGCCCGCCTTCGCCCAAGCCACAGCACACAACGGCAGCGCTGCTTTTCCGCCCGAGCAGGTGCCACTGCGTCGCGCCGTGACCGTGCGGGACCTGCTGCGTCACACCGCGGGGCTGACCTACCTTTCGCCGCTTCCGGATCCAGTGACGCGCAGCTACGTGGCCCGGGGCATCGATCACGGTGGCGGGCTGGTCATCAAGCCGGCAGATGGCTCAGGCCCCGTGTCCAGCCTGCAGGAGCTCACCGAGCGGTTGGCAGCCGTGCCCTTGATGGCCCAACCCGGCACCCGGTTCACCTATGGCAACGCCACCGATGTGTTGGGGCGGGTGCTGGAGGTCGCTTCAGGGCAGACGCTGGAGGCCTTGATGACCACGCGCCTGCTCCAGCCGCTGGGGATGCAGAGCACCGGCTTCATGGTCAGCCCCGCGCATCACCACCAACTGACTGCCGCCTACATGGCGCCCAGCCTGGCGGGTGCGGGAGGCGCGCTGCTCAGGCACGCCGCCATGTCGCAGGTGCCGCCCTCCCATTTCACCTTGATGGACGACCCGCAGAACAGCGTTTTTGGCAAGAACCGACCCATCCACTTCGGGGGCGCCGGCCTGGTCTCCACCGCCGGGGACTACCACCGGTTTCTTTCACTCATGGCGCAGTCCGGCTCCTGGCAAGGGCGGGAAGTCCTTCGGAGAAGCACTGTTGCATGGATGACCTCGAATCAGGTGGAGCCCGCCGCTCTGCAAGGCACCACGCTGGAGCGTCAAGGCCTGGGTTTCGGCTTGGGCTTTGCGACCTTCCAGCACCCGAAGCTTGCCCCCGTGGCGGTGCCACGAGACGGTTATTTCTGGGGCGGCGCCGCGTCCACGTACTTCTGGGTGGACCCCGACAGCGGCATCACCGGCGTGCTCATGACACAGGTGTTTGGCGGCGATGTCGCGCCCTATTTCAGCGAGCTGTTGGAGCGCCTGTACCGGCCCAAGCCCAGAGCCCTGACCGCTTATTGACGGTCTGGCAAATAGCTATTGACAGCCCCCGGACATCTCCCTAGCCTTATTGACGATTCATATAACAAGGCTTGGTTGCTGGGTTTCGCTGCCGGGCCGCACACGATCTGGCCAAGCCACGTCCAACGTCACAAGGAGACATCCATGCAAGGAATGCACACGGCGCTCAGCCGACTTCCCCGTCCCACCCTGGTGGCCTTGGCGGCCGCCGCTCTGATGGCCCCTGGGGCGCCCCTCGCGCAGGGCGCGGGCACCCCGCCGGCCGCCCGGGAAGAAGCCCCGGCGCTGGAACGTGTAGTCATCACCACGCGCAAGCGGGCGGAAATCGCGCAGACCGTGCCCGTGGCCGTCAGCGCCTTCTCTGGCGAGTCGATCGAACGCGCCAAGATCAGTGGCGCCGCGGACCTGCAGTTCTCCATTCCCAACGCCGTGCTGACCGGCAATGAACGTTTCACCATCCGCGGCATCGGCAACAACTCGCTGGGCGGTGATAACGGGGTTGGGGTGGCGGTCAACGGAGCCTCCATCGGCTACTTGCCGCAGGATGAACTCTTCGACATGGACCGCATCGAAGTGCTGCGCGGCCCGCAGGGCACGCTCTTCGGCCGCAACACCACGGGCGGCGCCCTGGCCATCTTCACCAAGCGGCCCACGGGCGAGCAGAGCGGCAAGCTGTCCATGGAACTGGGCAACTTCAACCAGCGGCGCGTGGAGGGCATGGTCAACATCCCCATCACGCAGGACCTGCGCCAGCGCTTCGCCGGCTATGTGCTCAAGCGCGACGGTTTCACAGCAAACGAGTTCACCGGCAACCGCGTGGACGGGCGCGACCAGTACAGCTTGCGCAGCACGACGCAGCTGTTCCTGGGGGAACACACACAGGCCAACCTGATGCTCGGGCTGTACAACGAGAACAGCTCGCGCACCCGCGAAACCAAGCGCATGTGCAAGGCCGACCCGGTGCTGGGTTGCAGCCCCAATGAACTGGCCTTCGACTCGCCCGACTACAACGCCACCATCTTCCGCACGCTCGCCGGCGCAGTGCTGACCCCCCGTGGTTTCGTCACCGCCGGCAGCAACATCTACACCGGAGCGCCCAACCCGACCGACCTGCGCTCGGTGGCCGCCGACTTCGATGCCACGTTCCGCCTGAAGCAGGAGTCGGCCACGCTGGAGGTCAGCCATGAGTTCCAGCCCTTCACCCTGACCTACACAGGAGGCTTCTCGCGCTCCAGCACCGAGCAGAACACAGACTGGGACAACGCTGCGCTGCCCTTCCGCTTTGCGCAGCAGGTCACCTACAACATGTCGCGCGCTGTGACGGTCACCACCGACCGCCTGCTCACCACTGACAGCTTCACCAACAATTCCAAGGGTTCCTCGCACGAACTCCGCATCGCGTCCAACGGCAAGGGTTTCTTCAACTACACCACGGGCTTCTTCCACCTGGACACAGAGAGCAACGGCGGCTTCTTCGTCTGGCACCCCTTCTTCGAACTCTTCCAGAAGGCGCTGGGCCGCCCAGCGGAGACCTGGTTCATCAATGGCGAAACAGCCAAGGCCACCACGCGCGCCTCGGCCTGGTTTGGCGAAGGACAGTTCAAGTTGTCCGAGGACCTGCGCGCGACGCTTGGCGCACGCTGGACCCGGGAGAAGAAGGACACGCTGTCCCGCAACATCGTGCTGACGGGCTCGCAGCCCTTCACCCAGAAGCCGACTCTGGACTGGGACTGGTGGACCGGGCGCGCCTCCGTGGACTACAAGCTGAGCAAGGACGCCATGCTCTTCGGCTCGGTGGCCACGGGCTACAAGGGCGGTGGCTTCAATGCCGGCAACGCCGCGAATCCGACTTTCGAGCCGGAGACGGTCACCGCGTATGAGCTGGGTGTGAAGAGCGAAATGCTGGGCGGCAAGCTGCGCGCCAACGCATCGGTCTTCTACAACGACTACAAGAACATGCAACTGGCGCAGCGCATCTCGGGCTCGGCGATCACCTCCAACACCGATGCACGCACGGCTGGCGCGGAACTGGAGCTCCTGTTCGCGCCGACGCGTGATTGGCTGCTGGATGCCAACGTCTCCTTCCTGAAGACCAGGATCGGCAGCTTCCTGACCGTGGATGCCGCGAATCCCGGCCAGAGCCTGACCAGCAAGACGCCGGAAGTGGCCGTGAACCTGTCGGGCAAAAAGCTGCCGCACTCGCCGCAGACCAAGTTCAAGCTGGGTGCCCAGTACACAGCGGGGCTCTTCGGAACAGGCTGGACGGTGACCTCGCGGCTGGACTACGTCTGGCAGGACAAGTACTTTGCACGCGAGTTCAACACTGCCACGGATGTGATCGGCGCCTGGGGCGTCACCAACCTGCAGCTGCGCTTTGCCAACCCCAAGGGCAATGTGCACGTGAAGGCCTACGTGAAGAACCTGAGCGACGCCGACAACAAGACCAACGTCATCATCGAGGACGCGCTCATCGGCAGCTATCGCAACGTGCGCCTGCTGGACCCGCGGACCTTCGGTGTGCAGCTGGAGTACAAGTTCTGACGACGGGTTGAAGGGTCATGGACTTCGACCTCAGCGACGAGCAGCGTCTGCTGCAGGACAGCGCCAACCGCTACGTCCAGCAGCAGTGCGGCTTCGACCAGTGGCTTCGAAGGAAGCACGAGGGTCAGCAGCCCGGCCGGATGCTGTGGCCGGCCTTTGCCGACATGGGCTGGCTGGCCCTTCCCTTCAGCGCTGTCGACGGCGGCCTGGACGGCGGGCCGCTGGAGACCATGCTGCTGATGGAGGCCCTGGGCCGCGGCCTCGTCGCCGAGCCCTATCTGCAAGGCGTGGTGCAGGCAGGTGAAGTCCTGAAGCGCTGCGAGACTGGCCCGGCCCGCAGCGCCCGCATCGAAGCGGTGGCGCAAGGTCGACTGCACGTCGCGATGGCGTGTGACGAACGGCCCTCACGCTACGACCGGCGCCTGGTGCAGACCACCGCCGAGCCCATCAGGGACGGCTGGCGGCTGCGCGGGGACAAGACCGTGGTGCTGGGTGCTGCTGCTGCCGATGCGTTCATCGTGTCGGCGCGC
Source organism: Rubrivivax sp. (assembly GCA_046318395.1). Classification (GTDB taxonomy): domain Bacteria; phylum Pseudomonadota; class Gammaproteobacteria; order Burkholderiales; family Burkholderiaceae_C; genus Rubrivivax. The sequence continues at coordinate 9,141 of JBKCUM010000017.1, forward strand.
ACCTCCGCGGGCCACACGCTGTTCTGGGTCGATGCCAGTGCGCCTGGCCTGAGCCGCAAGGACTATCCGCTGGTCGACGGCGGCCAGGGTGCTGACCTGAGGCTGGAGCAGGTGATGGTGGGCGACGACTGCCGGCTGGGCCGCCTTGGCGGCGCCGACGAACTGCTGGGCCCGGCCACCGACGCAGCCTTGGCCGCCATGGGCGCGGAAGCGGTGGGCCTGGTGGATCTGCTGCTGGCGCAGACGCTGGCCTACACGCAGCAGCGGCGGCAGTTCGGCCAGCACCTCTCACAGTTCCAGGCCCTGCGCCACCGGATGGTCGACATGTTCATGCAGGTGGAGCAGCTGCGTTCCATCGTCATCCTGGCCACGGTGCGCCTAGCCGAGCAGCATGCGGACCTGCCCCGGTCGCTGTCGGCACTGAAGGTCCAGGTGGGCAAGGTCGGTCGGTTTGTTAGCCAGCAGGCGGTGCAGTTGCACGGCGGCATGGGCATGACCGACGAGATCGTGGTGGGACATGCCTTCAAGCGCCTGCTGAGCCTGGACGCCCAACTGGGCAACGTGGACCACCACCTGACCCGCTTCGCCGCGCTCAGCGCCTGATGGTCTTGCCCAACGGCGCACCGGCGCAGGTGCTGATCGACCACCATGGCCCAGTGGTGGTGATCCGCCTGAATCGACCGCCCGTCAACGCGCTGTCGGCCGAATTGGCTGGAGCCTTGAAGCAGGCGATAGCCCAGGCCGCCGCGGACCCAGATTGCCGCGCATTCGTGCTGGCGGGGCAAGGCCGTTGCTTCAGCGCCGGGGCCGACGTGCATGGGTTTGGCGCGTCGGCCGACGGCCCGCACGAACTGCCGGCCTTGCTGGAGTCACTGCCAAAGCCGGTTGTGGCCGCACTGCATGGCGAAGTGCTGGGCGCGGGCCTGGAGTTGGTGCTGGCCTGCCACGCCCGCGTGGCCCGGCATGACGCCACCCTGGGCCTGCCCGAGATCAAGCTGGGTCTGATTCCCGGTGCAGGGGGCACCCAACGACTGCCACGCCTGGTCGGCGAAGCGCATGCCCGCGCCATGATGCTCAGCGGACGTTCGCTGTCCGCTCAGGAGGCACTCGATATCGGGCTCGTTGACGAATGGGTGCCGGCAGATCCGGTGCCAGCGGCTTGCGCCTTGGCGCTGGAACTGGCCCAAGGCCACTGGCAACGGCCGCAGCCCTTGAGACCCGCTGCGCCGCTTGCTCCACCGGGCCCACGGACTCGACTGCCCGAGCCCGCTTCGGGCGCTATCGAAGCGTGCCTGCAAGCGGCCAGGAGCTTGCCGCTGGCGGAGGGACTGGCCTTGGAGTCCCAGTGGTTCGGTCAGTGCCTGCGGTCCCCCGACGCCATGGCGCTGCAGCATGCATTCACTGCCGAGCGACGCGCGCGGCGGCTGCCGGGCATGCCGACCGACCTGCAGGCCCGCCCCCTGCAGCGGGCCCTGGTAGTGGGCGCGGGGACGATGGGACGCGGCATTGCCATCTGCCTGGCCGATGCCGGCCTGGTCGTGGACCTGGCGGAGCCCGATGCAGCCGCTCGGGAACGGGCGCAGGCCGCCATCGAGCAGCGCTATGGCGCGCTGTGGTCCAGGCAGCGACTGACCCGCACCGAGGCGGCCGCACGGCAAGGCCGCATCCGCCTCGCGCCGGACCTGGGCCTGGCGCCCGATGCCGACCTGGTGATCGAGGCCGTGTTCGAAAACATGGCGCTGAAGTGCGGGCTGTTCGCCGAACTGGATCGGCTGTGCCGGCCAGGCGCCCTGCTGGCCACCAACACCTCGTCGCTGGACGTCGACCGCATCGCCGCCGCGACCCGCCGCCCGCAGGACGTGCTCGGCCTGCACTTCTTCAGCCCCGCGCCCGTGATGCGGCTGCTGGAACTCGTGCGTGGCGAACACACCTCGTGGCAGGCGCTGGCAGACGGCCTGGCCCTGGGCCGGCGCCTGCAGAAGGTGCCGGTGGTGTCACGCGTGGGCCCGGGCTTCATCGGCAACCGCATGGTGGGCCCCTACGGCCGCCAGGCCGAGCGCCTGCTGCTGGAGGGCGCCACGCCGGAACAGGTAGACCGGGCCCTCCAGGCCTTCGGCTTTCCGATGGGTCCGCATGCGGTGGGTGACCTGGTGGGCCTGGATGTGGGCGTGCGCGCGGCCGGCGAGGCGCCACCCCGTACCGACGAACGGGACGGTGCCATTGCGCGGCGCCTGGTGGCCGAAGGGCGACTGGGGCAGAAGACCGGTGCCGGCCTGTACCGCTACGAACCCGGGTCACGCGTTCCGCAGCCCGACCCCGAGGTGCACGCGCTGATCCGGGACGAGGCGCAGCGCCTGGGCATCAAGCCTCGTGACATCGACGATGCCGAGATCGTGCAACGTTGCCTGCTGGCCCTGATCAACGAGGGGGCCGCCTTGCTGGGCGAGGGCATTGCCTTGCGTGCCGGTGACATCGACACCGTGTGGTTGAACGGCTACGGCTTCCCGCGCTGGATGGGCGGGCCCATGCACCGTGCCGACCGCATGGGCCTGCCCCACGTGCTGGACCTGCTGGCCCGCTGGCAAGACCACTGCAGTGGAGACGAAGCGCTGTGGTCCCCTGCGCCTCTGCTGTTGGAACTGGCCTGCTCGGCACGCAGCTTCGCGGACTGGGACGCCGAGGCCGTCTAGGCGTTCTACGAAGCCTTCTGCAAGCTGGCGCGCCGCGCCAGCCTCACACGCAGGCGCTCATGCCGTGTGGCGTTGAGCCCGTAGCGCAGCGCAAGGAACAGCGCCAGCAGCAGCACTGCACTGGGAACGAGCGCATACAGCACGCGCAGCGAAGTCAGCGCGGCCTCGCTGGTTTCGCCGGCCGCGCGGTAGCCCACCCACGACAAGGCATTGAGCGACACGCCCTGGCCCACGGCCTGCCCCAGGTTCGTGACGAGGCCGAAGACGGCAAACAGCATGCCGACACGCGACTTGCGGGTGATGGCCGTGTCCACGTCAGCGGCATCGGCCAGCATGGCCGCTGGCAGGAGATCCAGCGCACCGAAGCAGAAGCCCTTGATGATGAACATGGCGGTGAACAGCGCCACATCGCCCTTGCCCAGGAAGTAAAGGCCCAGATTGGTGGCGATGGCTATGACCATGCCTGCCGCCAGCGCCTGGTGCTTGCTGGTGTGCTTGGCGAACCACCGCCAAGCCGGCACGCCCACAAACGCGCTGATGAAGTAGTAGACGTAGATCATCCCGAGGTTGGGAACCCCGATCACGTCGCGGGCATAGAACACCGTTAGGGTCTGGCGAAAAGTCTCGGCGCTGAAGCCGACAAACAACACCAGCAGGATGCAGCGTAGGGGGCCGTTGCGCCGCAGCGCGCGCCACAGGCCCTTCCAGTCGATCGGTTGCCGCGGGAGAAGCGGGCCCGGCACAGGTTCAGGCGTCAGCCACAGGTTCAACGCCACGGTGAGGGGCAATACGATGGCCATCATCCAGCTCAGCGACGACAGCACATCGGACGACTTGGCACCCGCCTGTGACAGCACGAGCGCCGGCACCAGGGTCGACACGATCAGGCCGGCCGTGGAGAAGAACTGTCGAACCGAGGAGATATGGGTCCGCTCGTGATAGTGCGGTGACAGCTCAGCGCCCCAGGCGCGGTGGGTCACCTGCACCAGGGAAAAGCCGGCGTACATCACGGCCAGCCAGCCCAGGAAGTAGACCAGGCCGACACCCTTGGCCGGGTTGAACAACTGCGCCATGCCCAGGATGACGACCAGGGCCCCAACCACCAGGAAGGGGCGGCGGCGCCCGAAGCGGCTGCGCATGCGGTCGCTGGCCACGCCGATGAAGGGGTCGACCGCGATGTCGACAAAGCGGGCCAGCATCATGGCTGTGCCGATGGCCGCCAGCGACAGCCCCATCTCCCCGGAATAGAAGGGGGCGAGGTAGATGGTCAGTGGCAGGCCGATGGTCGACAGCGGCAGCGCCACCAGGCCAAATGCCCAAATGGCGGGGCGCGACAGGGCAGTCTGGGCAGTGGAACTCATGGCGCGTTCGGTTGAGGGCTGCCGACCGGCCGACAGCGCTCTTATTGAATCATTCGTCAATAAGAGCCGTGCTAGGTGTTTGCACGCGGTGATGGGGCCAGCAGGCTTTCAGCGCATCAGCCCCGCGCCTGCACTGGCATGGCACAGGAACAAGGTGGCCGGCAGGCCTTCCGGGGAACGGTAGTGCGTCTGCACGGCATCTGTCACCGCCTCCACTGCGCCCTGAGGCAGCAAGGCCACCACGCAACCACCAAAACCGCCTCCCGTCATGCGGCAACCGCCTTCATCGCCCAGAACCGAGTGGACGATGGCGACCAATTGGTCCACCGCGGGCACGCTCACCTCGAAGTCGTCGCGCAAAGACGCGTGCGATTCGGCCATCAGGCGCGACATCTGCTGGATGTCGCCGGCGGCCAGCGCCACCGCGGCCGCCTGGGTGCGTTCGTTCTCGGTCACCACATGCCGGGCTCGACGCAAGGTCAGCTCATCCAGTCCGCAGCCTTGCAGTTGCGGCGGCGTGAGGTCGCGCAAGGCACGCACGCCAAGGTCCCGGGCGGCGGCTTCGCAGGCCCGACGCCGCTCGTTGTAGTGGCTGTCCACCAGCCCCCGGCGCACCCGGGAGTGGGCAATCAACACCGCCAGGCCCTGGGGCACGTGCACGGCCTGGGCAGCCAGGCTGCGGCAGTCGATCAGCAGCGCGTGGCCGGCCTGGGCGCGCGCTGCCACGAGCTGGTCCATGATGCCGCACTGGCAGCCGACAAAGTGGTTCTCGGCACGCTGGGCCATGAGCGCCAGTCCAGTGGCATCCACTCCTGCCAGCGCCCCGACCGCCTGCAAGGCCGCGCCCACCGCCACCTCCAGCGAGGCCGATGACGACAGGCCCGCGCCTTGCGGCACGTTGCCTGTGATGACCATGTCCAGACCTGGTAGGTCGGGCTGCACCGCCAGCGCCTCATTCAACATACCGCGCACATATGCCGTCCACGGCTGCTCGGGTGCCTTGCGCAGGGGCGCTGTCAGCGTGAAGGCGTCCTGCCCCGGCCCGGCTTCCAGGGCCAGCACGTGCACCTGCCGGTCGGCGCGGGGCCGCAGGGCAATGACCGTGGCTCGGTCGATGGCGCAGGGCAATACGAAGCCGTCGTTGTAGTCGGTGTGTTCGCCGATCAGGTTCACGCGGCCTGGGGCTTGGACGCATTGCGAAGGAAACCCGCCGAACGCCGCGCTGAAGGCATGCTCTGCTTGCTGGCGCAGGGTCTGCAAGCTCATGCCTTGCCTCGGGAACGGTAGTGGACGGCGCTGACCTGGCGCAGCGCGGCGGCGGCCTGCTCGGGTGTGAGGTCACGCTGCGCTTCGGCCAGCATCTCGTAGCCCACCATGAACTTGCGCACCTGAGACGACCGCAGCAACGGCGGATAGAAGTGCGCATGCAGTTGCCAAGGGGCAGCGTCTTGCGCATCAAAGGGCGCGCCGTGCCAGCCCATGGAGTACGGGAAGCTGCAGCCAAACAGGTTGTCGTAGCGGGTGGTCAGTTCGCCCAGAATGTCGGCCAGCGCGTCGCGCTGATCCGGGCCCAGCGCAGGCAGGCGGGCGACTTCGGCGCGTGGCAGGAGCAGCGTCTCGAAGGGCCAGGTGGCCCACCAGGGCACCACCGCCAGCCAGTGGCGGTTGGCACAGACCACGCGCTGCTGCAGCGCCCACTCACGCTCGGCCACCGCCAACAGCAGCGGCTGGCCGTGCTCGGCAAACCAACGCCACTGCAGGGCATCTTCTGTGGCCGCTTCGTCAGGCATCTGGTCGGTGGCCCAGATCTGGCCGTGGGGATGGGGGTTGGAGCAACCCATCGTCGCGCCCTTGTTTTCGAACACCTGTACCCAGGGCCAGCGCTGGCCCAGTTCAGCAGTCTGGTCGCACCAGGTCTGCACCACGGCCCGCCGCGTGGCCGGTGGCAGTTCGGGCAAGCTGAGGCTGTGGTCCGGCGAAAAGCAGATGACGCGGCACACACCACTGGCAGGCGCCATCTGGAACAGCGGTTCTTCAGACACTTGCGGCTCGTGGGCCTGTGGCAGCAGAGCCGGGAAGTCGTTTTCGAATACCCAGGGGCCCTGATAGAGCGGGTTGGACTGGCCCTGCGCCCGCACATTGCCCGGGCACAGGTAGCAGTGCGGGTCGTGGGCCGGGCGCTGCACCTCGTCGGCAGCGTCCTGCTGGCCCTGCCAGGGCCGCAGGTTTCTCTGGGGCGACACCAGCACCCAGCGACCGATCAGGGGGTTGTAGCGCCGGTGCGGGTGTCGCGCGGGGTCGAAGTCCAGGGCCATGGTCACCTCCGGCGTGCGATGGCCACCCCATGGGGCGCAAGCACGGCCGAACCCAGAAGCCAGGTGGCCTGCGGCACGCCCAGTTCATGGGCGGTGTCGCCATAGTTGAAGGCCATCAGCCAGTCGCCGCGCCGTCGCACGCGCACGGCGTCGGGCAGCCGCGTGGTGCCCAGAGCGGCGTCGCGGGCGGCCCGCTCCAGCACCTCGCGCTGAAGCTCGGCCGAGAACCAGCCCGCCAGGTAGCGGGTGCGACCTTGGCGTGCGACGGCAGGAGTGCCATCGGCAAAGCAAGCTTCCGCCTCCACCCCTGCGCCCAGGCGCAAGGCCTCGCGCCACCGGCTGGCCACGTAGCGCTTGTCGTCCATGTGGACCTCTTCCAGCACACCCGGCCGCAAGGATTCCACCCGCGTCACCTTCAGGTCGATGAGACGCTGCAGTTCGCCCGGCGGCAGGTTCGGCGGAATCTGAAAGCACGCCAGCTTGGAGCCCGTGCGCGGATACAGCACCACCTGCGCCTTGCAGGTGCCGAGCTGCGCCTGCAGAACAGGCGTGACCAGCGGCATGGCCGGCAGGACCACCAGGCGGTAGGCGCTCAGGTCTGCGCTCGCGGGCACGATGTCCACGTCCAGCGCCAGCGAGCGCAGCGCGCTGTAGCACTCGAAGGCCAGTTGCAGGCCGTTGTAATCGGCACCCTGCGGCTGCACGTCCAGGGCCCACAGCGCTTCGTAGTCGAAGACCAGCGCCACGGGCGCCGGGCGGGTGGCGGGTTCCGGATGCACGGCCAGCTGACGCAATTCGCCGGCCACGGCCTCGGCCTCCAGGCCGCCCTGGTCGGCGCGGCGGTCCGGCGTCTGCAGGCCCGCGTGCATTTGCTCCTGCCCGAAGGGCGCCTGGCGCCAGCGGAAGTAGCTCACCACCTCGGCGCCGTGCGCAAAGGCCTCCCAGGTCCACAGGCGCACCATGCCGGCGGCCGGCGCAGGGTTCCAGCGCGCCCAGTTCACCGGGCCGGGCTGCTGTTCCATCACCCAGAACGGGTGGCGCGACATGCCGCGGTAGAGGTCGTGGTGGAACGCCGCGAAGTCCGGGTGGCCGGTGCGCATCCAGCGCTGCTTGTCGGCCTGCTCAAACCAGAACATCTCCAGCGCGCCCAGGGGATAGCTGTCCCAGCTGGCCACGTCCAGGTCGGCGGCCACCCGGTGGTGATCGAACGCGGTGAACAGCTGCATGAAGTTGTGCACCAGCCGGCGGCCGGGCGACAGGCCGCGCAGGATGTCGCACTGGGCGCGGTTGAAGCGCACCACTTCGTCCGACGCAAACCGCTGGTAGTCCAGCCGGTGCGCCGGGTTGGCTTCGGTCACTGTGCCGGCGGGGGAGTCGACCTCTTCGAAGCTGGCGTAGTCCTGGCTCCAGAAGGCATTGCCCCAGGACCGGTTGAGTTCAGCCACACTGCCGTAGCGCTTCGCAAGCCAGCGGCGGAAGCGCGCCACCGCCTGCGTGGAGTGGCTGACCACGGTGTCGTGGCAGCCGTATTCGTTGTCGGTTTGCCAGGCCACCACGGCGGGGTGCGTGCCGTAGCGTTCGCCGAACGCGCGGGTGATTCGCTCGGCCTGGGCCAGGTATCGGTCGCTGGAGAAGTCGTAGTGGCGTCGCGACCCGAACCGCCGGGGCTGGCCATCGGCGCCCACGGCCAGCATTGCCGGGTCCAGGTCCACCAGCCACTTGGGCGGCGTGGCCGTGGGCGTGCACATGACGATCTGCAGCCCGGCATCCGCCAGCACCTGCACCGCGCGGTCCAGCCAGCCCCAGTCGAATTCGCCGGGCGCGGGTTCCACATGGGACCAGCAGAATTCACCGATGCGCACCTGGCGGATGCCCAGGCGCACCATCTCACGTGCGTCGTCGGGCCACCAGGCTTCAGGCCAGTGTTCGGGGTAGTAGCACACACCCAGCCGCATGGCTCAGCCCTCCTGCGCCAGGAAGCGGCGCACCAGGGCGGCCGTCAGCTGGGGCTGGTCTTGCAGCAACCAGTGACCGCCGTCAGGCTGGCGGTGCAGTTGCAACTGCGGCACCCAATCCGCCAGGCCCTCCAGGCAGGCCACCGGGAAGGCGCCGTCACGTTCGCCCCAGACCACCAGGGTCGGGCAGGCCACGTGGCCCGTGGCAGAGCCCAGGTCGGGCACCGCCGGCACGCCCTGCGGGCTGAGCGCCTGCCGGATGTTGAGTGCGCGGTACCAGTTCAAGGCGGCTGTCAGCGCACCCGGTTGCGCCCACGCGCGCACGGCGGCTTCGCGTTCGGGGGCCCCGTCGGAGCCGGCTCGGCCTTCCGAACGCACGCCCCACAGGCGCTGGAAGTCGTTCTCGGCCAGCACCTGTTCAACGCCGGGCTCGCACAGGCGCAAGGCGTAGGCAGAGGCCTCGCGCTGCTGCGGGTTGGCTTTGAGCTCCTGCGCAAAGCGGCACGGATGCGGCGCGTTGAAGACCACCAGCCGCGACACCTGCTGCGGGTGCAGCGCAGCCACCGTCCAGGCCAACAGCCCGCCCCAATCATGGCCCACCAGCGCGCAACGGCCGCCGAGGTGGTCGATCAGCGCCAGCACGTCGGCCACCAGGTGGCCAATGGCGTAGTCCGCCACCGCCGACGGCTTGTCGGAGAGGTTGATGCCGCGCAGATCAGGCGCCATGACCCGGTGATGAGGCGCCAGGGCCTCCATCAGCGGGCGCCACAGTCGCCAGTGATCCGGAAACCCGTGCAGGCACAAGACCGGAGTGCCCGATCCCATCTGCTCCACGCGCAGGTACACGCCTGCAGCAGGCAGTCGCAGAAAGGGCGTCGGTGCTTCACTCATATTGACGAATCGTACAATAACGATGGATCCATGCCATCCTTGGATACGCCCATGAAAACCCGCTTCCACCGCCTGGACACCGTGCAGCAGACCCAGGTATGGGCCACACCCGACGGCGGTATGCCAGAGTTGCTGTACTGGGGCGAACCGCTGCCCGCCGCATGCGACATGGACATGCTGGCCCTGGCGCTACAGCCCGCGCTGCCGCATGGCGGCCTGGACGTACCCGAGCGGGTAAGCTGGCTGCCTGAGCCGGGCCGAGGCTTCACGGATATGCCGGGCATGGCCCTGCGGCGCGGCGAGCGCCACCTTTACACGCAGTTCCAGCTGTTTGCTGCCGATGCAGTTGACGAAGGCTGGCACTTTCACCTGCACGACGCCGTGGCCCGGCTGCGCTTGCTGTTGCAATTGCGCGTGCACGTCGCCAGTGGCGTCATCAGCGCCGATACGCGCCTGACCAACCTGGGCGATGACGACCTGTACGTCGACCACATGGTGACTCTGGCGCTTCCCGTCACGCGGCGCCTGAGCGATCGACTGACGCTGACCGGTCGTTGGGCGGCCGAGTTTCAACCGGTGCGCGAACCCGTCGGCCGAGGGGCATGGCTGCAAGAGTCGAGGGTGGGTCGCAGCTCGCACCACGCCTTCCCGGCCGTGGTTCTGATGGAGCCGAGCACCAACGCGACACACGGCGAAGCGTGGGGCCTGCAATTGGCGTGGTCGGGCAACCATCGTCTGCTGGTCCAGCCGCTGCGCATGGGTGGGCTGCAATTGCAGGCTGGCGAACTGCTCCTGCCCGGCGAGGTTTGCTTGAGGCCGGGCGAATCCGTCTCTTCACCCACGCTCCACCTGTGCCGCAGCAGCCAGGGGCTGGGGGCCCTCAGCCAAGCCTGGCACCGCTTTGTCCGGGACCGCGTACTGCCCCGTCCGCTTGCACCACGCCCGGTTCAGTTCAACACCTGGGAGGCAACCTACTTCGACCACAACCCCCTTCGCCTTCAGGCACTGGCCAGCAAGGCCGCCGAACTGGGCGTGGAGCGTTTTGTACTGGACGACGGCTGGTTTGTGGCCCGCCACCACGACCGCGCTGGCCTGGGCGACTGGACCCCTTGCCCGGACCGATACCCCCAAGGGCTGGCTCTGTTGGCCAACCACTGCCAGGCGTTGGGCATGAGCTTCGGCCTGTGGGTGGAGCCTGAAGGTGTGAGCCAGGACAGCGCATTGTTCCGGGCACATCCGGACTGGGTGCTGGGTGTGGCCGGCCTGGAGCAACCCTTGGGCCGGCACCAATACGTGCTGAACTTGGGATTGCCCCAAGCCCGAGAGCACTTGCACCAGCAGTTGTCGACGCTGCTGCGCAGCGCACCCATCCACTACCTGAAGTGGGACATGAACCGCGACATGACACACGCCGCCGGCCCCGACGGTACGGCGGCGAGTCGGAAGCATGTGCTGGGCCTCTACCAGTTGATCGATCAACTTCGCAGCGATTTCCCGGGCCTGGACATCGAGACCTGTGCGTCTGGCGGCGCTCGTGCAGATTTGGGCATGCTCCAACGAACGTCGCGCGTGTGGGTGTCCGACTGCAACGACCCGCTTGAACGGCAACGCATGCAGCGCGCCTTGCTGAACTTCCTGCCCCCCGAAGTGATGGGCGTGCACGTGGGTGATGCGGTGAGCCACACCACGGGCCGCGGGAGTGGAATGCCGCTGCGCACGCTGAACGCCCTTTTTGGCCACTTCGGCCTTGAAGCCGACCTGCTGAAGCTGACGCCAGACGAGGCCCAACACCTTCAGGACGCCATTGCGTTTTACAAGGCACAACGCCAATGGCTGCACGACGCTGCCGTGCGGTCCTTGGATCATGAAGAGCCGGGCATCCTGGCGACGATGCTGATGGCGGCCGACGGATCGCGCGGATGGGTGACGGTGGTCTCAACCGCATCACTCCCACAGGCAATTCAGGCTCCGCTACGCCTTGCGGGTCTGGACCGCGAAGCGCACTACCGTGTTCGGGTGCATCCGTTGTGGCCAGCCCATCCACGGCACAGCAAGCGGCCAGCCGGCCCTTTTGTGGATGGTGCCGATCTGGTTCTGCCGGCGCAAGCCTTGCAGCAATCTGGCCTGGCGCTTCCTGTGCTGCAGCCGGGCAACTGCGTGCTGTTGTGTCTGGATCGGCTGCAAGCCCAGTCATCCCGATCGAGCAGCACTCCCGAGTGATGCTCTGTTCCCGGAAGGGGCGTTCCGGAAAGAAGCCACTCAGGCAACACGAACCACGATAGTCCGGCAGTTGGCGGGTGGGCGCCAGGGCGCGGGCAACGAGCCGTCAAATTCACCCATCGTCACGCTGCGAAGCAATGCATGGCTGAGACAGGCCATGGCAGCAACGGCATTCAGACCGCTGTGAAAGTCTTTCGCCATTGACTGGGCGAGACGCCCACCGATTGTCGGAATTGCAGGCGGAACGACTCCGCAGAACCAAAACCAGCCTGCTCGGCCACGCGCTCGATGCTCAGCGGCCCGCGTTCCAACAGGCGCTGCGCAAACTGCACGCGCTCTGCCAGCAGCCAGACCTGGACCGAGGTGCCAGTCAAGGCCTTGAATTGCCGCGTGAGGGTTCGGCGGCTGAGGCCGGCCTCTTGTGCCAGCGAGTCCAGGCTGTGCGTTTCATGCAGCCGCACGCGCACCCTATCCATCAGTCGGCCCAGCCGGGTGCCGGTGCGGGCTACTGGCAACGGCTGCTGGATGTATTGCGACTGGCCCCCTTCGCGGTGCGGTGGGATAACGAGTCGCCGCGCCAGCTGATTGGCGCGTTCGCTTCCCAACTGCTGCCGCACCAGATGGAGGCAGGCATCCAAGCCGGCGGCGGTGCCTGCCGAGGTGAGCACGCGGCCCTCCTGCACGTAGAGTACGTCAGGCTCCACACGGACGTCAGCAAAACGTTGGGCAAACAGCGGGGCATATTCCCAGTGGGTAGTGGCCCTGCCACCGGACAACAGACCCGCCTCGGCCAGCACATGACTGCCCAGGCAGAGCCCCACGATGAAGGCGCCTCGCGCATGGGCGGCGCGAAGGGCGCGCAAGGCGGTCTCTGGGGGGCGCTCGTTGACGTCACGCCAGCTCGGCACGATCACCAAATCTGCTTTGAGCAAGGCACGCAGCGATGGCAGAGCGGTCAAGGCAAAACCAGCACTGGTCCGCACAGGTGACGGGTCAATGCTGCACACCACCAGATCAAACGGGTTGTCGGGTGCCAACCCTTCGCCGAACACCACACAAGGCACCGACAGGTGAAAGGGGCTGATGCCTTCGAACACCACAACTGCCACGCGACGGCGCAGCGCTTGCCCGGCGGGTGATGATGTCAAGGGCATGGATTCAAATTTGGGACCAAAACATGTTGGCCCGATCTTACCGACTATTGGCATTCAGGCCGATGGCCGAGCGCGCCTGTTCTCGGAAGAATGAAGACTTCACTCATTGCACCGGAGAACACGAATGTCCAAGCCCGCCTTGTTGCTGATCGATTTGCAGAATGACTACTTTCCGGACGGTGCCTTCGCGCTGGCCAACACCGAGGCCACCTTGGCCGCTGTCGAGCGGGCGATCCGCCATGCGCAGGAAAAGGGCCTGCCGGTGGTTCATGTGCAGCATGTGGCTGACGCAACCCAGGGCATCGCCCCGTTCTTCAACGCAGGCACCGAAGGCGTGAAGATTCACCCGCGCATCCTGGCCGCAGCGCCGGACGCCCCCGTGGTGGTCAAGCACTTCGCCGACAGCTTCGAGCGCACCAACCTGCACGCGACCCTGCAGGCGCTGGGCGCTACCGAGTTGGTGCTGTGCGGCATGATGACGCAGAACTGCGTGACCCACACGGCGCTGTCCCGCCAAGCCGATGCCTACGGACGCGTGACGGTACTCACCGACGCCTGCACCACTGTCAGCGAGATGCTGCATGCCATTGCCTTGCATGCGTTGTCGACCCGCGTTCGACTGGTAGACACAGCGTCCAGCTGGTGACCCCAGCTGCCTTGGCCAGCCCATCACTTTTCTGAAAGTTGCTCCCATGACTCTTTTGACCCCAATGCGTTTTGTCTTGGTTTTCCTGTGCGCCCTGGTGGCGATTCCGGCGGCCGCCGGGCAGACGCCCAAACAGATCGTCACAGCGTTCTTCGACCTCGCTTTCGTGCAGCGCAAGCCTGTCGAGGCCGCGCGGAAGTACATCTCAGCCGATCAATACATCCAACACAACCCGGGTGGCGTTGACGGCCGCTCCGCGTTCATCGCAGGGTTTGCGGCTTACGTCGAGAAAACCAATTTTCGTTGCGACATCAAGCGGGTGATTGCCGAAGGCAACCTGGTGGTGGTGCACAACCATTGCAAAGAGAACCCGGCCGACCCCAGCGATCGAGGCAGCGCCGTCATCGACATCTTCCGGGTTGAAAAGGGACTGATCGTCGAACACTGGGACGTGGAACAGGCGGTGCCGGCGCAGCCCAAGAATTCCAACACCATGTTCTGACGGCGGCATGGGCAGGCGGTGTAGCTGCTTCGATTCCGGCCTGTGCGAGACCTTCAGGGAAGCGTCGCCCCAACCTGTTCCAGCGCAAGTTGCGCCACGGGGCTCTTGTGAGCGGTGTACAAGTAGTTGACCAGGCAACGGTCGTTCAGGGCTCTCAGCGTCAACCCTATTCCGCTGAAAGACTCGTCCGCAATCTGAGTTTTTCAACGGAATAGGCCAGGACCGTGAAGCGGCGCGGACGGATCCGGCAGCTGACTTTGGACGGGAAGTAGACCGAATGACAGATCTCTTCAGCCTCGGTCCTCGGGCAGCAAAGGCGGCCGGTGAGCGCGCACTGGGCACGCTAAGGCAAGACGCCCCGAATGGTGGCAATGAGCAGGTCAATGTCAGCACTGGGATTGGCCGCTACATTGCGGTACCACTTCACACCCGCCAGGGAGGTCGTAGACGTGGAACCAGCAGGCAACTTACGCAGTGCATGATCAAACAAGTTCTCGTCTTTAGGGTGCCAGACCACAATACCGGTTTGGGGTTCGGCATAAAGCTCAAGACGCTCGTCTGCAGCCACAAAATCTCCCAGGCGGTGTGCAAGGTCCATGCAGTGCTCTATGCGCTGGGCAACCCCTTCACGCCCCCACGCAAGCAGCGTCGCCAGTAGGGCCGTGGCAGCTGCGCCATGCGAACCAAGAACGCCCACATTGGGGGTGGCCAGGTATGCTCCACCGAAGCTCACCGCCGCGTGGGCTTTCTCGGTGTCTTTGAACAAGACAAGCGCAGACTCTTTGGGTTGAAAAAGCCACTTGTGCGCCGATACGGCAACCGAGTTTGCCGACTCGATGCCGGCCAGCAGATGGGCGTACTTGCTCATCCGCAAAGGCCCAGCCCAGGCCGCATCGACATGGGTCCAGGCTGCCCTGCCGGCCAGATCAAGGGGGTCGATGGCACCTGTACTGGTTGCGCCGGCGGTGAGGACCAAGGCGGATTTGCGCAGATCGGTCGGCAACCGCGCCGCATCCATCGAACCGTTGGCGTCTATGGGCAAGCTCAGGTACTTGAGACCCAATAGGTGGGCCGCTTTTGCAATGGAGAGATGCGCTCCGGCTGATGCAACCACCTCGGTCACGCCTGCGCACTCTCGTGCCGCCCACAGCGCGGTTAGGTTGGCCACTGTCGAGCCCGGCGTCATGTGTCCGCCGTTCATGCCGAAGAATGGTGCGAGCCATGCCACGACCCGCTCTTCCATCTGGCGAGCGACAGGTGATGTGGCCGGGTGAAGCAGGTTCTGGTTGAGCGACGCGTTCCAAAGCGTCATGGCCCAAGTGACCCATGGGGTTGGCGGGTCCATGTGGGCAAATGAAGTGGCCTCGCCCAGACGCGCTGCGCCTCCAAGAATGCTCGGCGCCAGCGCGTTCAGTGCAGCCGTGGAACCCATCCCACACAGCGGCAGTTCCGTCGGCAGGTCGAGGCGTTTCGCCCTGCTGAAATCACGACTCATCAACTCGACGGCCCGATGCAGCCCGTCCGAGTCGACGGCGAACTCCTGGTCCTTGCTACTCATCCCAATTCCGATCTTAAATACGAAGGCCACATCGACGGCACGGCTCGGAGGCTGGCGAATGTGCACCCGTCCAAGATCAGTCTAGAAGGAACTGCACGCTGCGCTGACGTGTGTTCAGCACCTGGAACAGCCGTGACCGGCTGACATTGCATTTCACCATTTCACCGAGCTGGAGCAGGTTTGCGTTCAGACCGTATTCCGCATGGCCTGCGCCAGTTCGGCCTGGCCCCGTGCGTCCAGTTTGTCGCCGGCGCTCAGCCGGTCGCGCGCCTCCTTGTTCTGGCTGAGCTTGGACTTGCCGGTGAGTGATGTGAGCTCGATCTCGATGCCCACAATCTTGGCCAGCATCTCGTCGATGAACGCTGGCGCCGAGTCGCCCATTTTCCATGGCTTGGGCTCGGCGGCCTCGTGACGCTTGGTCAGGCGGGCCACCAAGCCGCGCACAAAGCGCTCGTCGTCCAGCACCGTGATGCGGCCATGGGCGTGCACGACCTCGTAGTTCCAGGTCGGCACCTGGCGGTGCGCCTCGTGCTTGCTGGGGTACCAGTTGGGCGACACATAGGACTCGGCGCCACGGAAGATGACCATGACTTCGGTCCCCGTTGGGCAACGCTGCCACACCGGATTGGCACGAGCCACATGCGCCGACAGTTTGCCCAGGGGTCCGCTGGCCGGGTGGAACTCGAAGGGGATGTGGTCGGCGTCCAGGCCGGCAGGCCCCGAAGTGACCAGCACGCCCAGTGGGTGCGCGTGGATGATGCGTTGCAACTGCTCGGGCTGGGTCACGGCAAAGTGCGGCGGGGTGTACATCGCGGGTTCCGGGTTGGCTGGTGCTTGTGTTGGCGTTGGTGCAGGGCATGAACTGTCCATCCAAACCGGCACAATCACCAGATCCAGTTTCGGACAATTTGAGTGGACCAGTTGCAAGCTTGTGCTGCCGTGCGCCCGGATGCTCCCCTGGTGGGGCGTCGCCTGTACGACCTGCTTCGCCGGCAGATGGCCGACGGTACGCTCAGGGCGGGCTGCAAGGTGCCGTCCACGCGCGCGTTGGCGGCAGCGTTTGGCGTGTCGCGCACCACCGTGACGGCGGTCTATGAGCAGCTGGCCGCTGAAGGCTTCATCGTCACCGCCGCCGGGCGCGTGGCGCGGGTGGCCAGCCAACTGGCCCCGGCGGCGCCATCCAAGCCGGGCCGGCGCCCACCGCCACAGACCACCCTGTCGGCCTACGGGCGCCGCGTCGAGAACATGGCCCTGCCGGCCATGACTTCGGGCAAGCCGCTGCGCGTTGACTTCCTCTACGGCGCGGTGGCGGCGCGCGACTTTCCGGCGCTGGCCTGGCGGCGTGCGCACCAGGCCGCGTTGCTGCAACACCAGCACCGCCTGTACTACGAGCCGCCCGAGGGCGACGCGTCACTGCGCCGCGCGGTGCAGGGCTACCTGGCGCGGGCGCGTGGGCTGCTGTGCGAGGCCGAGCAGATCGTCATCGTGCACGGCTCGCAACAGGCCATCGACCTGTGCGCGCGGGTGCTGCTGGACCCCGAAGACGCGTTCGCATTCGAGAACCCGGGTTACCTGATGGCGCGCCGCTGCTTCGAGGCCACCGGCGCCAAGCTGCTGCCTGTGCCGGTGGACGACCTGGGGCTGGACACCACGCAACTGCCCGAAGACCGTTCCGTGCGGCTGGTCTACACCACGCCGTCGCACCAGTTTCCCCTGGGCGCCATGCTGCCCATCGGCCGGCGGCAGGAACTGATGCGCTGGGCGTCAAGGCGCCAGGCCTGGATCATCGAAGACGACTACGACGGCGAATTCCGCTACGGCCAGCGACCTATCAACGCCTTGCACGCCATCGACACGCAGGGGCGCGTGATCTACATCGGCACCTTCTCCAAGGCCTTGTCGCCGCAACTGCGACTGGGCTACTTGGTGCTGCCGCCTGAACTGGTGCCGGTGTTCCGGCAGGCCAAACGGTTGAGCGACCGCCACGCACCGGTACTGGAGCAGCGTGCGCTGGCTACGCTGATCGACAGCGGTGCCTACGAGCGCCATGTGCGCCGCGTCAGGCGCGAGAACGAGCGCCGGCGCAGCGCGCTGCTGGACGCCATCGCGCAGCACTTGCCCGCCGATGCCCGCGTGGTGGGCACCGCAGCCGGGCTGCATGTGGTGGTGTGGTTGCCAATGGTTGGTCAGCAGGACGAGGAAGCGGTGGTCGCCGCAGCGCGTGAAGTCGGCGTGGGCGTGTATCCCGTGTCACCGTTGTATGCGGGGCCACCTGGACGCAGCAAACCCCGCCCAGCGGGGCTGATCGTCGGCTACGCCAGCCTGGATGTGGAGCAGATCCGAAAAGGCGTGCGCGCCTTTGCGGCTGTCCTTCACAGGCTGATCCATGCAGGCGGCCAGGGTCCGGCGGTCTAGCTGGCGGGCGACTTCGTTCAACCGCTGCCGCGTGCGCCTAGTCGCATCGCGCGGCAGTGATCTCGTCCTGGGAGTGCAAGCGCCTGCTGCTGCACTTCTGCGGCTCTTTACTCCATCAAGCACTCGACGCGTTCCGGCGCCCCTTCAGTGCCGTGCCGGCAAACCCCGCCCAGACGCATGCGATGTCGGTGCATGTTGATATTGCCAGCGGACGAACCAAACTCGAGCGTTGCCGTGCTCGGGTGGTGACTCTTTTGCGCGCTGCATGGCTCTTGCGGGTCGATCGAATCGCGCCATGTAGTGCGGAACATGCATTTGAACCGCCTAGGAGCGGTCGGTCGTGATCGACGGTTGATGGCCGGGTCTGCCAGTTCGAGCCGGCTCCGGGAAGCGGCACTTAAGTGCTGGTGGGCCGGCCCGGTGTCTGGCGGCAGATTGCGCTCTGGCGGCTCAGGAGAGCATCCTGCAACTCCCTCAACTCGATGGGAGACCATCATGGGAACCGCAGTCAACACCGCTCATCGCGAGCCGTGGAACAAGGGCAAGATCGTCGGGCAGAAGGCCCCGTTCAAGCTGAAGGACATCTGGGCGCTCCGCGTGCGCTTCCAAATGGAGCACCGGGTGCGCGAGCTCGCACTCTTCAACCTGGGCATCGACAGCAAGCTACGTGGGTGCGATCTGGTCGCCCTGAAGATCCGAGATGTTTGTCATGGGGACCAGGTTGCGACGCGCGCCATCGTGCTGCAGCACAAGACCCAGCGCCCGGTCCAGTTCGAGATCACGCCGGCAACCAGGGATGCCTTGCAGGCGTGGATCAAGCAGGCTGGCCTGAAGTCGGATGACTTCATCTTTCCTAGCCGGCTCCACGACTCACCTCACCTCGGCACCCGCCAGTACGCCCGGATCCTCGGGCACTGGGTCGACGAACTGGGCCTGGACCGCGCCGACTACGGGACGCATTCGATGCGCAGGACAAAGGCGACGCTGATCTACCGGCGCACCAAGAACCTGCGCGCCGTGCAGCTGCTGCTGGGCCATTCCAAGCTGGAGTCGACAGTCCGATACCTCGGCATCGAGGTCGATGACGCGCTCGAAATCTCTGAGCAAACAGAGATCTGACCCAGCAGACCGCTGGCCACCCGCGCAAGGCGGGGGTGGCGAGCTGCGAACGGCTGCTGTCTGCTGTGCCTGCCGGACTCACGCAGTCGGCCATCAGCGGCCATCTGATGCTCGAACTCGAATGGCTCTTGAAGGCGGAAAGCGGACTCCAATGTCAGACTGGCGCGGCCCAGGATGAAGCTCGCTGGTCGGGGTTTCGCGGCAGACTCCGGTTCGACTTGCAGCGCAGTTACGACAAACGAGCCTCGGGGCAATTCATGACATCCCCTTCGAACCTCGATACTCCAAGCTGATGACTGATACCCCACCCCACCCATTGAGCCATTCCTACGCCGTCGTCGATGTATTCAATGGCACGGCATTCAAGGGGAATGCCGTGGGTGTTGTCTTCGATGCAGATGACCTCTCCGATGCCGAGATGCTGTCCTTCACGCGATGGACCAATCTCAGCGAGGCGGTTTTCGTACTGACGGCTACGGATCCCCTGGCTGACTACCGCCTTCGCATCTTCTCTTCGCTGCACGAGCTTGACTTTGCAGGTCATCCAACACTGGGTGCCTGCCATGCCTGGTTGGAGAAGACCGGGCATCAGGCTCTGCGCGACTACGTGCAGCAGTGTGGTGTCGGCCTGGTGACTTTGCGGCGCTCGGTCGAGGGGCTTGCCTTCAGAGCCCCGCCTCTCATCAGGTCTGGGCTCATTGACGCGTCGTTGCTGGAACGGGTGTCTTCCGGGTTGAGACTTCAGGCTGTCGGGGCGCGCTTGGTGTCTGCCCAATGGGTGGACAACGGTGCTGGTTGGCTCGCCCTGATGATCGATGATCGCGACAAGTTGCTGGCCCTGAAACCCGATTTCGCTCAACTTGATGGGCTGGCCATCGGCGTTTTGGCGCCGTGGCGCAGTCCGCCGTGCGACGGCGAGGTCGACTTCGAACTCCGCGCGTTCATCGCAGGCGACAGCTTGCCCGAGGATCCGGCAACGGGCAGTCTTGCAGCGGGCATTGCCCAGTGGTTCGCACAGACCGGTCAAGCACCCAGCTCCTACACGTTCAGCCAAGGCACTGCTCTGAATCGTCCCTGCCGGATTCGCGTTTCGACCATGGCTGATGGCATCTGGATCGGCGGTGCGACAAAGACATTGATACGCGGACAGGTGCAGTTCCCAGGCTCAGTTGCAACCCGTGGATGAAGATCTCGGGATTGAAATGCCTTGACCAGCCATCAATAAAGCGAGGGCGCTTTGTCAGACGTCGACGAATATCACCTTGCCGGTGATGAAGCCATCGACCGAACGCTCGAACGCTTTACCTACCAGCGCGCTGGGGACAGGTTGGAAACCTGGCATCATCTCCCCGTATACATCCCATGCCTCCTCGAGAACTGTGGGGTTGACCACGTTGATGCGAATCTGGCGTGGAAGTTCGTGCGCTACGCACTGTACGAAGGTGTCGATTGCGCCGCTCGTGGTTGCGTCCGCGATGGCCATGGGAATGGGTTTGACATTGAGAATGCCCGAAATCAGCGTAAACGAACCGCCATCCTTGATGTAGTTCAGACCCAGCTTTACCAGATTGATCTGGCCGAGCATCTTGCTCTGGATGGTTGCGTCCCACTGCTCGTCGGTCATTT
Organism: Rubrivivax sp.; assembly: GCA_046318395.1. Lineage (GTDB taxonomy): Bacteria > Pseudomonadota > Gammaproteobacteria > Burkholderiales > Burkholderiaceae_C > Rubrivivax. Next base: position 29,593 of record JBKCUM010000017.1, read on the forward strand.
CGCTGAAGTTGGCGTATTCGCAGTAGCCAACTGTATTGACGACGGCATCGAACGTCCCGACTTTTTCGAACAACGCTCTGATTGACGCCTTGCTGGTGATATCGACCTTGTGGTCGCAGCCTGTGCCTGAGCGACTGGCGGTGATGACATTGTGCTTCTTGAGGCCTGTCATAGCGGCTTGGCCCATATGCCCTTGGGCGCCAATCAAAATTACAGTTTTCATAGAAATGCTTGGCTAAATGCTTGGGAACCGGTACTTTAGGCACCCACGGATACAATGACAATCACGATTGGCTTGTATGAGATACAACTCAAATGGCAGAAAGAATCGATGTAAGGCACATGCGGGTTTTGCTTCATCTCGTGCGCGAGAAAAACGTTTCTCGCGTTGCTGAGCGACTTGAGATATCGCAACAGGCGGTCAGCAATTACCTTAAGCGCTTGCGTGAAGTCTTTCCCTATGAGTTATTCCTGCGGCAGAGCGCAGGCCTACAGCCAACCGACTACGCGTATGAACTAGCAGCCAAATTCGAAAAAATAATAGAAGAGGTCGACGGTGTTTTCAATTCATTCCCATTCGATCCTGTAACGAGCGAGTACGTGTTCAGGGTCATCGCAAATGAATATGCACAACTGTCTATCATTCCGTCGCTCTCGCTGCTCATGCGCAAACGCGCAGCCGGGGTGAAGCTTGAAGTCATTGACTTCAATCCTACTCAACATACCAAAATGCTGGAGCAAGGGGAGGCTGATCTGGTGATTGGTTTTTCTGACTACGTCGATTCAGGACTGGTACGAAAAATGCTGCGACGCGATCATTACTGCTGTATCGCCCGGGAAGATTCGATTCTCTCTCGGCAGATAAAAGAGCTAGGCGATGTGTCTTCCCATCCCCATGTGGATTTCGCCAGCGGTGTAGGCAATTTGGGAAGCCGATTGGATGATTTCCTTGGCGCCCAGAAGGTGAGTCGCACCGTGATTGCCACTTTGCCCTGCTACACGTCTCTGCAGGCGTTTATGCGCGTGAACGACACATTAGCTTTTGTACCCTCGGCAATTGCCGCCGCTGGAGGCTTTCAGGTGATGGATATAGACATGTCTTCCCTGAGTTTTAATGTGGTTATGGGGCGGCATCGCAGAGCTTTGGGTAGTGCAGCCGGAGATTGGCTTGCCCGAGTGGTCGAAGAACTGGCCGCGTCGACGTAGTTATAAGTCACGCAGGGGATGCAGCGTAATTGTCGAGTCCCGGATGAATGGCTCCTCGGCGGACGATATGCGATCCTTGTGGGCCGGGAGGTCCTGAAGGGCCTTCTGGCAGACTTGAACCAGCGGAGGGCACGATGCTGATCAGCTTGCACAAGAACGCTACGACGACGCCTGCGACACGCTTGGCGATCCAGCCGGCCCACGGCACTGAGACCGAATTGGCGTAGCGCTTCGGTGTCGGCAAATTCACGATCCGCAAGTGGCGCAAGCGCAGCACGGTCGAGGATGGCAGCCACACACCTCACCGGCTGCAGACCACGCTCAATGCCGGCCAGGAGGAGATCGTCGTCTATCTGCGCACGCACCTGCGCCTGTCGCTGGACGACCTGCTGGCGGTGGTGCGGGAGTTCATCGAGCCGGCGATGAGCCGCTCTGCGCTGGACCGGCTGCTGCGTCGGCGTGGCGTCAACCGCTTGCCCGAGCCCGAAGTCGAGAAGACCCAGGTCAAGAGCTTTAAAGCCTACGAGCCAGGCTACGTCCACATGGACGTGAAGTACCTGCCCCAGATGTGTTGACGCCGACCGAAAATTGACCAGAGGCGAAGCCTGCCAAGTCCTTGTCACTCTAGAGATCACGGTTCAGCGTTGAATGCGAACCGACATCAGCCGTTGAAGGGGTCCACGCGCAGCGAAAGGTCCACCGCGGACACGTCTTTGGTCAGCTTGCCGATGGAGATCCGGTCCACGCCGGTGGCGGCGATGGCGCGGATGCTGGCCAGGTCCACGCCACCGGACACCTCCAGCAGCGCCCGACCGGCGTTCACTTCCGTGGCGCGGCGCATGTCGGCCAGGCTGAAGTCGTCCAGCAGCACGCTGGTGGCGCCGGCTTCCAGGGCTTCTTGCAGTTCGGCGATGTCTTCCACTTCCACCTGAACCGGCACGCCGGCGTCCAGCGCCTGGGCGGCGCGCAAGGCCGCACCGATGCCGCCGGCCGCGGCGATGTGGTTCTCCTTGATCAGGATGCCGTGCCACAGCGCCAGGCGCTGGTTCTGGCCACCGCCCACGCGCACCGCGTACTTCTGGGCCTGGCGCAGGCCGGGCAGCGTCTTGCGCGTGTCCAGCACCGCGCAGCCCTTGGGGTTGGGCGACAGGCCGGCGATGGCGTCCACGTAGGCGCGGGTGTTGGTGGCCACGGCCGACAGCATCTGCAGGAAGTTCAACGCCGGGCGCTCGGCGCTGAGCAGGGCGCGGGCGTCGGCGTCGATCTCGACCACCGTGGCGCCGCTGTCCACGAACTGGCCCTCGGCCACCGGCCAGTGCAGTTGTGCGCTGCTGTCCAGCGCCTGCATGCAAGCGTCGAACCAGGGCCGGCCGCAGATGACGGCCGCCTGCTTGGCCACCACGCGGGCGTGCACGCGGCGGCCGGCGGGCACCAGCTGGGCCGTCCAGTCGCCGCGGCCGATGTCTTCCATCAGCGCGTCGCGCACGTTGCGCGCCAAGGCGGTGCGCAGGGATTCGTTGTCGGCAAACATGGGGGTCTTTCGGGTGGGTGGGCGCGGGTGTGGGCGCCGTGGGTGTCAGCCCCAGCGGGAATCGGTGGCGTCCAGCGTGGCGTCCAGCGTGGCCAGGAACCGGCGCAGGTCCACGGGTTTGGTCACGTAGTGGGCGGCGCCCAGGGTCAGGGCTTCCTGGATGCGCGCGGTCGTGGCGTCGGCCGACACCACGATGACGGGGATGTCCGCCAGGTCGTCGTCGGTCTTCAGGTGCCGCAGCAGTTCCAGCCCGGAGATGTCGGGCAGTTGCATGTCCAGCAACACCAGGTCGGGCCGGTTTTGGCGGATGGCGCTCAGGCCGTCCAGGCCGTTCATCGACACCGTCAGCCGCACCTGCGGCCGCTGCGCGAGCATGCCGCGCATGACCTCGACGTTGGTCTCGTTGTCTTCCACGTAGTGCACGTGGCGCTGCAGGTAGGCGGCGGCCGAGCGCGGTTGGTCGTCGCGGGCCGTGGCCAGGCTGCTTTCGCCCGCGGGCAGGTGCAGCGTGAAGGCCGAACCCTGGCCGGCTTCGCTGGTGGCTTCCAGGGTGCCCCCCATCAGCTCGGCCAGGCGGCGGCTGATGACCAGGCCAATGCCCGTGCCCTCAATCTGCCCGTGCTCGCGCCCCAGGCGGTTGTAGGGCTGGAACAGACCTGCCAGCTGGTCGCGGGTCATGCCCAGGCCGGTGTCCCGCACGGTGACCGCCACGCTGCCTGGGCTGCTGCGTTCGGCGCGGATGTGCACTTCGCCGCCGTCGCGGTTGTATTTGACGGCGTTGGACAGCAGGTTGGTCAGCACCTGCTTCAGCCGCGTCTCGTCGGCCACCACGCTGCAGGCCTCGTCGGCCAGGGTCTGGTGGATGTCGATGCCCCGTTGCGCCGCGGCGTTGCTGAGCATGGAACTGCTGGCCAGCAGCGCTTCCCGCAGGTCGACCGTGCGCAGGCTGAGGTTCACCGCCCCGCTTTCGATGCGGGCCAGGTCCAGCGTGTCGTTGATCATGTCCAGCAGGTGCCAGCCCGCCCGCTGGATCTCGGCCGTCCACTCGCGTTGGTGTGTCGCGAGCGTGGGGTCGCGGTCCAGCCCCAACAACTGCGCGAAGCCGATCATGGCGTTCAGCGGCGTGCGCAGTTCATGGCTCATGCGCGAAACGAATTCGCTCTTGGCGCGGCTCGCGGCTTCGGCGCGGTCCAGCGCCCGTTCGCTGGCCTGCAGCCGCAGGTGTTCGGTGATGTCTTCGGCCACGCCGGCCACCCGCAAGGGACGCCCCTGCGGGTCGAACAGCACCGAGAAGCGCGCCCGCACGCGCACCAACTCGCCGTTGGTGTGGCGCAGCCGCAGCTGCAGTTCGCAGATGTCGGTTTCGCTGCCCAGCAACTTGGCCAGCGCGGCCTCGTAGGGCGGGTGGTCGTCGAGGGGCAGGCGTTCGGTCAGCGGCTGCTGCAACAAGGCCTGGGCCGGCTCACCCAACATTTCACACAGGTGGGGGTTGGTCTCGACGATGTGGCCTTGGGTGTCCATGAACACCACACCGATGGGCACGTTGTCCAGGATGCTGCGCAGCCGGGCTTCGCTCTGGTGCAGTGCGCGCTGGGCCTGGGTGCGTTCGGCGACCTCGCTGCGCAGCGCGGTGGTGCGCTCGTCCACCGCCAGCTCGATGCGCCGGGCGCGGCCGGTCACCGTCAGCAGCAGCGCGCCCAACATGGCCGCGGCGAACATGCCGGCCACCGAGAACAGCCACGCGTTGGTGGCCCCACTGCCGGGCAACTGGCCCGGTTCGGCCCAGACACGCAGCGCCCATTCGCGGCCGGCAAAGTACAAGGTGTGGCGCCGTTCCAGCACGCCAGGCGGGCGGGTGTCGCAGCCCGGCGAGCCGGCCAGCCGCGTGCGCAGCACCTGGGGGCCTTGGTCCACCAGGCACCACTGCAGATAGGCCTTCCCGGCATCGGCCAGGTGGTCCAGCAGGCGCTCGGCACGCACCGTCACGAAGACCAGGCCGGCCCAGGCGGCTTGCCGTTCGGCCAAGGTCTCCGGCCGTCCGTGGTAGACGGCCTGGTACAGCACCACACCGGTTTCGTCGTTCACCGCCTGCGTCAGCTTGAAGCCGGCGCTGGCCACGGGCAGGCCGCTGTCGCGGCTGGCCAGCACGGCCGGGCGGGTGGCGGGGATGGACAACACGTTCACCCCCAGCGCCAGGGTGTTGCCTTCGGCGGGCACCACCTGCCGGATGGCCAGTGCCGGCTCGCCGGCCGGCACCGCGCCTTCGCGGTTGAACACGCGGTAGCCCACCAGTCCTTCGGCACGGGCTTGCGCCTCGAAGCGTGCGATCGCCGGCTGCGCGACCAGGGCGCTGTAGCCCATGGCCTGCAGTTCCATGGGTTCGGCCAGCCACCAGTGCGCCGCCCGTTCGAGTTGCTGGCCGTCCAGCTGCCCACCGGTCAACCAGGCGCTGTGCAGGCCCTGCAGGGCGTGCAGCGGTTTGTTCAGGCGGGTGTTGGCTTCGTGGGCCAGTTGTTTGGCGTCGGATTCAAAGGCAGCGACCAGGCGCTCTTCATCCCAGTCGGTCACGGTCAGGCTGGCGCCGCCCAGCATGGCGGTGCTCAACAACAGGGGCAGGCCGACGGTGCGGCGCCGGTCGGCCCAGTCACGCCGCGGCCGGCCGATCCACACCAGCGTCAGCGGCGCGCCGATCAAGGTGCCCAGCGCGTCGCCCACCCACCACGTCAGCCAGTTCTGCAGGGTTTGCGACGCGTCCAACACCCCGGACATGCGCAGTGCCAAGGTGGCCACGCTGGCGCTGACCAAACATGCCAGCAGCGCCACCAGGCCGGCACGGGCAATCTCCTGCGGGTCGGCCAGCAGCAAGCGGTGGCCGATGACACGCCGCAGCAGCCAGGCCCCGATCCAGGCCTGTGCGGCCGCGCCCAGGCCGATGGTGACCGGCAACAGCAGGTCGGCCGGCGCGTTGGGCAGCCGTGACCCGTCCAGGCTGAAATTCACCGCCACGCTGCCCAACAGGGCGCCCAAGGCCGCCACCGGGCCCCAGACCACCGTGGCCGCCAGCGCGATGCCGGCCGACGGGAACAGCGGCGACGCGTAGGACGGCGGCACCGACAACAGCACCGACAGCAGGCCCACCACCGTGTAGGCCACGGTCGTGCCCAGCACCACCTGCCAGGCGCTGCCACGCGACCAGGCCCGTGAAGGGCTGGTGCCGGATTCGGTGGCGGGCCTGGCCATGGGGTGGCGGACTGGCGGGGGTGGCCGGTGGATGGGCGTTGCCGGGTTCAGGCCGCGTGCCGTGTGGACCGCGGGGGGTCAGACGTTGAACAGGAAGTTCAGCACGTCGCCGTCCTTCACGACGTATTCCTTGCCTTCGGCGCGCATCTTGCCGGCGTCCTTGGCGCCTTGTTCACCGCCGTACTGGATGAAGTCGTCGAAGGCGATGGTCTGGGCGCGGATGAAGCCGCGTTCGAAGTCGGTGTGGATGACCCCGGCGGCGTTGGGCGCGGTGTCGCCGATGTGGATGGTCCAGGCGCGCACTTCTTTCTCGCCTGCTGTGAAGTAGGTTTGCAGGCCCAGCAGCTTGAAGGCGGCGCGGATGAGGCGGTTCAGGCCGGGCTCGTCTTGGCCGATTTCTGCGAGGAACATCTGGCGGTCCTCGTCGCTCATCTCGGCCATTTCCGCTTCGATCTTGGCGCAGATGGCGACCACCGGCGCGCCTTGTTCGCTGGCGTAGGCACGCAGCCGGTCGAGGTAGGGGTTGTTCTCAAAGCCGCTCTCATCGACGTTGCCCACGAACATGGCGGGCTTGGCGGTGATGAGGCACAACGGCTTGAGCAGGGCGGCTTCGTCTTCTGAGAGTTTCAGCGAGCGCGCTGGCTTGCCTTCGTTCAGGGCGGCTTGCACGCGCGGGAGCACGGCGAACAGCTTGGCGGCTTCTTTGTCGTTGCCGCTGCGGGCGGCCTTGGTGTAGCGGTGCAGGCTTTTCTCCACCGTGCCCAGGTCGGCCAGGCAGAGTTCGGTCTGGATGACCTCGATGTCGCTGATGGGGTCGACCTTGCCGGCCACGTGGATGACGTTGTCGTCCTCGAAGCAACGCACCACGTTGACGATGGCGTCGGTCTCGCGGATGTGGCTGAGGAACTGGTTGCCCAGGCCTTCGCCCTTGCTGGCCCCGGCCACCAGGCCGGCGATGTCCACGAACTCCACGATGGCCGGCACGATGCGCTCGGGGCTGATGATCTTGGCCAGGGCCTGCAGGCGCGGGTCGGGCAGTTCCACGATGCCCACGTTGGGCTCGATGGTGCAGAACGGGTAGTTCTCGGCGGCGATGCCGGCCTTGGTCAGCGCATTGAAGAGGGTGGACTTGCCGACGTTGGGCAAGCCGACGATGCCGCACTTGAGGCTCATGGGGGGCTTTCTGCTTCGAGGGCGCACCACCGGGCGGCAGCGCGCGAAACCGCCGATTTTCCTACACTGCGGCCATGCACGACGACAACCCCGCCTCCAGCACCGGCGCCGCCGCCACCGACGGCCACGGCCGCCAGCACCTGAAACCCCACGCCAAAGACCTGGGCGGTGGTTTCACCGTGCGCCGCCTGCTTCCGGCGGCCCCGCGCCAGGCCGTGGGCCCGATCCTGTTCTTCGACCATTTCGGCCCGGTGGAACAGCACCCGCAAGACCAGCACGACGTGCGCCCGCACCCGCACATCGGCCTGGCCACGGTGACCTATTTGTTCGAAGGCGCCATGCTGCACCACGACAGCACCGGCGCCCAGCAGCGCATCGAGCCCGGCGCCATCAACTGGATGACGGCCGGCCGCGGCATCGTGCACAGCGAACGCACACCCGCCGACCTGAAGGACCGCAGCCGCCGCAGCCACGGCCTGCAGCTGTGGGCGGCGTTGCCCGCGGCCGACGAAACGCTGGAGCCGTCGTTCGCCCACACACCCGCCTCGGCACTGCCTGAGCTGGACGTGGGCGGGGCGCGCTTGAAACTGCTGATCGGCGAGGCTTTCGGTGCCACCAGCCCCGTGGCCACGCGTTCGCCCACGCTGCTGATCGACGTGCAACTGAGCGCCGGCGACGCCTTCCCGGCGCCGCTGGCCACCGAGCGTGCGGTCTACGGCGTGGACGCCCCTTTCGAGCTGGACGGCGAGACCGTGCCGCCCTTCCAGATGGTGGTGCTGGCACCGGGTGAAGAACCGCTGATCAGCGCCAGCGGCGACGCCCGCGTGGTGCTGCTGGGCGGCGAACCGCTGGGCCACCGCTTCATCTGGTGGAACTTCGTGGCCAGCCGCAAGGAACAGCTGCTGCAGGCGGCCGAAGCCTGGGCCCAGCAGCCCAACACCACCTTCCCCGCGGTGGCCGGCGAAACCGAGTTCATCCCGCTGCCGGAACGCCGCCCGGTCTGAGCTTGCAGCGCGGGCGCCTGTGCGCCCGCTTCAAGTGCGCGGGGTCACGCGCGCTTGAGCATCCACCAGTTGCCCACCACGGCCGCCAGCGCGCCGGCGGCCGTGTAGGCGTTGGGCCGGTAGCCTTCGAACACCGTGCTGACGGCCAGCGCCACCACGGGCGTCATCACACCGATGGTGGCCGCGCGGCCGGGGCCGATGCGCTGCTGCAAGGTGAGGAAAGCACCGAACGCCAGCAGCGAACCCGCACCCGCCAGGTAGGCCAGCGACCACCACCAGCTGGCCGCCGTGGGCCATGCCGGCAGGCCCTGGCCCTGCACGGCCATCACCAAGCCCGACAGTGCGGCGCCGTAGACCATGGACCAGCCCAGCGACACCCAGAAGGGCAGGGCGTGTGTGCCATTGCGGCTGGCCGACAGGCTGCCCACGGTGGACAGCAGCACCGCACCCACCGTGAAAGCCAGCCCCCAGCCCGCTGTGGGCCGGGCCTGGCTGGCCGCCAGTTCTGGCCAGAAGATCAGCGCCACGCCCAGCATGCCCAGTGCACCGCCAGCCAGGAAGCGCCGGCTCACCGGCGTGCCCCACAGCCAGAAGGCGGCCAGGCCCGACAGCAGCGGTGAGGCCGAATAGCCCACGGCCACCAGGCCCGAGGGCACGTGCAGTTCCGCGTGGTAAACGCACAGGTAGCTCAGGCTGTACATGAAGGCGCCCTGCAGCGCCAGGCGGCCATGCTGGCGCCACGGCAAGGCCAGCGGCACACCTTGCCAGCGCGACCAGGCCAGGGCCACGGCACCGGCCAGCGCAAAGCGCAGCGTCACGCCCAGCTCCGGCGTGCCCACGGCCAGCTGGTAGACGATGGCGTGCCAGGTCGTGCCCCAGATCAGCACGGCCAAGACGAACAACTGCGGGGTGGTCAGGCGGTTCACCGCGGCGCGCCCCGTGTGCGGGCCGGCAGCCCGGGCAGGGCGCTCAAAACTTCAGCGTCACGCCGGCCGACTGGCCCACGCGCAGCACGTGCTCCAGGCCCTGCAGCACGATGGCGTTCATGCCGAACGTGATGCCGCCGTCCATGCGCGCGTCGGCGCGGAAGCCGCTCAGCGTGTCGCCGGGTTCGTGGCCTTGCACGCCGGTGGACGGGTCCACGCTGGGCATGGTGCAGCGCACGCAGGGCTTCACCAGCTGCAGGCGCACCAGGCCTTGCTCGGTGGTGATGTCCAGCGTGTCAATGTGGTCTTCTTCCCAGGCTTCCAAGCCCGCCAGCACCAGGTTGGGCCGGAAGCGTTCCATGCCCACGGGGGGCAGGCCGCGCCCCGCCAGGCGCTGGTTCAGGTCGTCCAGCGAGGCCGCACCACACACCAGCAGCGGAAAACCATCGGCGAAGGCGTTTTCTGCGGCGACGCCGCCGGTCCACTTCATGGCCGACAGGCGCTTGTGGGCGGGGTCGAACCGCACGATGCGCGCTGGCCGGCCCAGGAAGTCGCTGATCCACTGCCGCGCCAGGTCGCCCATCTCGTAGGCGGCCACCACGTCGTCCCACACGCGCACCCGGGTGGCGGTTTCCACGCGGTCCAGCGACAGGTGCAGGGCCAGCATGCCGGGCGCGCGCAGCACCAGGTCGTCCAGCTTCAGGCGTGTCTCCACCAGGGCCAGGCGCGGGTCGTCGCGCTGGGTGATCTGCTCGCCTTGTGGGTCCACGACCATCCAGGCGCGGTCCAGGTCCAGGCCGGTTTCCACCAGCAGGCTTTCGCGGACTTCAAAGCCGCCGCAACTCTTCACGGGGTGCAGGTGCAAGGCGGACAGGGTGCAGTGCAGATCGCTCATGGTGCGCGGGAATGGGGTTGGCAGGATGTCGGCTTTCTTGGCGGACCGCAGGCTCGGAATCCCGAGCTTGAGCCGCCCCGGGGCTTTGCGTTCGCGCGGCCGGCTGATGGTACCCGCTGCCTACAATCTGCCCAGTGAACTCCCATGACGTCTGCATCCGCGGCGAGGGGCCTGTTGGCCGCTCGCTGGCATTGGCCCTGGCGCGACAGGGCCTGCGCGTGGCCTTGGTGGCGGACGCCTCAGCGGCATCTGCTGCCGTTTTTACTGCCGCATCTGCGGTCGCATCTGCCGCCACCTCTGCTCCTGCGGCGCCACGCGCACCAGACGTCCGCACCTACGCCCTGAACGCGGGCTCCGTGGGCCTGCTGCAGGCCTTGCGGGTGTGGGATGAGCTTTCGCCTGACGCGCGCACCGCCGTGTGGGACATGCGGGTGCAGGGCGATGCGCCGGCCGGGCGACGGCCCGCGGCCCTGCATTTCTCCGCTTACGAGCAGTCGGTGCAGGCCTTGGCGTGGATCGTGGATGCGGCCGAGCTGGAGTCGGTGCTGGCCAGCGCCGTGCGCTTTGCACCCCACATCACGCGGGTGGCCGAAGCCGTGCCGGCACCGCTGACCGTGGTGGCTGAGGGCAAAGACGCCGCCTCGCGTGCTGCGCTGGGGGTGGCAGTGGACACCCAGCCCTACGGCCACAGCGGGGTGGCGGCTCGCCTGCGCAGCAACCTGCCGCACGCCGGGCTGGCGCGGCAGTGGTTCCGCAGCCCCGACATCCTGGCCCTGCTGCCTTTTGACCGCCCCAGCCCTGGGCACTCCTACTGCCTGGTGTGGTCGGTGCCGCAGGAGCGGGCCCAGGCCCTGCTGGCCATGACGTCCGCCGAGTTCGAACAGGCCCTGGCCCAGGCCACGGGGGGCGAAGCCGGAGCCCTCACCGTGGACGGGCCGCGCGCCGCCTGGCCCTTGCGGCTGGCGCGCGCCCAGTCCGTCAGCGGCCCGGGCTGGGTGCTGGTGGGCGACGCTGCCCACGTGGTGCACCCCTTGGCCGGCCAGGGGCTGAACCTGGGGCTGGCCGATGTGCAGGCGCTCGCCGACGTCATCGCCCAGCGCGAACCGTGGCGCGGCCTGGGTGACGAGAAACTGCTGCGCCGCTACGCGCGGCTGCGGCACCTGCCCACCCTGGCCATGGCGGGGGTGACCGATGCGCTGTGGCACCTGTTCGCGCAGGAATCCCCGCTGTGGCGCGAAGCGCGCTACCGTGGCCTGCAGTGGGTGGACCGGCTGGGGCCTTTGAAAAAGGCGCTGACGGCGCGTGCCCTGAATTCCTGAGGATCGAGGCTTCATGACAAACGACAGCTGCCGCCCTGCGCGGCCGACCCGGACGCTGGCCGCCCGCCTGCGGGCATCAGGCTTGGCGTCATGCCTGGTGTCAGGCCTGGCGCTGGCCCTGGCCTTGCCTTTCGCCGCCCAGGCGCAGGAGGCGGCCATCCGCAAGAACCTGCCCGAGCGCCTGCCCAATCTGCCCAAGATCGACGAGGTGTCGAAGACGGCCGTCCCAGGCATCTGGGAAGTGCGCATCGGCACTGACCTGTTCTACACGGACGACCAGGGCAACCATCTGTTCACGGGCGAGCTGATCGACACGCGCACCCGCGCCAACCTGAGCCGGGAGCGCCTGGACAAGCTCACCGCCTTCGATTTCGCCAAGCTGCCGTTGAAGGACGCCATCGTCATCAAGCAAGGCACTGGCGCGCGCAAGATGGCCGTCTTCGTGGACCCGAACTGCGGCTACTGCAAACGTTTCGAGCGTGACGTGGCGGGCTTGAAGAATGTCACGGTCTACACCTTCCTCTACCCGATCCTGGGCCCGGACTCCACCACCAAGTCGCGCGACATCTGGTGCGCCAAGGACCCGGCCAAGGCCTGGCGTGACTGGATGATCAACGGCACGGTGCCGGCTTCCACCGCCAGCGCGAAGTGCGACAGCGCTGCGCTGGAGCGCAACACCGACCTCGGGCGCAAGCACCGAGTGCAGGGCACGCCGGCGACGGTGTTCGAGGACGGCTCGCGCTCGCCCGGGGCCATCCCGGTGGACGAGATCGAGAAGCGGTTGGCAGCTGCCGCGGGCAAGGGTTGAGGGGCCTGGAGACCGCCATGTCGGCTGTGTTGAACGAACTGCCGGCCTGGGCGCGGCGCCTGGGCCACGCGGGCCTGCTGCCCTTCGTGGGCGGCGCGCTGCTGGTGCACCTGGTGTGGCCGGAGGCCCATCCTTACGCCGTGCTGGCCTTGTCGGCCTACGCGGCCACCATCGTGTCTTTCCTGGGCGGTGTGCACTGGGGCGTGGCCTTCACGCAGGACCGGCCAGACCCTCGGCTCTTCGCCTGGGGCGTGGTGCCTTCGCTAGTGGCCTGGGTGGCCATCGTCATGCCGCCCAGCGCCGGCCTGGTGGTGCTGGGGGTGATGCTGGTCGCGTGCTACGCGGTGGACCGGCGGCTGTACGTGGCGCACGGGCTGCAACGCTGGCTGGTGCTGCGCTTTCGCCTGAGTGCGGTGGCAGCGCTCTGCTGTTTTCTTGGCGCGGCGGGCAGCTGAGGCGCCGCCCGGCCTGCGGCGATCTTTCCCGTGCCTGTGACGTCCCGCCGCTGGAAGGCCGTGGCCTTGGTGGCGGTGGTCACCCTGGCGCACCTGGGGCTGACGGTGATGCTGGAAGACCGGATGCGCCTGGGTTCCGGCGCGGCCGATACCTCACCCGCGCGCATCGACGTGGCCTTCGTGCGCGAACTGGCCCCGGCCGAGCCGCCGCCCGTGGCGCCAGCGCGTGCCCCGGCGCCTTCGCCCGCCCCCACGCCGGCGGTGGCCAGCCCGCCTGCCGCTGCCGCGTCAGCGCCTGAGGCTGCTGCTTCCGCGCCCGAAGTGGAAGCCCTGGCGACCGCAGCCGCCCCCGAGGCCGCTGCCGCCGCGCAGCCGCAAGCGGCAGTTTCGCCAATTTCGCCAATTTCGCCGACTTCGCCGACTTCGCCGACTTCGCCGCCCACGCCGGCGGCCTCCGCCGCAGGCCCCGTCCTGGCGGCCGCTGAACCGCCTTCGCCTTCAAACGTCCAGCCTCCAGGCCCTGTGGCGGCTCAGGTGCCGTCGGTACAGGCAGTCCCGCCAGTGCCGCCGGCCTTGCCATCTGCGGCGGCCCCGCCCTTCGAGTGGCCGCCGTCCACCCGCCTGTCCTACACCCTGGTAGGGGACTACCGCGGCCCCGTGCAGGGCAAGGCCCGGGTGGAATGGCTGCGTAGCGGCAGCCGCTACCAGGTACACCTGGACGTGCGGGTGGGTGCGGACTTCGCGCCCTTGATGTCGCGGCGCATGTCCAGCGACGGCCTGCTCACCGAGGCGGGCTTGAAGCCCCTGCGCTACGACGAGGAGACCCGGGTGCTGCTGCGGGAGGTGCGCCGCCAGACCATCTTCTTCGAACCCGAGCGCATCGTGCTGCCGCGCGGCGGCGCACAGCCCCCGGTGCCCGGGGTGCAGGACACGGCCAGCCAGTTCGTGCAACTGTCCTGGCTGTTCACGCTGCAGCCGCAACTGCTGCGCACGGGCCAGACCGTGGAAGTGCCGCTGGCGCTGGCGCGCCGAGTGGACCG
>JBKCUM010000018.1:0-9505 GCA_046318395.1 Rubrivivax sp.
GGCATATTTGACGGCCCATCCTCCTGGCCTGCCCACCACCATGCACTTCAATGAACACTCGGTCGACGGTGTGGCCCTGCTGCTGTGGGCCGCGGCGCCTGAACAGCCGGAACTGCTGGCCACGCCCTTCTTCCACGCCGCAGCGGCCGCCGCGATGGACCTGCCGGTGGAGGTCTACTTCACCGCGCGCAGCGTGCTGTTGCTGAAGCCCGGCGTGGCCGCCGGCCTGCGGCCGGGGTCGCACCCCAAGACGGTGCTGGACTCGCTGCGCGAAGCGCACGAGCTGGGCGTGAAGTTCCTGGTCTGCACCGACGCACTGCGCGCCCACGGCCTGGCCGACACGCCGCTCATCGACGAAGTGCATGGCCGCGGGGGGGCGGTGCAGTTCATGGCCCGCGCCGCAGACCGGCGCTGGCGCACCCTGGTGTACTGAAGTGCCGCCGCTGCAGCCCTGAACCCATCACCGTTCAAAGCCACCCCGTCCCGCCCATGTCCGAAGCCACTTCTGTCTCCTCGGCCCCCGCCGTGCCAGCGGCCCTCGCGGCCTTGATCGCCCGCCACTCCCTGGGCGGCAAACACCTGGTGGAACCCGGGCCGGACGCCGCCGCGCTGGCCTGGATGGCCGAAGCGGCCTTGCACGCGCCCGACCACGCCGAACTCGCACCTTTCCGTTTCGCCGTGGTGCAGGGCAGCGCCCGGCAGGCGCTGGCGCGGCTGTTCACCCAGGCGGCGCTGGACGCCGGCAAAGACGCCGATGCCGCGGCCCTGGACGCCGAACGCGCGGCGCGTGCGCCGGTCACCGTGGCCGTGCTGGCCCGCATCGACCTGGGCCACCCGCTGGTGCCCGCGCACGAGCAGTGGATGGCCGTGGGTGGTGCCTTGGCCAACTTTCTGAACGCCGCCCATTTGTTGGGTTATGCGGGCAAAATGCTGTCCGGCGCCAAAGTGCGCCACGCCGTTTTGCAGCAGGCTTTCTGCCAGCCCGGCGAAACCCTGGTGGGCTGGGTGGCCCTGGGCACGGCCGCACGCCCCGTGGGCAGCCGCGCGCCCAAGGCCGATGTGGGTGCGGTGTGTGCGCCTTGGCAGGCGCCAGTGCAGGCCGGTTGAGCCGCTGAAGAACAGCAGGCCGGTCTGGTCAGGCCCCTGGCCGCAGGCCGCTGCCTGTGTTGCCGGAGCCCGGTGGGTCTCAGAACAAACCGTCGAACACCCAGACCTGCACGGTGTCGCCGGGTGCGACGCCGCCTTGGTCGTGGTCCAGCAGCACCAGGCAGTTGGCATCGCTGAGGCTGCGCAAGATGCCCGAGCCCTGCTCTTCGGCCACCTGCACCTGCCATTGGCCGTCGGGCCCGGGGTGCAGCCGCCCGCGTGGGAATTCGCTGCGCCCAGGCCGTTTGCGGATGGCCGTGGTGCAGCGCACGGCCAGGCGGGGCAGGGTCTGCGGCAGGGCGCCGGCCAGGTGCAGCAAGGCCGGTCGGGCGAAGACCTGGAAGGCCACCATGGCCGCCACCGGGTTGCCCGGCAAGGCCAGCATGAAACGTGGGCCCTGGGCGTGGGCCAGCGTGCCGAAGGCCAGCGGCCGCCCGGGGCGCATGGCCACCTTCCAGAACTGCAGCTGGCCCAGGTCGGCCAGCACTTCGCGCGTGTGGTCGGCGTCGCCCACGCTGACACCGCCGCTGGTGATCAGCAGGTCCGCCTGGTCCGCAGCGGCCTGCAAGGTGGAACGCAGGGCCGCGGGGTCGTCGCCCACGCGGCCGAAGTCCAGCGCTTCGGCACCCAGGCCGGCCACGGCCGCCAGCAGCGCCGGCCGGTTGCTGTCGTGGATGCTGCCGGGCGGCAAGGCCTCGCCGGGGCCGCGCAGTTCGTCACCGGTGCTGAACACCGCCACCCGCAGGCGGCGGTGCAGGGGCACGCTGTCCAGGCCCAGCGAGGCCAGCAGCCCCAGGTCGGCCGGGCGCAGGCGGTGTCCGGCGGGCAAGGCCAGGCTGCCCCGCGCCAGGTCTTCGCCCCGGGGCCGCCGGTGGGCGCCGGCGGCCACCGCCTGGGGGTCGAAATGCACGGTGTCGCCGTCGCGTGTGCACAACTCCTGTGGCACCACGGTGTCGCAGCCGGCGGGGATGACGGCGCCCGTCATGGTGCGCACGGCCTGTCCTGGTGCGGCCACGCCTGGGAACGGACGGCCGGCCAAGGCTTGGCCGACCACCGGCCAGGCTGACGTCGAAAGCGAGGCACCTTGTCCCGGGTGCGCAAAGGCGTAGCCGTCCATCGCGGCGTTGTCGTGGGCTGGCACGTCGATGGGGGCCACCACGTCCAACGCCAGCACCCGGCCCAGCGCCTGGTGAAGGGGCACCGCCGGGCTGGGGGCCAGCGCCACCGGCGGCGGTGGCAAGCAGGCCTGCAGGCGGGCCAGCGCCTGCGGAACGGTGAGCGCCGTGTTCTCGTGCGGCGGCGGTGGAGGCATGGACATGGCGACCATTCTGCCGTGCGGCGCCAGCAGGGGTTGGCGGCCGTGCTGGCACGCACCCTGCAAAGCCGGTTGGGGCGCGTACCGCCTCACCCGGGCAAACCCCGGTGCGGCAGCAACACTTCAGGTTAGGGGGGTATATGCCCTGATTTGCGGGGGGTTGTCGCGGACGTGACCATGCGCCCGGCCCGCAGACCGCCTACCCGCGGCCTGACGGGCCTTCATCCGGCACGGGCGGGTTGAACCCCGCACCGGAGAACCGGGCATCAACGACTGGAGGGTTACTTGGAGCACTTTTCAATGACTCAAGGTTTGTCGCGGGCCCGTTGGCTCGCCCCCGTTGCCATGGCCACCGCCATGGTGTGCAGCAGCCCGGCCGCTTGGGCCGGCGCTGCCGATGCTGAAGGCCTGGCGGCCACGGCCCAGGCCGTCGCAGCCAGCCGCCACCAGGCGCTGACCGACCAGATGATCATCAAGTACCGCAAGGGCACCGCAGGTGCCAGCCGGGCCGACATGGTCACCTTGTCGCAGGTGCACGCCGCCTTCAACCGCGAAGGCATCCAGATGCGGCCGCTGCGCCGCAACGGCTTTGACGCCCACGTGATGAAGCTCGACCGCCAGGTCGATGTGGAGCGCCTGCAGCGCCTGGCCCAGCTGGTCAAGGCGCTGGACCCGGACATCGACTACGCCGAGCCCGACCGCCGCATGTTCCCCATGCTGACGCCTAACGACTCGCGCTACGGCGAGCAGTGGCACTACTTTGAAGCCACCGGGGGCTTGAACGCGCCCACGGCCTGGGACAGCAGCACCGGCACCGGTGTGGTGGTGGCCGTGCTGGACACGGGCTACCGCCCGCACGTGGACCTGAACGCCAACATCGTGGCCGGTTACGACATGATCATCGACACCGCCACGGCCAACGACGGCAACGGCCGCGACAACAGCGCGCTGGACCCGGGCGACTGGACCACGGCCGGCCAGTGCGGCACGGGTTCTCCGGCCAGCAACAGCAGCTGGCACGGCACGCACGTGGCCGGCACCATCGCCGCCGTCACCAACAACGCCAGCGGTGTGGCCGGTGTGTCCTTCGGGGCCAAGGTGCAGCCCATCCGTGTGCTGGGCCGCTGCGGCGGCTACACCAGCGACATCGCCGATGGCATCACCTGGGCTTCGGGCGGCACGGTCGGTGGCCTGCCGGCCAACACCACGCCGGCGCGTGTGATCAACATGTCGCTGGGTGGTGGCGGTGCTTGCGACACCACCACGCAGACCGCCATCAACGGCGCCCGCGGCCGGGGCACGGTGGTCGTGGTGGCGGCTGGCAACAGCAACGCCAACGCGGCGAACTTCTCGCCGGCAAGCTGTTCGGGTGTGATCACGGTGGCCGCGGTGAACCGCAGCGGCGGCCGCGCCTACTACTCGAACTTCGGTGCCAACGTGGACGTCGCCGCCCCGGGCGGTGATGTGCGCTCCGCGGCCACCAACGGCGTGCTGTCCACGCTGAACAGCGGCACCACCACCCCGGGTGCCGACAGCTACGCCTGGTACCAGGGCACGTCGATGGCCGCGCCGCACGTGGCCGCCGTGGCCGCGCTGATGAAGGCCAGGAACGCCGCGCTGACGCCGGACCAGATCGAGAGCCTGCTCAAGAGCAGCGCGCGCGCTTTCCCGGCCACGTGCAGCCAGTGCGGCAGCGGCATCGTCAATGCCGCGGCGGCGGTGGCAGCAGCGGCCGGTGGCGGCGGCGGTGGCACCACGCCCACGGTGGTGGCCGAGACCACGGCGTCGAACAACACCACCGGCACGGCGCAGCTGATCACGCCCAACCCGGCCCAGGTGAACGGCAGCATCTCCAGCACCACGGACACCGACTACTTCCGGGTGACCTTGGCTGCCGGGGCCACGCTGACCGCTCGGCTGACCCCGCCGGGCACGGCCGACTTCGACCTGTTCCTCTACAACAGCAGTGGCGTCCAGGTGGCCGCCAGCGAGCTGGGCACGGGGGCGGTGGACACGGCGACCTTCCGCAACACCGGCACCGCCGCGGTCACGGTCTACGCCCGCGTGACGCGCTACAGCGGCACCGGCAGCTACACGCTGCTGCTGTCGCAGTGACGCCGCGCTGAAGCGAAGCAGGGGCCCCGCGGGGCCCCTTTTTCTTGCGCGGCCTTCACAGGCCCAGGCGCTGCCGCAAGGCCTGGCCGCCCACCGGCCCCGGCGGCTGGTGGCAGGCCTTCACCAGGGCGCTGATGGCCTGGTTCAGCGGCGCCTCGCGGCCCAGTTGGTGGGCCAGCCGCACGACCTCGCCGCACAGGGCGTCGATTTCCGTGCCGCGGCCACGGGCCAGGTCGTCGGCCATGCTGGAGCGGGCCTGGGCGTCGATGCGCAGCGTGCGCGCGGCCACGCGCGTGAACAGCCAGTTGGGCAGGCGCAGCACGGTGGGCAGGCGTTGCGGCGGCAGCGGCGTCAGCTGCGCGGGGCGCACGCCGGCCAGCTGCAGCAGGACCAAGGCTTCTTGCTGCAGGGCGGCCAGCACGCGGCGGCAGTCGCGGTCCAGCAACTGGGCGCGCAGCGGCAGGCCCGACAGCGCGTTGACCGGGTTGTTCAGGTTCAGCAGCAGCTTGCCCCATTGCACGGGCAGCAGGTCGGCGTGCAGGGCCAGCGGCAGGCCGGCGGCCTGGAACGCCGGCAGCCAGGGCTGGAGCGCCGTGTGTTGCTGCACCGCCAGTTGCCCGGCCGTGCCGCGGTGCAGGTGGCCAGGGCCCACTTCGGCGATGTTGAACGGCACCATGCCCGGCAGCACGGTGGGCGGCGTTGCGCCGCCTTCGGCCAGTGCGGCCCGTGCGACCTCGGCCTGGTGCAGGCCGTTCTGCAGCGACAGCAGCACGCTGCCCGCGGGCAGTGGCGGCAGGCTGCGCACGGCGGCGGCGGTGTCGCCGGCCTTCACACACAGCAGCACCAGGGTGGCGGTGTGCAAGGCCGGCGGTTCGGCGTGCAGCGCCAGCGCAGCGGCGGGCAGGTGCTGCTGGCGGCCTTCCAGGTCGGTCAGGTGCAGGCCGTGCTGTTGCAGGGCCTGCCGTGTGCGCGGCCGGGCCACGAACTGCACCACGGCCCCGGCGGCCTGCAGGGCGCCCCCGATGTAGCCGCCCACCGCGCCGGTGCCCAGCACGCACACGGGCGGCGCAGCCCCGCCAGCGGCCGGTGTGGGGCGGGTGACGGCCAGCGCCTGGGGCGTGGCGCGGTTCAAGCCGTGGGGTGGGCCAGGTCGCGGATCAGCGTGGGCCCGGCCTGGGCTTCGATGCGCGCGATCAGGCCCTTGAACAGGCCCAGCATCGCCAGCATTTCCATCACCACGAACATCGGGCCCACCAACAGGCCCACGACGTCGTCGGCGAAGGCCGGCTTGCGGCCCTCGTAGTAGTGGCCGATGAACTGGATGACCCAGCCCACCACGAAGCTGCCCACGCCCCACAGCAACCAGCTGCCCATGCTGTGGCGGGCCAGCGGCTCACCCAGGGCCAGCAGCGCGGCGATGCCCAGCGAGGTGGCCAAACCCAGGGCCAGTTCGCCGCGGGTGAGGTACCAGGCGGTGCTGAGGGCCCAGACCACCCAGGCGGCGGTGACTTGCCAGCCGGCCACCTGCCAGCCGCCCCGGGCCAGCAGCACGCCGATGCCGAACACGATGAGCGGCACGCCGACGAAGTGCGTGAGGATGTTGCGGCGGTCGCGGTGGTACTCGGCGTACAGCGCGAGCAGGTCGAAAGCGGGGCGGAAAGGCGTGGCCATGGCAGAGATCTCCTTGGGTGCGCATCTTAGGCGCGTGGTGCGCCACCTAAAATCGGGAATTGGCCCAGTCTGGGCCGCCGACGGTGAAAGCGAAGCAGCGTGAGCATCAAGAGCGACAAGTGGATCCGCCGCATGGCCGAACAGCACGGCATGATCGAGCCCTTCGAGCCCGGCCAGGTGCGGCAAAGCGCCGACGGCCAGAAGATCGTCAGCTACGGCACCAGCAGCTACGGGTACGACATCCGCTGCGCGCCGGAGTTCAAGGTCTTCACCAATGTGTACAGCTCGGTGGTGGACCCGAAGAACTTCGACGAGAAAAGCTTCGTCGACATCCACAGCGACGTCTGCATCATCCCGCCCAACAGTTTTGCGCTGGCGCGCACGGTGGAGTATTTCCGCATCCCGCGCAACGTGCTGACCATCTGCCTGGGCAAGAGCACCTACGCCCGCTGCGGCATCATCGTCAACGTCACGCCTTTCGAGCCCGAGTGGGAAGGTTATGTGACGCTGGAGTTCAGCAACACCACGCCGCTGCCGGCCAAGATCTACGCCGGTGAAGGCTGCGCCCAGGTGCTGTTCTTCGAAAGCGACGAGGTCTGCGAGACCAGCTACAAGGACCGCGGCGGCAAGTACCAGGGCCAGCGCGGCGTGACGCTGCCCAAGGCCTGACGCGCCGGGCTGAGCCGCCCGGCCCCGGGCCGGTGCAAACCGGCAACTGGCCGTTTTTTTGCCGTTTCTCTGGGTTTGGTGGCCCTCAAGTCCGCCGCACCATGTGGGCCATGCCGGTGGCTGTACCGCCGGCCCCTGGAGGCCCACCATGATGCGCGACAAGCCCTTTGACCCCGCCGTGCTGGCCCTGCCCATCGTGCAGATGGCCGCTTTCCGCCGCCGCATGGCCTACGAAGGCTGGCAGGTGGACATCGAACGCATGTGCATCGACACGCACTACGCTTTCGAAACCCTGGCCCTGGCGCACACCAGCAGCAGCGCCGAACTGCGCCAGGCGGCCATGGCCTTGTTCGCGGCCTACGACCGCAACGCCAACACGCCCGTGCCACCCGCGCACCAACTGCACTGAACCCCACGTGCTCGCGCCCTGAGGCGCGGGCACTGCCGCGGCGCCGCACGCTCGGCGCCGGGTGTGCGAGAGGGCCGCAGCACCCCCAAGCCACAGGCGGGGGGCTGCGGCTGTTCGCGTTCAGCGGTGGCGAACCCCGGCGCTGGAGGTCGTCAGCAGGCGCCCTAGAGCGGGCCTGAGCGCCCCAGGGCCGCAGCCCACGGGGCCTGCTGGGCCCGGCCGCGTCGGCCGTTACTGCAGCGCGGCCAGCCAGTCGCAACGCAGCCAGCGCCGGCGGTGCAGCCGCGTGCGCCAAGCCACGTACACGCCGGGCAGAAACATCAGCGGCACACAGACCGCACCCGCCCAGGGGCCCAGCAGCAGCAGGGCAGCGGGCAAACCCATCCAGGCCATCAGCCAAACGGTCAGCACGGCGTCCCAGACGTGGTATTCCATCGGGGCGGTGTCGCGGTGACGGACATGCCATGCCCGCAGCGACGACATTTGCTGCACGTTCATGAAGGCGCTCCCTGGCGGCTGGGTGGTGGTTGCCGTCATGGTGCGCGCCAGGGGGCGCCTTGTCAGCCAGAAGTAAGGGGGCTGGCGGGGTCAAATCACCGCGCGCCCCGCCAGACCGCGCAGGGCCGTGTTCAGGCCGTGGGGAAGGTGCCCGGCAGCAGGATGCTGCGGTCCACCTGGGCCACCTGGGTGCGGCCGCAGAAGGCCATGCTGAGGTCCAGTTCCTTGTGGATGATCTGCAGCGCCTTGGTCACGCCGGCTTCGCCCATCGCGCCCAGGCCGTACAGGAAGGCGCGGCCGATGTAGGTGCCCTTGGCGCCCAGGGCCAGGGCCTTCAGCACGTCCTGGCCACTGCGCACGCCGCCGTCCATGTGCACTTCAATCTGACGGCCCACGGCCTCGACGATGGCCGGCAGGGCTTCGATGCTGCTCTGCGCGCCGTCCAGTTGCCGGCCGCCGTGGTTGCTGACGATCAGCGCGTCGGCGCCACTGTCAACGGCCAGGCGCGCGTCTTCCACGTCCTGGACGCCCTTCAGGATGAGCTTGCCGCCCCAGCGCTTCTTGATCCATTCCACGTCGCCCCAGTTCAGCGCGGGGTCGAACTGCTTGGCCGTCCATTCCGACAGGCTGCCCATGTTGTCCACGCCGCTGACGTGGCCCACGATGTTGCCGAACTGCCGGCGCTGGGTGCCCAACATGCCCAGGCACCAGCGCGGTTTGGTCGCCATATTGACCAGGTTGCGCAGCGTCAGCTTGGGCGGTGCGCTGAGGCCGTTCTTCAGGTCTTTGTGGCGCTGGCCCAGGATCTGCAGGTCCAGCGTCAGCACCAGGGCACCGCACTGCGCGGCCTTGGCGCGGTCGATCAGGCGTTCGATGAAGCCACGGTCCTTCATCACGTAGAGCTGGAACCAGAACGGCGCTTTCGTGTGGGCGCGGATGTCTTCGATGCTGCAGATGCTCATCGTCGACAGCGTGAACGGCACGCCGAACTTCTCGGCCGCCTTGGCCGCCAGGATTTCGCCGTCGGCGTGCTGCATGCCCGTCAGCCCCGTGGGCGCGATGGCCACCGGCATGGCCACCGGCACGCCCACCATCTGGCTGGCCGTGCTGCGGCCCTCCATGTTGACGGCCACGCGCTGGCGCAGCTTGATCTTCTGGAAGTCGCTCTCGTTGGCGCGGTAGGTGCTTTCCGTCCACGAGCCCGAGTCGGCGTAGTCGTAGAACATGCGGGGCACGCGCTGTTGCGCCAGAACGCGCAGGTCTTCGATGTTGGTGATGACTTGGGGCATGGGTGATGGGCTCCTGTGGCTTGAAAGTCTATACGCCGGCTCAGGCCCGCGTCAGAGAGGAAGCCCTCACCCCCAGCAGGCGCAGGCTGCGCGTGAGGTCCACGCGCTTGAGGCATTCGCCCGCGGCGCGGCGGATGTCGGCGCCGTCGGCCACGGGCTCTGGCAGCGTCAGGTCGCGTGTCACGGTCTTGAAGTCCTCGAAGCGCAGCTTGATGCCGATGGTGCGGGCGCGCCAGCCCTTGCGCTGCAGGTCCAGCCCCACCTGCGTGCACAGCCGGGTGAGGATCTCGCCCAGCGCAGCACGGTAGCGCACGGCGTGCAGTTTGCGCTAGAAGGTTGTCTGTCGGCTGCTGGACACGGGGTCGCTGTGCGTCACCACGGGGCGGTCGTCCC
>JBKCUM010000019.1:0-6641 GCA_046318395.1 Rubrivivax sp.
CCCTCGGGCCAGCGCCAGGCGCGCACGAGGTCTTCACATTGCTGAGGCGATCCGTACTGATCGAAGAACTCGGGCAACGACAGACCTCGCTGGTACTGAACGGTGTTCTGCGCCATAACCAACTCCTGAAGCTATGGCGTAAGCGTCGCGGCAGGGTGGCTCACCGGATGAGCCGCCTTCCTCGGTGGGCTGAAGCATCTTGCTGATCAGGTCGGGCTTTGGGGGCGTTTGAATTTCCTATGCGCCCCGGCGCGTGCTTGTCAACCGCGCCGAGGTGGACTTCAGCGCCATCCGCGCGCAAGGCGCGGGCGGGCAGAACGTCAACAAGGTCAGCAGCGCGGCGCACTTGCGCTTCGACGTCGCGGCCTCGTCCTTGCCCGATGACGTGAAGCTGCGCCTGCTGGCGCAGGCCGACCAGCGCATCAGCGGCGACGGCACCATCGTCATCAAGGCCAAGGACCACCGCAGCCTGCCGCGCAACCAGGCCGACGCGCTGCTGCGCCTGCAGGAGATGGTGGACGCCGCCACCGTGCAGCCCAAGGCGCGCCGCGCAACGAAACCCACCTACGGCTCGCAGCAGCGGCGCTTGGCGGGCAAGGCGGTGCGGGCCGAGGTGAAGGCAGGCCGGGGGCGGGTGAAAGGCGATTGAACACCGCGCTGGGGCGGCCGGCAGCCGCCCCAGCGCTTAGCGCGCCACCAGTATCACCAGCGAACGCGGGTTCACGCCATAGTTGGCGTTTTCACCGCCTACGCAGGTGCTGGCGCTCAGGTCCACCTGGCTCGGGCCTTCGGCCCAGCTGGCGGTGTCGGTGACGCGGCACCAGGTGTTCTTGCTTGGGCCCGTCCACGGCAGCGTGAAGTTGCGCGTGTTGGGCTCGGCGTTGTAGAGCACCAGGACGGTGTCGCCGCCGCCGAGTTCAGAGCCGTCGTAGCGCCAGGCCATCGTGCGGTTCTGTCCCGTGCCGTCAGGGCTGCCGGCGGTGGCGTTCCACCAGCTGCCGTCGCTGGAATTGGTGCGGTTGCTCTTGTCGGCGCCGAACCAGTCCAGCGGCGCCATGAAGTTGCCGTTGCCGTCGCTGCTGGCGTAGAAGTTCTCCGGCCGCAGCGCAGGCTGGTTCTTGCGGAACTGCAACAGGCGTGCCGCGAAGGTCTGGAAGTTCTGCTGCTCGGCGCTGAGACTCCAGTTCAGCCAGTTGCCCGCACTGTCCACGTTGTACGGGTTGTTGTTGCAGTTCAGGCCGCGCATGAACTCATCGCCAGCGTTGAAGATGGGGATGCCGGCACTCAGCATCAGCAGTGCGAAGCCCGTTCGCGCCTGCTGGCGCTGCTGCACGGCGTTGCCGAAGTTGTCCCACTGGTCTTCGTCGGCGGTGCCACCGTCGCTGGGTCCCAGGGGCCACGGCTGGTTGATGTTCTGCCCGTTGCACGAGTACACGTCCTTCAAGGTGTAGCCGTCGTGCACGTTGAGGAAGTTCACCGAGTACCAGGGCTTGCCGCGGCCGTCGCCGGCGTCGCCGTAGAGGTCGGCAGACCCTGCAATACGCGTGGCGATGCGGCCACGCGTCGCGTCCCCGTCCTTCACGCCGTACTTGTTCTGGGCGCGGCGGATCACGTCGCGCCAGCCGCCGTTCCATTCGCTGAAGCCCGCCGGCATCTGGCCGAGTTGGTAGCCCTGTCCGCCCGGCGCCAAGCCCCAAGGCTCGCCGGACAGGAAGACCCCCGGGAAGGCCGCGGCCACCTGCGCCAGGGCGGTGTCAGCGCTGCTGCGGCTGAAGTAGAAGCGCTGCGGGTCGTTCGGGCTGGTGTCGTTGTCGTAGGTGTTGGCCAACGCGATGCCGAGGTCGAATCGGAACCCGTCGATGCCGAAGGCCTGCCGGTAGTAGCGCAGCGAATCGACGATCAACTTCTGCACGCGGGGGTGGCGCGTGTTCAGCGTGTTGCCGGTACCGGTGATGTCGTAGTAGTAGGCGCGGTCGTTGGCGGCACCGGGCGCGCGGGTCAGCAGGTAGTAGCTGGCGTTGTCGATGCCGCGCAGGCTGAACAGGCTGGCCTTGCTGGGGTCGCTGCCGCTCCAGGTGCCGCCCTCGGCGGTGTGGTTGTAGACCACGTCGGCCACCACCTTGATGCCGGCATCGTGGAAGGCCTTGACCATGCCCGCAAACTCGCGCGTGGGGCCACCGATGCGTTTGTCGCAGGCGTAGCGGCGGTCGGGCGCGAAGTAGCTGATGGTCATGTAGCCCCAGTAGTTGTCGCCGCGCGTGGTGCTGGCCGAGCGCTGCGTGGGGGCGTGCTCGAGGTCGTTGGCCTCGTTGTCGGTTTCATGCACGGGCATGAACTCGATGGTGTTGATGCCCATGGCCTGCAGGTGCGGGATCTTGGCCACCGCGCCGGCGTAGGTGCCCTTGCAGGCGCCGACGCTGGCGTCTCCCGCGGTGAAGCCGCGCACGTGGGCCTCGACGATCACGTCGTCCTTGGCCGGCCGCGTGGGCGCCGTGCCCGTGGACAGCTGCGTGTAACCCTGGCCGAAGGGCATGGCCACCACGCCCTTGGGCGCCACGATCGCGCTGTCGCGCACGCGGTCGCCTGCGCCGCTGGCATAGACCGTGGCATCGGTGTTGGCCGGGCTGACGGCGGCGCTCAGGTAGTCGTGCGTGGTCTCCAGCGCGTAGGGGTCGAGCAGCAGCTTGTTGGGGTTGAAGCGGTGGCCCTGGGTGTCGACGTCGGTGATGAAGCCGGCCTGCGAGCCTGGCGTCCAGGCCGCGTTGTGCGGCCAGTTCGGACCCCAGGCGCGATAGCCGTAGAAGATGTTGGTGAACAGCTTGTCCGGGTTGGCAGGGTCGATGTCGAAGCCCAGATTGCGCAGCGCCGTCACGGGCACGGTGACCTGCCAGACCTCGCTGCCGGTGGGCCGGGCCATCACGTAGCGCGCCACGTGCGCGGCACCGTGCTGCTGCCGGTAGAGGTAGACCTCCACCCGTGTGGCGTGACGCGATGCAAGCCGGAAGCTCACCGCTGTGCCGGCGGCGTTGAGCTGGCCGCCCAATTGCTCGGCACCGCCGGGCTGCACGGCCACGGCCGCCGCGGGTGCGGCCGCCAGCGCGAGGCTGAGTACCGCCCAGGCGGTGCACAAGGTGGAAACAAGACGGGGAACGCGGCGCAAGCGCATGGGGGGGGTCTCCTGGTGGCAGCGGCGTGCCGGCATTTGCAACGGCACCCCGGAGGTCGTGGCCTCGGTGTTGTGCATGTAGCTTAACTACATCACATTTCAACGGTCTTGGGTGTTTCCCCGAATGCCATAGCAGAGGGATCTGTTCGAGAATCTCCCGCGCTTTTCTGGAAAATCGCGGGGCCGAGAGGGGTTCCTCCAACGGTCGAGACCGCACAATCACCCCGACGGCAAAGTAGCCAAACTACAGAATCTGGAGATGTTGATGAAGCTGTTCAGCCTTTTGGGAGGCCTGGGCCTGGCCCTGGGTGTGCTGCACGTCCAGGCCGCGCCGGTGATCGGCGCCGCGACCGCCCCGGTGTCGGGCCAGTCGGCGCTGACGGCGACCGGTCACGACCGCTTCGACACCGAGTTCTTCTTTGAAGAGGCCGCGCTGGCCGGGCTGCTGGCGGGCAGCGATTTCGCGGCCGGCCCGCTGCGCGCGGTGGGCGGCGAGGTCGAGGTGCGCTACGTGGGCACCGCGGCGGCACACGGTGGACGGCTCTTCCTGCAGGGGGCGGGCGATCTGTTCAGCACGCGCAACGGCCTCTCGGCCAGCGACGCCGCCGCCGACTTCAGCTTGACCATCGACACCATCAGCAGCACACGCACGATCAGCGGTCTGGCCGCCTTCGACACGCTGGTGTTCGGCTTGGATGCGGAGGCCTACAGCGACAGCAGCCTCCCCGCGCTGGCGACTCACCAGGCCACGCAGGTGCTGGCCAGCGGCGCCGGCAGCGTGCGGGCGCTGGACCTCGGCGCCAACCGCTGGCTGCTGGGCTTCGAGACCTTCGGCGCGCTGGACTACGCTGACGCGGTGATGCTGGTCAGCGGCGTGAGCTTCGCGAGCCCGCCGGTCACGCCCCCGAGCCACGGCGTGCCGCTGCCAGGCAGCCTGTCGCTGGCGCTGGCCGGGTTGGCGGTACTGGCCCTGCGCCCGAGCCGGCGCCCCCAGTCCGGCGCCCCGCGCTGAAACCTGCAGCCCGGGCGAGGCCGGGCACGGAGCCGCCCCCCCATCAACGCGGCCCGCCTGCATTTCGCGGCGGGCCGCGGTCGTTTCGCGACGTGCGCAGCCACGCCATCGCAGCACGGTGGTGAACGGCGCGGGCGCCCGACACAGTGCGGCCCATGCCCTTCAACCCCCGGAGCCGCACGATGCGCCTGCACCCCCTGCCCCCCACACCGTCCTTCCTGCCAGCCCGCCTGGGCGCCCTGGCTTTGTGCGCCTGGGCCACCCTTGGCGGTGGGCAAGTGATGGCACAGACATCCGCGCCGGGCACCGAGCCGCCGGCCGCTGCGCCGGCCGAACTCTGCGCCACGGTGGAGATCGCCAACGTGCGCCCCGGCCAGGGCCAGGTGATGATCGCCGCGTACGGGAGCGCCGAAACCTTCGGCAAGCGCCCACTGAAGTCCCTCCGCGTGCCGGCCGGTGAAGCGCGCATGAGCGTGCAGCTCTGCGGCCTGAGCGGCACCGAGGTGGCGCTGATGCTGTTCCAGGATCTCGACAGCGACGGCAAGATGGGCCGCAACCTCATGGGCATGCCCACCGAGCCCTGGGGTTCTTCGGGCCAACCCAGCATGTTCGGCCCGCAGTGGGACACCGGCAAGGTGGCGCTGGACGGCCGGCCCATCGCCG
Organism: Rubrivivax sp.; assembly: GCA_046318395.1. Lineage (GTDB taxonomy): Bacteria > Pseudomonadota > Gammaproteobacteria > Burkholderiales > Burkholderiaceae_C > Rubrivivax. Next base: position 4,842 of record JBKCUM010000019.1, read on the forward strand.
TGAAGATGTCGATGTGAGCGGGAGCACGACCATGCTGCAACGCCGCCAACTGCTGCTGGGCCTGGGCCAGGCCGGCCTGGCCGCTTTCGCGGGCCTGAGCGCTGGCACCGCCAGCGCCACCGCCCGCCCGCAAGACTTCGACAGCGCCACGCCGCGCCAGCCGCTGCTGGCCCCGCTGAAGGGCGTGGACGACATCACCGGCAACCGCGACGCCGTGGCCACGCTGCGCGGCCGCTGGCCGGCCGAGTTGCAAGGGCGCTTCTACCGCAACGGCCCGGCGCTCTTCGAACGCGGCGGCCAGCGCTACCACCACTGGTTCGATGGCGACGGCATGGTGCAGCAGTTCAGCATCGGCGACGGCGCGGTGCGCCACCGCGGCCGCCTGGTGCGCACCACCAAGCTGCGCGCCGAACAGCAGGCCGGCCGCTTCCTGCTGCCCACGCTGGGCACGCACATCGCCGGCGGGCCGCCCATCAGCGGGCCCGACGCCGTGAACGTGGCCAACACCAACGCGCTGGAACACGCCGGGCGCGTGCTGGCGCTGTGGGAAGGTGGCTCGGCCTACGCGCTGAGCCCGCAAGACCTGAGCACCGAAGGCCCGGTGACCTGGCGCGCCGATCTGGAACAGGTGCCCTTCTCGGCCCACCCCAAGGTCGACCCGACCGGGCACCTGTGGAACATCGGCACGGCCGGCCACCGCCTGGTGGTTTGGCACATCGACCCGCAAGGCCGGCTGGTGCGCATGCAACTGGGCGAGCTGCCCTTGCCGGCCAGCCTGCGCGGCACCATGGTGCACGACATGGCCGTCACCGAGCGCTACCTGGTGGTGCCGCTGCCGCCCGTGGGCATTGACTTCATGCAGGTGCCGGCCGATGGCCGCCGCCGCTTCCCGCTGGCCGCGGGCGAGCCGCTGCGCGTGCTGGTGATGGAGAAGGCCGACATCAGCCGGCGCCGCGTGTTCGAGCTGCCGACGGAAATGGTCTTCCACGTCGGCAATGCATACGAGACAGCCGATGGCGAGATCGTTCTCAGCTTCATCGGGGCGCCCGATGCCAGCTTCCTCGACGAAGGCGCCGTGGCGATGATGGCGGGCCGCGCCGCGCCGCAGGTCAGCGAGAGCGGCCTGCGCCTGGCGCGCTTGCACATGGGCACCGGCCGCGTGCAGCTGCAGAAGCTGAAAGGCGAGGTGGAGTTTCCACGCGTGCACCCACAGCGCATCGGCCTGCCGGCGCGCTGGCTGCTCACGGCCGCGGCCTGGCCGCTGTACCCGGCGCGCCAGGGCTACGGCCTGCTGCACGGCGTGCGCAAGCCCACGACCGCAAGCGGCTGGAGCAGTTGTGCCGCTACGTCACCCGCCCCTCGCTGTCGGACGAACGGGTGCAGCTCAACGCCGCCGGCCAGGTCGAGCTCAAGCTCAAGACGCCGTGGCGCGACGGCACGACGCATCTGGTGCTGAGGCGGGACGAAAACAGCCCAGTGGACTGTTTGCGCCAGCCGATGGGCCCGAGCTTTGCGAGGGCGCGGCCTGCAGCGGCCGCAGCGTGCGCGCCTCCTCGCCGTCGGCATCCGTCTCGGCCAGGGAGGTCTGGCCCATGTCCGCGACCAGCCCGCCCCGGCGCGTGAGCATCTTCATGAGCCGGGCAATGATGGTGTGCAGCAGTGCATCGAGCTCGTCGTCGGTCGGCGCGCCCGCCTCGATGAAAGCGGGCACGCCAGCAGCGTCTCATGAGAACGCCCAGTGCGTTTAGATGCAGTGGAGCTGGAGGGTGCTGTACCAAGCTGGAGCTCACAGGTATAGAC
>JBKCUM010000020.1:0-2113 GCA_046318395.1 Rubrivivax sp.
CAGCACCTGCGCCGCAGCGTCCTGGGGCTGCTGCTGGCACAGCAGTTCGGCCTGTTGCAGCGCGGTCTCGGCCTCGCCAGTGTCCAGCAGCAGCTGGGCATAACGGCTGCGCAGCGCGGTGTCGAAAGGTTGGCGCAGCAAGCGCGCTTCAAGTTCTGATCGGTCCATCGCAGAGGCTTTCTGGCGGGGGCGGGGTGGAGGCCAGGGGAACGGCCGGGGTGATGGCCTGGATGATCAGCCCGCTCAATCGGCGCCGCGCGCGATCCAGCGCGTCAGCAAGGGTGGCCACACCCAACTGTAGGCAACATAGGCCAGCACCACGGCGGTGAAACCGCCCACGGCCTGGGGCGCCACACGCTCCAGCACCTGGTAACCCAGCACCACCAGCACCCACAGCCCCACCGAAGCGGCCCAGCCCCAGCGCCGCAGCGGCCACAACGGCCACAGGCTCCAATGGTTGGTGGTGTGCAAGGCCAGCACCTGCTGCAGCAGGCCCTGGTCGTCGGGCTGCACGCGCAACAGTGCCTGGGCCAAGCGGTGGGCTTGTCGGTAGCGGCCGGCATCGGCCAGCGCCACCACCACCAGGCGCAGGGTGAGCAGGTCGTTCGGGTCGTCGGCCAACAAGCGGGACAGCGCTGCACCGTCCTGCTGGCCACGCCCTTCGACGATGTCGCACAAGGCGCGCGCCCGCAGCGCCTCGGGCGCGTCGGGGTCCAGGCGCAGCGCTTCGTTGACCAGGTCGCTGGCTTTGTCGAAGTGCAAGGCGCGCAGCATCAACCTTCCATAACCGCTCCAGAAATGCGGCATGCGGGGCGACTGCCGCAGCAGGTCCAGCACCAGCACCTCGGCTTCGGCCAGCCGGCCGGCTTCCATTTCCACCAGGAACAACAACCAGCGGCCACCGGTGTCGCCGGGCGCCAGTTCCAGCAAGCGCACCAAGGTGCGGCGAGCGTCTTCAAAGTGGTCTTCGAGGTAATCGGCGCGGGCCAATTGGAACAACAGCTCGATGGCCTCCGGGTGCTGGCGCAGCGCCTGGGCCAGCAGCTGGCGCGCTTGCAGCATGCGGCGGCGGTCCAGCAGTTCGCTGGCTTGGCGCGCCAGGGCCCAGGGGCTGGGCTGCGCGGCATCGCCAGCGGGTCCGGGCAGGTCTGGCGCGGTGGGCGTGTGGTCGTGGCTCAAAAACGGAGTCCTGCGGGAACGGTGGCGGAGGAGGTAGCCTGACGGGTGGTGCTCAGGCGCTTCAGGTGTCAGGCTTCAGTCCAGCAACAGGCGCAAGCACGCCTCGGCCAGGCTGCCACCGACCACCAGCAACACACCCATGCGCCAGCCCGAGGGCCGCTGCACCCCCATCAGGTCGGCCGCACGTTGCTCGCGGCGGTGCATCCAGGTGCCCAGGCCGAAACAGGCCAAGGCCAACGCCCGGTTGAGGTAATGCCCGGCTTCCGCGCCCAGCCAAGACGTCACCCAGAGCACGGCGCCGGTGTCCGCGCTGCCGCGCACCAGCCACCACTCGAAGGCCAACACCAGCAACGCCAGCGGTGCGATCCAGGCCAGGTCACGCGGCCAGCGTGCCAGGCGCTGCGCGTTGACGACGCTGAGCGCCAGCGCCGCCAGCGGCCCGCCAAAGAAGGCCGACAGGAAGTGCACCTGCGTGCTGTAGGCGCTGCGCGCCAGGCGCTGTGGTGTCAGACTGGGTTGCAACAGGTGTTCAGGGACAGTGTGCATGCGGCGGGCAGCTTGGGCAGGTGGCACAGCGGTGTTGTGCGCCGCCCATTGTGCATGGGCCGATGCACCACCCTGCACGTTATGCAGCACGGCACCACAGCAGCACCATCGCAGCCCCCAAGACCGGTGGACCGCGCGCGCTGGCTGTCGGCCACAGGGCACTGACCACTGGCAGACTGTCGGCACCGCCACCGCCCGGCAGGCGGGTGCTGGCGTTCCACAGGAGTCTGGCCCATGGCCCCACAGCGTCCCGTCGTCTTGATCATCGGCGCCGGTTTCGGCGGCTTGTCCGCCGCGCGTGCGCTGGCCCACGCGCCGGTGGACGTGGTGCTGGTGGACCAGCGCAACCACCACCTGTTCCAGCCCCTGCTGTACCAGGTGGCCACCG
>JBKCUM010000021.1:0-8420 GCA_046318395.1 Rubrivivax sp.
CGAAGGCACGCAAGCACGTGCTGTACAAGGAAACCAAGCTGAAGTGATTCAGCGGCAGGCCCCAGCGGCCTGCCACGGTTCCCCAGCAAAACCCGCCCAGCGTCAGCTCGGCGGGTTTTGTTTTGCCTGGAAGCCAGGGCGCGCCGGTCATCCCACCGGCCCAGCACCGCCCGCACACCAGCCAAGCCTTGGTCAGTGGTGGGCCACGTGGCCGCAGGTGCCCGTCCCATGGCGCCAGGCGCGCCAAGTCCAGACGAAAAAAAGCCGGGGCGGGCCCCGGCTCTTCTGGCTTCAACACCACGCGACCCGAAGGTCGCCGCGGCGCTTGGTCAACCCATCAGGCGTGCGCAGCGCGCAGCTTCTGGCTGAATTCCTGCAGCGCGGCGATGCCGCTGTCTTCGGCCTTCTTGCACCAGGCCTGCAGGTCCACGACCAGCTGTTCGGCCGACACGTTGGTGCGCGTCCACAGGCCACGCAACTCTTCGCGCATGGCCACCAGCTTGGCCAGCTTGGGGCTGCCATGCAGCGCGCTTTCCAGTTGCGGCTTCACGGCGGCCGGAATCTTCTCGTCGTCGCGGTGCAACCAGCGATGGGCCAGCTTCAGGTTGCCCAGCTGGGCGGCAGCCCCCTGCTGCTTCACGCGGTCGATCTCGGCGGCCACGGCCGCGCGCACGTTGGCGGCGTACTTGGCCATCACCTCGTAGCGGTTGGCGATGATGGCTTCCAAGGTCTTGTCGTCAGCCACGGCCTTCACACTGCCCAGGGCCAGCTTGGGCGGCGTCTTGCGGACCTTGGCCAGGCCCACACGCTCCATGGCGCGGATGTACATCCAGCCGATGTCGAACTCGTAAGGCTTGACCGAGAACTTGGCCGACGTGGGGTAGGTGTGGTGGTTGTTGTGCAGTTCTTCGCCGCCGATCAGGATGCCCCAGGGCGACACGTTGGTGGACGCGTCGGCGGCTTCGAAGTTGCGGTAGCCCCAGTAGTGGCCAATGCCGTTGATCACGCCGGTGGCCCACCAGGGGATCCAGACCATCTGCACGGCCCAGACCGTCAGGCCGATGGCACCGAACAGGGCCAGGTTCAGGATCAGCATCAGGCCCACACCTTGCCAGCTGTAGCGGGTGTACAGGTTGCGTTCGATCCAGTCGTTGGGCGTGCCGTGGCCGTACTTGACCATGGTCTCGGCATTGCGCGACTCAGCCCGGTACAGCTCCACACCCGTCAGCAGCAGCGCTTTCAGGCCACGCGTCTGCGGGCTGTGCGGGTCTTCTTCGGTCTCGCACTTGGCGTGGTGCTTGCGGTGGATGGACACGAACTCCTTCGTGACCATGCCGGTGCCGATCCACAGCCAGAAGCGGAAGAAATGCGACGGCAGGGCGTGCAGGTCCAGCGACCGGTGGGCCTGGGCGCGGTGCAGGAAGATGGTGACCGCGCAAATCGTGATGTGCGTGGTGATCAGCGTGTAAATCACCACCTGCCACCAGGAAGCCTCCAGCAGCCCGTGGGACAGCCATTGCACGAGTGCGTCGCGCACGGTCAGCCAGACATCCATCTCAGTTCCTATACCTGTTTCTGTAACCGCTTGATTGTAGGGGGGCCCACCCCTGCGCGGTGCAAGGAATAGCCCCGCCGCCCCCGGGACGTTCGCCTGGGAACGGTCGGAATGCCGGGTTCTAGACCCAGATCAAACGCCGAAGCCGCTGCCAAGCCGCGGCAGCCGGCGTCAGCGCCGTTGCCAGACGGCGGCGAAGAAGCCGTCGGTGTGGTGCAGGTGCGGCCACAGGCGCAGCGCGTCACCGGCCACCAGGCTGTCGGCGCCTTCCACCTTCAGCTGCGTCAGCAACTCGCCCGCCGGCAGCGGTGTGAAATCGCCACCGCGCTCGGCGTTGAAGGCGGCCACCACGGCCTCGTTTTCTTCCTGCAGCAGGCTGCAGGTGGCGTAGACCAAGCGACCGCCCGGCTTCAGCAGGCGCGCGGCGCTGTTCAGGATGGCCTGCTGCTTGACCTGCAGCTCGACCACGGCCTGCGGGCTTTGGCGCCACTTCAGGTCGGGGTTGCGGCGCAGCGTGCCCAGGCCGGAACACGGGGCGTCGACCAGCACGCGGTCGATCTTGCCGGCCAGGCGCTTCACACGTTCGTCGCGCTCGTGCGCGATCTGCGCCGGGTAGACGTTGGACAGCCCGCTGCGCGCCAGCCGTGGTTTCAAGGAATCGAGCCGGTGTCCGGACACGTCGAAAGCGTACAGGCGGCCGGTGTTGCGCATGGAAGCGCCCAGGGCCAGCGTCTTGCCACCCGCGCCGGCACAGAAATCGACCACCATCTCACCGCGCTTGGCGTCGGTCAGCAAGGCCAGCAACTGGCTGCCTTCGTCCTGCACTTCCACGCCGCCTTCGGTGAACACCGGCAGCTTGTTCAGCGCCGGCTTGCCCTTGATGCGCAGGCCCCAAGGCGAGTACGGCGTGGGCTCGGCCACGATGTTGGCGGCGGCCAGCGCGGCCAGGGCTTCTTCGCGCTTGTTCTTCAGCGTGTTGACACGCAGGTCCAGCGGCGCGATGTCGTTCAGCGCAGCCACCAGCGGCCAGAAGCCCTCTTCGCCCAGCTGCGTTTTCAGCGCGCCGGCCAGCCAGTCGGGCAGGTTGTGGCGCAGTTTTTCGGGCAGGCTGGCGGTGTCGATGGCCTGCACCTGGGGCAGCCACTGTTGTTCGTGCGGCCACAGGCCGCCGCGCAAGAAGGTGGCGTTGCCCTGCCAGCCCAGGATGGCCAGGCGGCGCTCCAGCGGGCCCTGCCCGCTTTGCGCCAGGTGCTGCAGCAGCGGCCGCTGGCGCAGCACGTGGTAAGCCGTTTCAGCCAGGGCGTGGCGCTCGCGCGCGCCCAGGTTGCGGTGCTGTTTGAAGAAAGCCGACACCACGCCGTCGGCGGGGGTGTCCAGCTTCAGAACGCTTTGCAGCAGTTCCGTGGTGAGGTCGAGAAGGGCGCCAGGGTGCATCCCCGGATTATCCCTTGCGGGGCCTGCGCGCGGTGGGGCTGCGGCCCTACCGGCGGTGGCGGCCTGTTTACATCAGCACCTGCGAAGCGCCTTGGGCCTGGCGCACCAGGCCGCCTTCCAGCACCAGCTGGCCTTCCACAAACCAGCGCACGGCCAACGGGTAGATGACGTGTTCGCTGGCCAGCACACGCTGGGCCAGCGTGTGTTCGTCGTCGCCCGGGTGCACCGGCACGGCGGCCTGCAGCACGATGGGGCCGTGGTCCAGTTCCGGCGTGACGAAGTGCACCGTGGCACCGGCCAGCTTGCAGCCGGCTTCCAGCGCGCGGCGGTGCGTGTGCAGGCCCGGGAAGGCCGGCAGCAGCGACGGGTGGATGTTCAACAGCCGCCCGGCGTAGTGCTGCACGAAACCGGGCGTGAGGATGCGCATGAAACCCGCCAGCACCAGCAGGTCGGGCGCGAAGGCGTCGATGGCCTGGGCCAAGGCGGCGTCAAAAGCCGCGCGGTCGGGGTAGGCGCGGTGGTCCACCACGGCCGTGGGCACGCCGTGGGCTGCGGCGAAGGCCAGGCCGGAAGCGTCCGGACGGTTGCTGACGACGGCCGCCACCCGGGCTGGCCAGCCCTCGGCGGCACAGCGCTGCACCAGGGCTTCCATGTTGGAGCCGCGGCCGGAGATGAGGATGACGATGCTTTTCATGGGGCGCGGCAGTGTAGCGGGCCGCCGACGCACCCCAAGGCGCCCGCTGGCCGGCCGCGGCGACGCCGGGCCCGACCTGACACAATCCGGCGCTCGTTTGCAGTCAGCCTCACGCCAACACGGCCTTCACCATGCGACCACGCGTTCTCTCCGGCATGCGCCCCACCGGCTCACTCCACCTCGGCCACTACCACGGTGCGCTGAAGAACTGGGTGCGCCTGCAAGACCAGTACGACTGCTTCTACTTCGTGGCCGACTGGCATGCGCTGACCACGCACTACGAAGACCGCGAGGTCATCGAGAAGTCGGTCTACGACATGGTGATCGACTGGCTGGCCGCCGGCCTGGACCCCGACAAGAGCACCATCTTCATCCAGAGCCGCCTGCCCGAACACGCCGAGCTGTTCACGCTGCTGGCCATGGGCACGCCGCTGGGCTGGCTGGAACGTGTGCCCACGTACAAAGACCAGATGGAAAAGCTGAAGGACCGCGACCTCGCGACCTACGGCTTCCTGGGCTACCCGCTGCTGCAGGCCGCCGACATCCTGATCTACAAGGCCAACCACGTGCCCGTGGGTGAAGACCAGAGCTCGCACGTGGAGCTGACGCGCGAGGTGGCCCGCCGCTGCAACAACCTGTACGGCCGCGCCAAAAACTTCGCGCTGCAGGTGGCCGAAGCCCTGGCCAAACTGCCCAAGGACGACGCCCGCTACTTCGAGAAGCAGCGCAAGGCCTTCGGCGAAACCGGTTCGCCCGAAGCCCATGCCAAGGGCGAAGGCCTGGTGAAAAAGGCCGCGGCCAGCATCGAAGGCTGGACCGAGGCCGACACCGAGGTGCTGATGGGCCACCTGAAGGGCAGCGGCAAGAGCGTGCTGACCGAACCCGAGGTGCTGCTGACGGAAACCGCCAAGCTGCCTGGCCTGGACGGCGCCAAGATGAGCAAGAGCTACGGCAACACCGTGCTGATGCGCGACGACCCGGACACCGTGGCGAAGAAGATCCGCGGCATGACCACCGACCCGGCCCGCGCCCGCCGCACCGACCCCGGCGACCCCGCCAAGTGCCCGGTGTGGAACTTCCACGTGGTCTACAGCGACGAGGCCACGCAGCAGTGGGTGCAAACCGGCTGCAAGAGCGCCGGCATCGGCTGCCTGGAGTGCAAGCAGCCGGTGGTGGACGCCATCGTGAAGGAACAACAACCCTGGCGCGAACGTGCCGCGGCCTTCACCGCCAACCCCAAGCAGGTGCACTGGATCGTGGAAATGGGCACCGAGCGCGCACGCACGGTGGCACGCCAAACGATGAAGGACGTCCGCGAAGCCATGGGCTTGGCCTACTGAACGCCACCGAGGCCACCCATGTCTCTGGAAACCATTGAACTGAACCCCGCGGCGGCGCCGGCGGCGACCGTCATCGTGCTGCACGGCCTGGGCGCCGATGGCACGGACTTCCAGCCGTTTGGCGACGAAATCCAGCTGCCGGCCGTGGGGCCGCTGCGCTGGGTGTTGCCACGTGCGCCGGTGCGGCCGGTCACCATCAACGGCGGTGCGCCCATGCGCGCCTGGTACGACATCCTGGGCATGGACCTGCAACGCCGCGAAGACGAAGGCGGCCTGCGGGAAAGCTTTGCGCTGGTGCACGGCCTGATCGAGCGCGAAATCGCCCGCGGCATGCCGGCTCAGCGCATCGTGCTGGCCGGTTTTTCGCAAGGCTGCGCCATCACGCTGGGTGCCGGTGTGCGCTGCCCGCACCGGCTGGCCGGTCTGGCCGGCATGTCGGGTTACCTGCCGCTGACCGAACAGACCGCGGCCGAACGCCACGCGGCCAACGCGGCCACGCCGGTGTTCCTGGGCCATGGCCAGCGCGACGGCATCGTGCCGCTGGCGCGGGGTGCTGCCGCACGCGACGCGCTGCAGGCCCTGGGCCACACGGTCGACTGGCACGACTACCCGATGGAACACTCGGTGTGCCGCGAAGAGGTGCAGCACCTGCGCGCCTGGCTGGGCCGCGTGCTGGCGGGCTGAAACCCCCGGCCCCGCGGCCCTGGGGCCAGCCCGGAGCAGCGTTGCTGGCGGGCTGTGGTCGAATGGCCGCATGAACACACCCGCCTCTTCCCTTCCCCCTCTGCGTTTTGACGGTCAGGTGGCCATCGTCACCGGTGCCGGTGGTGGCCTGGGCCGCCAGCACGCGCTGGCCCTGGCCGCCCGCGGCGCCAAGGTCATCGTCAACGACTTCGCACCCGCCCACGGCAGCGCCGCGCCGGCCGACGAGGTGGTGGCCACCATCCGCGCAGCCGGTGGCGAAGCCCTGGCCAATGGCGCTTCCGTCACCGACGTGGACGGCGTCAACGCCATGGTCCAGCAGGCCATGGACGCCTGGGGCCGCATCGACATCCTGGTGAACAACGCCGGCATCCTGCGCGACAAGAGCTTCGCCAAGATGGACCTGGCCGACTTCCGCCTGGTGCTGGACGTGCACCTGATGGGCGCCGTGCACTGCACCCACGCGGTGTGGGAGATCATGCGCGCGCAGAACTACGGCCGCATCGTGATGACCACCTCGTCCTCGGGCCTGTACGGCAACTTCGGCCAGGCCAACTACGGCGCGGCCAAGATGGCCCTGGTGGGCCTGATGCAGACCTTGGCGCTGGAAGGCCAGAAGTACGGCATCCACGTGAACTGCCTGGCCCCCACCGCCGCCACGCGCATGACCGAGGGCCTGATGCCGCAAGCCGTGCTGGACGCGCTGAAACCCGAAGCCGTGACGCCCGCCCTGCTGCACCTGGCCAGCCGCGAAGCCCCGACCCGCGCCATCCTGTGCGCCGGTGCCGGCACTTTTGAGCGCGCCTACATCACCATGACCCAAGGCCTGCACCTGGGCCTGTCGCCCGAGACGCCGGAACTGGTGGCCGCGAACTTTGACGCCATCTCGCAGCGCGACGTGGGCGAAACCGTGCCGGGCAGCGGTGCGGCCCAGGGCACGAACGAGGTGCAGCTGGCCATGGCGGCGCACCAGGCGCGGCAGAACGGCTGAGCGCGGCGGCCCCGTCGGGGCCGACCGCAGCCCTCGGGCTGCACAGGCTCAGCCTGTGAGCCTCTGACACGCGACATTGGTGGCGCCGCCCTGCCGGGGCCCTGGCGCCCACCGGCGCACGGCCTAGACTGCGGGTTCTGCCACGCTTTCTCACCGGCCCTCCGCCCTGCCCCGCCCCATGTTGCGTGTCCACACCGCCAACCGACTGGAAAACCTGACCAGCCTGCTGCTGCAGCAGGTGGCGGCCGAACAGCAGCGGCTGGCCGACCCCTTCGTGGCCACCGAGGTGTTGGTGCCCAGTTCGGCGCTGCGCCGCCACGTCACCCTGGCCCTGGCCGACCAGCACGGCGTGTGCGCCCAGGTGCGTTTCGGGTTCCTGGCGCAGTGGTTGTGGCAGCAGGTGGCGCGTGTGGTGCCGGCCGTGGCCCAGCGTTCGCCCTTTTCGCCGGACGCCCTGGCCTGGCGCATCCACCAGGCCCTGGCCGACAGCAGCTGGCTGGCGCGCCACCCCCGCTTGCAGGCCTACCTGGCGCAGGGCGACGCGCTGATGCGCTATGAGCTGGCCACGCGCATGGCCGGCCTGTTCGACCAGTACATCACCTTCCGCGGCGACTGGTTGGCCGACTGGCAGGCCCAGCCCCAAGCGCCGCAACTGCCGGTGCCGGGCCAGGCCACCGCCGGCGCTGCGCCAGACGCCGCCGACACCGCCTGGCAGGCCGAACTCTGGGCCCTGCTGACGGCGCAAGTGGGCGCCGACGCCCTGCACCCCACCAGCACCTTCCTGGACACGCTGGCCACCGGTGGCGCCGCGGCGGCCCAGGCCGCGGGCCTGCCGGCGGCCGTGCACCTGTTCGCCCTGCCCAGCCTGCCACCGCTGTACCTGCGCCTGCTGCAGGCCGTGGGTACCGTGGCCGAGGTGCACGTGTACGTGCTGAACCCCTGCAGCATCTATTGGTACGACCTGGTCGACAAACCCCGCTTCGTGCGCCAGGCCCTGCGCGGCCAGGCCGAACACCTGGTGTTGGGCCACCCGCTGCTGACGGCCTGGGGCGCACAAGCCCAAGGCCAGCTGAAAGCCCTGCTGGACGCCACCGGGGGCAGCTTCGACAGTGAGGCTTACACCACGCCCGACACCACGCGGCTGCTGGGCGTGCTGCAGGCCAGCGTGCTGCAAGGCTTGGACCTGGACGCCGGCAGCGCACCGCTGTTGGCCGACGACCGCAGCCTCGAACTGCACGTGTGCCACTCCTTGGCGCGTGAACTGGAAGTGCTGCAAGACCACCTGCTGGCGCTGTTCGCCCGCCAACCTGCGCTGGACCCCGGCCGTGTGGTGGTGCTGTTGCCCGACCTGGAGACCGCTGCACCGCTGATCGACGCCATCTTCGGCAGCGCGCCGCGCGAGCGCCGCCTGCCCTTCGCCATCACCGGCCGCGGCCGCAGCCAGGCCAACCAACCGGCGCGGCTGTTGCTGGCCACGCTGGGCCTGGTGGCCTCGCGCTGCGCGGCCACCGCCGTGTTCGAACTGCTGCAGCAGCCCCTGGTGGCGCGCCGTTTCGGGCTGGACGAAGCCGCGCTGGCGCGGCTGCACGGCTGGCTGCTGGCCGCGGGCTTCCACGCCGGGCTGGACGCCGAACACCTGGCGGCACAGGGCCTGCCACCGCTGGAACGCCACACGCTGCGCGCCGCGCTGGCGCGGCTGTTCCT
>JBKCUM010000022.1:0-61477 GCA_046318395.1 Rubrivivax sp.
CCCTCCCCGCCCCCCCCGCCACCCCCGCGCCCCCCCCCCCCCCCCCCCCCCCCCCCCCCCCCCCCCCGCCTGGCCGCGAAGTGCAGCCGCTCAGACCCGCGCGAACGTCACACTGCCACCCCAGCCGCAGACGACACCCCTTCCCCCCCGCTCTGCTGCAGCCGCCACATCCGCGCATAGCGACCGTCCAGCGCCAGCAGGTCGGCGTGCGGGCCGCGTTCCACCACGCGGCCGGCTTCCAGCACCACGATTTCGTGGGCGTCCACCACCGTGCTCAGGCGGTGGGCGATGACCAGGGCGGTCTTGCCTTGCGCGGCGGTCTTCAGCTCGGCCTGAATGGCGCGCTCGTTGGCGGAATCAAGCGCCGAGGGGGCCTCGTCGAAGATGACGATGGGCGGGTTCTTCTGCAGCGTGCGGGCAATGGCCACGCGCTGCTTCTCGCCACCTGAAAGCTTCAGGCCCCGCTCACCCACCATCGTGCCGTAGCCCTGCGGGGTGGAGGCGATGAAGTCGTGGATGTGCGCCGCACGGGCCGCGGCCTCCACCTGCTCGCGCGTGGCGCCGGGGCGGCCGTAGGCGATGTTGTATTCCACCGTGTCGTTGAACAGCACCGTGTCCTGCGGCACGATGCCGATGGCCGCGCGCAGGCTGGCCTGCGTGACCTGCCGGATGTCCGGCCCGGCGAGGGTGATGCGCCCGTCCGTCCCATCGTAGAAGCGGAACATCAGCCGCGCCAGCGTGGACTTGCCCGCGCCCGAGGCGCCCACCACCGCCACCGTCTTGCCCGCGGGAATGTCGAAGCTCACGCCGTGCAGGATGGGGCGCGCCGGGTCGTAGGCGAAGTCCACGTTTTCGAAGCGCACCGTGCCCTCGCGCACGGCCAGCGCCGGGGCGCCGGGCACGTCGTCCACCTCGCGGTGGCGCGACAACAGACCGAACATCTTGTCCAGGTCGGTCAGCGCCTGCTTGATCTCCCGGTACATCACGCCCAGGAAGTTCAGCGGGATGTAGAGCTGGATCATGAAGGCGTTGATCATCACCAGGTCGCCCAGCGTCAAACGCCCTTCGCTCACCCCCAGCGTGGCGCGCCACAGCATGGCCACCAGCGCGAAAGCGATGATGAGCTGCTGCCCGGTGTTCAACAGGCTCAGCGTGCTCTGGCTCTTCAGCGCAGCGCGGCGCAGGCGCTCCAGGTTCTCGTTGTAGCGGCCGGCTTCGAAGTCTTCGTTGTTGAAGTACTTCACCGTTTCGTAGTTCAGCAGCGAGTCGATGGCGCGCGAATGCGCCGAAGAATCGAGCTCGTTCATCTGCTTGCGGAACTGCGTGCGCCATTCGGTCACGGTGATGGTGAACACGATGTACAGCGCCAGCGCGGCGATGGTGATCCACGCGAACCAGGCGTCGAACTTCACGGCCAGCAGCGTCAGCACCAGGGCCACCTCCACCAGCGTGGGGAAGATGCTGTACAGCGAGTACGAGATCAACGAATGCACGGCGCGCGTGCCACGTTCGATGTCGCGGGTCATGCCGCCGGTCTGGCGCTCCAGGTGGAAGCGCAGGCTCAACGCGTGCAGGTGGCGGAACACCTGCAGGCTGATGCTGCGCGCCGCGCCTTCCGTGGCCTTGGCGAAGGTCAGCTCACGCAGTTCGGTGAACAGGCTGCTGGACAAGCGCAGCGCGCCGTAGGCCACGATCAGACCCAGCGGCACCACCAGCAAAGCCTGGGCCGAACCGGGCTTCAGCGTCATGGCGTCCACCAGTTCCTTCAGCAGCAGCGGCACGCCCACGTTGGCCACCTTGGCCGCCACCAGGAAAGCCAGGGCCAGGCCCACGCGCCAGCGGTACTGCCACAGGTAGGGCAGCAGCCGCGCCAAGGTGGCCCAGTCTGAACGGGGGGCCGGCACGGAGCCGGTTGCGGTGGGTTCGGCGGAAACAGAGCGGCGCATCGGCGGACATTGTCACCGTGCGTGGCAGGGTTTGCAGTTGCCCGGCATCGACCTGGCCCGCTGGCCCAGGGCTCGGGCGACAATCCGGGCAAACCCGAGCCAATCCGCGCCCCCGCGACCGACCATGACCCAGACCCCTGCCCACCCTGCCCCGCTGATGGCCCCGGCCCGCCTGCCCGATGGCGCGGAACTCGTGATGCGCGTGATGCCCATGCCGGCCGACGCCAACGGCAACGGCGACATCTTCGGCGGCTGGATCATGGCGCAGGTGGACCTGGCCGGTGCCGTGTTGCCCGCGCGCCTGGCCAAGGGCCGCATCACCACCGTGGCGGTGAACGAGTTCATCTTCAAGCAGCCGGTGTCGATCGGCGACCTGCTGAGCTTCTACGCGCGCGTGCTGAAGGTGGGCCGCACCAGCATCACCGTGCAGGTAGAGGTGCTGGCCGAACGCAACCCCGCCAACCTGCAGGTGGTGAAGGTGACCGAGGCCAAGCTGACCTACGTGGCCATCGACGGCGAAGGCAAGCCGCGGCCGCTGCCGGTGGCCTGATCGCCGGCCCCGCGCAAGTCCACCAGCACACACAAACCGCCCAGCGCCGCCGAGCGCTGCACCTGCAAGCCGGCACCCAGCACCGCGGCCACGCGGCGCACGATGGACCAGCCCAGGCCGCTGCCAGGCGCGTCGTTGCCGAGTGCGCGGAAGAAACGTTCACCCAGGCGCTGCAAAGCGGCCTCGGGCAGGCCCGGGCCGCTGTCCTCTACCCGCAGTTGCACCCGGCCACCGGCCAGTGGCAGCAGGTGCACCCGCAGCGTGGCGCCATCGGGGCTGTAACGCGCGGCGTTGTCCACCAGGTTGCGCACCAGCACCGTCAGCAGGCTGTCGTCGCCCAGCACCGGGCAGACCGCTTCGGCTTCGATGTCCAGCACCTGGCCACGCGCCAGCGCGGCGGGCGCCAGGTCGGCCACCACGCGGCGCACCAGGGCGCCCAGTTCCACCACGTTGTCAGGACCGGGCGCCGCGGCTTCCAGTCGGGCCAGCAGCAACAGATGTTCCACCAGGCGTGTGGCGCGGTCGCAGCCCTGAAGCGACGCCAGCAAGGCCTGCTGGCGTGTGGCGTCATCGCGTGCCAGCAAGGCCGCCTGGGCCTGGGCGCGCAAAGCGGCGATGGGGGTGCGCAGTTCGTGGGCGGCGTCGGCAGTGAAGCGGCGTTCGTTGTCGAGCAGGCCCTGGATGCGGCCGAACAACTGGTTCAGCGCCTGCAGCATGGGCTGCATTTCTTCGGGTGGCTGCCCGGGCAGTTGCACGGGCACCAGGTCTTGCGGCTGCCGCTGGCGCAGGCCTTCGCCCAAGGCGCGCAGCGGTGCCGTGCCTCGGCGCACCGCCCACCAGGTGGCCAGGGCCAGCACCGGCAAGGCCAGCAGCGAAGGCCACAGCGTGCTGCGCAACAAAGCCAGCACGATGTCGCGCCGCGAGCGCGCCTGCTCACCCACGTAGACCTGCAGGCCACGCGCGGCGTCTTGCGCCGCGAACACCCGCCAGGGGCGGCCTTCCAGCACCACGTCGTGGAAGCCCTGGGGCGCGTCGGCCACGGGCTGCAGCGGCTGGCCCGGTGCGTTGGCCGAACGCTGCACCAGGCGGCCGTGGTGCCACACCTGGAAAGCCGTGCGCGGCGCGTACTGGTGCAACAAGGGCGCTGCCAGCGGCGCGGCCGGCGCCACGGCCGCGGGCCCTTCGCTGTGGGGCTGCTGCACCACCAACAAGGCTGCGGCCTGGGCCAGGTGGCTGTCCAGCAGTTCGTCCAGTTCGTGGCGGGCGTCCAGCCAGGTGGCCACCGCGCTCAGCAACCACAGGCACAGCACCAGGCCCAGCACCCAGGCCAGCAGGCGCCCTTGCAGCGAACGTGGGGCCTTCATGCCGCGGGCACGGTGTAGCCCACGCCCCGCACGGTTTGGATGGCCTGGCTGCCCAGCTTGCGGCGCAGGTGGTGGATGTGCACCTCGACGGTGTTGCTCTCCACCTCGCGGCCCCAGCGGTACAGGTGCTGTTCCAGTTGTTCACGCGTGAGCACACGGCCGGCCGACAGCATCAGCGCGTGCAGCAGGTCGAACTCGCGGGCCGACAGCACCACGGCTTCACCGCCCACCTGCACACTGTGGCCGGCCGGGTCCAGCGTGACGTTGCCCGAGCGCAGCAATTCCTGCGGCTGGCCATGCGCGCGGCGCACCAGGGCGCGCAGCCGCGCGGCCAGCTCGTGCAGGTCCACGGGTTTCAACACGTAGTCGTCGGCGCCCTGGTCCAGGCCGCGGATGCGGTCGGCCACGGCGTCGCGCGCGGTCAGCACCAGCACCGGCAAGGTGGCGCCTGCGCTGCGCGCTTCGGCCAGCACCTGCAGGCCGTCTTTGCGCGGCAGGCCCAGGTCCAGCACGGCGGCGGCGTACACCCCGCTGCGCAGTTCCAGCAAGGCGGCTTCGCCGTCGCGCACCCAGTCCACCTGAAACCCCAGGGCCAGCAGGCCGGCACGCAGGCCGTCGCCCAACAGGGTGTCGTCTTCAACCAGCAGGATGCGCATGGGGGCGATGGTAGGGGCTGCGGGGGTGGCTGGGCATCAGTCGTCGTCCTTCTGAGCGTCGCCAGCGGTCGGCGCCGTGTTCGTCAGCGGCGCTGGGGCCTGCTGCCATTGCCAGCCCCAGAAGCCCAACACCGCGGCCAGCAGCAACCAGGCCACGGCCGACGCCGCGTGCGGGATGCCGTCGCCGGCTGCAGCACGCTTGCGGCCGGTGAACATGGCGCGCGCCAGGTTCTCGCGGTGCAGCACGCTGGCCACCACCACACCGCCCACGTGCACCAGCACCACGGCCAACCAGGCGTTGCCCAGCACCTCGTGCACCTCTTCGAAAAACTCACCCCCCACGTCGTTGTAAAGCAACCAGCCCGTCAGCGGAACCAGCAGCCCCAGGGCCAGCATCAACACCACGGCCACGGCACCGGCCGGGTTGTGGCCGGCGTGGTGCTCCGGGGCGCCACGCCACAGGCTGTGCAGGTACTGGCGCACGGCCGCCGGCTTGCGCACAAAGGCCGAGAACCGCGCATGCCGGCTGCCGAAAGCGCCCCACAACAACCTGAACAACACCAAACCGCCGGCCGTGTAGCCCATGGTGATGTGCAACAGCCGCCAGCGTTCGGTTTCTGCGGTGACGAAGGCCACCACAAAGCTGAAGGCCAGCAGCCAGTGGAAGCTGCGTGTGGGCCAGTCCCACACCAACACGGGCGCATGGCGGCTGGCTGCGGCCATGCCAGGTGCCGTGTGGGCGGGCGGGGCGGCCGGCTGAGGGGTCACGCGTGGCGGGGGTGCGGCCGACGCCGCCGGTGGCAGGGTGTGGGGCATGGTGGACTCCGGGCAGGTGGTGCAGGTGGTACTGGGGCGGACAGCGTGGCCGGCGGCTCAGCGCGGCACGCGGACCTCGTGTTCGTTGAACCGGCCCTGGGCCGCGCCGCTGTGGCAGGCCGCACAGTTCGCGGCACTGCCCACAGCAGGGCGTTGCCACACGGCAGCGGCGATCTCGCGGTGCTCGCGCTGGAACCAGGGCGCGCGGGTGATGCGGTCTTGCGGCGGCGGCGCCGCCTCGCGCTGCACTTTTTTGTAGGTGCCGGCGTGGGCGTCCAGCCAGGTGGCCAGCGCCGCGGTGGCGGCCGGGTCCAGCGAGGCATCGGTGCCGAAGTGGCGCGGCAGGTTGACCATCAGCCGCTGCCACGAGGCCTTGGGCAGCAGGTCCGGTGGATAGGCCAGGTGACAAGCGGCACATTCCTGCTGGTAGGCCGGCAGCAGCGGCACGGCCGCAGGGCCATCGGCGCGGGCCAAGCCGGACAGCAACGCCGCCAGCACCAGCCAGCCGTGGTGCCCAGCGCGCAGCCGGCGCGGGCGAAGGATGCGGGGAGGGTTCAGCGGCGGTGCCATGGTCATCCTCCGGTCTTGAGCGTCAGCAACCAGGCCAGCACATCGGCCTTTTCGGCCTCGGTGCAGGCGCGGCCCAGCACGTCGTTGCAGTTGCGGCGGAACCACTTGTCGGCCTTGGCCAGGTCGGTGAAGCGTTCGGGGTTGAAGGCCGGCGCCAAGGGCTGGATGGCCTTGCCGGTGCTGGCATGGCGGCCGTTCTGCGTGGGCACGGCACCGTGGCAGCTGGCGCAACTCCAGTCCCGGCCCTGGCGGCTGTTGAAAAAGGCCTGGCCTCTGGTCGGCTGCGGTGCGCCACCGGCCTGCTGGCTGTAGCCGGCCAGCAGTTCGGTGGGGGTGGCGGCCCAGGCCGCCCCTGCCCCCGCCCAGAGTGCCAACCATGGCACCACGAGCAGCCCGGCCGCCCGAACGGCGCCGTGGCGCCATCGACGTGCCGACCACTGCGGGCCAGCGCCTGGGGTGCGGGGGGGGTGTGGTGTGGTCCATGCCGCCATGGTCTGGCGCTGGGCTTAGCGTTGTCTGAAGGCACGGCAGCAGGCCGGCCGCCTCGCGTGGCGCCAACCGCGCACCGCTCAACGCCTACAATCGAGGGGCGTCATTGGGGAGTAGCCGCCTTGCGCACCGCCACCGGTGCCAAGGGCCTGCATCAACACACTTGGTCAGCCGACCATGGTGCGGGCAGCTTCCAGCCTGGCAAGACCTTTGACCACACAGCTGCCGCCGGGGCCGGTGCAGTTGCGTGGTCATTTGTCTGTCACCGGCCCCGCATGGGCACGCCCAGCGCGTGCGGAGAGCCACCCTTTGGAAGCCTTCTTCATCTCCACCGGTCTGGTCGCCTTGGGCGAGATCGGCGACAAAACCCAGCTGCTGGCCATCCTCTTGGCCGCGCGCTTCCGCAAACCGCTGCCCATCGTGCTGGGCATCCTGGTCGCCACCTTGGCCAACCACGCCTTGGCGGGCGTGGTGGGCGGTGCCGTGGCGAAGTTCCTGGGGCCCGACGTGCTGCGCTGGGTCATCGGCCTGGGCTTCCTGGCCATGGCCGTGTGGATGCTGGTGCCCGACGAAGCCGAAGACGTGGAAGGCACGAACAGCCGCCTGGGCGTGTTCGGCACCACGGTGCTGGCCTTCTTCCTGGCCGAGATGGGCGACAAGCCGCAGATCGCCACCGTGGCGCTGGCCGCGCGCTACACCGACCTGGTGGCCGTGGTGGCTGGCAGCACGCTGGGCATGATGCTGGCCAACGTGCCGGCCGTCTACCTGGGCGACCGCGCGGCCAAGGCCATCCCGATGCGCCTGGTGCACGGCATCAGCGCCGTGGTGTTCGCGGTGCTGGGGGTGTTGACGCTGCTGAACGTGGGCCGCTTCTTCTGAAGCGGTGGGGCCGCCTGATGGTGGCGGTCAAGCCGCCGCCGGGGCGGCGAACAGCGTGGCCAAGTGGGCCGCGATGTCGCGGCCGAACTGCTGGTAAGCCTTGGGGCCCGGGTGGAAGCCGTCGCTGGCCATCACACCGCGGTTCAGCTGCAGGTCCAGGTCCACGCGGGTGACGTCGTCCCGCGTGGCGGCCCAGTCGCGCAGGGCCTGGTCGTGGCGGCGCGCGTCGCTGCCGGCCACCCAACGCAGCGGCTGCGGCAAGCCGGGGAACTGGTGCACCGGTGGCAGCGGCACGAACACCACCCGCTGCACACCACAGGCGTTGCGCAGGTGGTTGGCCAGGGCTTCGCGGTGGCGCACGGCGCGTGTGGACGGCACCTGTTCCACCACGTCGTTCACACCGGTCATCACCACGGCCACGTCGAAGTGGCCCAGCGCTTGGGCGTCCTGGCGCTGCAGCAGGTGCAGGGTCTGCGCCGTCGTCAGGCCGCTCTGGGCCAGCAGGCGCCAGTGCACCGGGCGGTGCAGGTGCGTGGCCAGGTGTTGCGTCAACTGGCCGGCCAGCGCTTCACGCTGCGTGCCCACGCCCACACCGGCGGCGGAGGAATCGCCCGTCAACAGCAGGCGCAGCGGCGCGCCCGGCTGGCTGCGGCCAGCCACGCCCTGCCGGGCGCCCGCGGCTTCGGGCAGGCGCGGCAGGCGGGCGCGGGTGCGCAGGGCCTGGGTCACCAGCACCGGCGTCAACAGCAGCTTGACGGTGAGCGACATGGCAACGGCCCTTTGCGTGGCTTCAGAACTTCGAGAAGTCGGGTTTGCGCTTCTGGAAGAAGGCCTGGAAGGCTTCCATGGCCTCGGGGCTGCGCAGGCGCTTGCTGAAGAGTTCGCCTTCGGTGCGGATGGCCTGCAGCACAGACTCGCGCTGCGGCGCCTTCATCAACTGCTTGGCTTCGCGCACGGCACCCGGCGGCAGGCTGTTGAAACGCTCGGCCACGCGGCGGGCGTGGTTCACCACCTCGCCAGCCGGCAGCACGGCGTTGGCGAAACCGGCTTCCACGGCACGCTCGGGCGTGAAGGGGTCGCCCATCAGCAGCATCTCGGCGGCACGGCGCTGGCCGATGAGTTGCGGCACCAGCAGGCTGCTGGCGTATTCCGGCACCAGGCCCAGGCCCACGAAAGGCATGGCCAGACGGGCTTCGTCGCTGACATAGACGAAGTCGCAGTGCAGCAGCATGGTGGTGCCGATGCCGATGGCCGCACCCGTGACGGCGGCCACCACGGGCTTGTCGCAGTCCAGCAGCGCGCGCATGAAGTTGAACACCGGCGAGTCCATGGCGTCGCTGCCCTGGCCGGGCGGGCGGGCCATGAAGTCCTCGATGTCGTTGCCCGAGGTGAAGATGCCCGGCTGGCCAGTGAACAGCACGGCGCGCACAGCCTTGTCTTCGCGCGCGGCGTTCAGCGCTTCGGCCATGGCCGTGTACATGGCCTGGGTCAGCGCGTTCTTCTTCTCGGGGCGCGCGATCTCGATGGTGAGTACACCGTTGAGCGTGTAGGTCTTGATGCTCATGGCTTCAGCCTTCCTGGTTGGTGATTTCATCCCAGTGGTTGGCCAGGTGCATCAGGTGCGCCTGGGTGTACTGGGCTTTGTCGAGGTGCCCGTAGGCGAAGTGCGGCTGCAACGGCCCACTGTGGGCCTGGAAGGCCTGCAGCGCCGCCACCAGGCGGTCAATGGCCGGTTGCAGCGGGTCGCCAGCGGCCAGCGCGGGCGCGCCGGGAATGGGCTCGCTGAGCGAATGGCTCATGCGGCCGCGGGCCTGGAACACCGCAAATGCCGCGGCCCCCAGCGTGGCCTGGAACAGGCGCGACTTGGGGGCCGGAAAGCCTTGCAGCGAGAACTCCACGCTCTGCGCCGCGTGGTTCAGCACCTGGGCCAGCGTCCAGGCCCCGGTGCTGCGACCTTTGGGCGCCAGCGCTTGCACGGCCGCGATGGCCGAGGGCACATCTTTGAACATCAACTTCGCCTCCTGTGAACAGGCGGCCAGCGTGACGGGCGCCGCCCCGATGGCCACCAAGGCACGGCGCCGGGTGGCCATGCTCAGATGCGCTCGATGATGCCAGCAGCGCCCTGGCCGGCGCCCACGCACATGGTGACCATGCCGTACTTGCCGCCGGTGCGGCGCAGGCCGTGGATCACCGAGGCCGCGCGGATGGCGCCGGTGGCGCCCAGCGGGTGGCCCAGGGCGATGGCGCCGCCGTTGGGGTTGACCTTGGCGCGGTCGAGTTCGATGCCCTTGCTGTCCAGGTCGTTCAACACGGCCAGGCTCTGGGCGGCGAAGGCTTCGTTCAGTTCCACCCAGTCCAGGTCTTGGGCGCTGATGCCCGCAGCCTTCAGCGCGGCCGGGATGGCGGCGATGGGGCCGATGCCCATGATCTCGGGCGGCACACCACGCACGGCGAACGACACAAAACGCGCCAGCGGCGTCAGGTTGAAACGCTTCAGCGCGGCTTCGCTGACGATCAGCAGGCCACCGGAACCGTCCGACGTTTGCGAGCTGTTGCCGGCGGTGACGCTGCCCTTGGCGGCGAACACCGGCTTCAGCTTGGCCAGGCCTTCCAGCGAGGTGTCGGGGCGGGCGCCTTCGTCGAGCTTGACGGTGCGCGTCTTCAGGTTCACCGAGCCGTCGGCCAGGTTGGGCGTGCGGTCGACCACGTCAAACGGCGTGATCTCGGCTTCGAAGTGGCCGGCCTGCATGGCGGCCACGGCGCGGCGGTGCGATTCCACCGAGAAGGCGTCTTGCGCTTCGCGGCTGATCTTCCACTGCGTGGCCACTTTCTCGGCCGTCAGGCCCATGCCGTAGGCCAGGCCGATGTTCTCGTCACGTTCGAAGATCAGCGGGCTCATGGACGGCTTGTTGCCGCCCATGGGGATCATGGACATCGACTCCACGCCACCAGCGAACATCACGTCGGCTTCGCCCACGCGGATGCGGTCGGCCGCCATCTGCACGGCGGTGATGCCCGAAGCGCAGTAGCGGTTGACGGTGACACCACCGATGGTGTTGCCGAGGCCGGCCAGCACCGAGGCCACGCGGGCGATGTTCATGCCGGCTTCGCCTTCGGGGAAGGAGCAGCCGACGATGGCGTCTTCAATGGCGGCGGGGTCCAGGCCCGGGGCCTGGGCCACCACGGCCTGCATCACCTTGACGAGCATCTCGTCGGGGCGCGTGTTCTTGAAATAACCCCGGCCGCTCTTGCCGATGGGCAGGCGGGTGGCGGCAACGATGTAGGCGTCTTGAACTTGTTTCATCACAGATGTCCTTTGTCTTGATCCAGCAGACGCCGCGGAACCGGCTTGGCCGGGCCGCTGGCGTCGCCCCCTTGAGGGGGAGCGGCGCAGCCGCTTCGGGGGTGGGTCAATTCCTCACGGGCTTGCCGGTCTGGAGCATGCCCATGATGCGTTCCTGGCTCTTGGGGTGCTCCAGCAGCGCGCAGAAGCGCTGGCGCTCCAGCGTCATCAGGTATTCCTCGCTCACCAGCGAACCGGCTTCGACGTCACCACCGAAGACGACCTCGGCGATCAGCGTGCTGATGTGGAAGTCGTGGGCGCTGATGAAACCGCCGTCGCGCATGTTGGCCAGCTGGCCCTTCACGGTGGCCACGGCCGAGCGGCCAGCCACCGGAAACAGCGTCTTGGCCGGCGCGCGGTAGCCGCTGTCGAACAGGGCCTTGGCCTGGGTGGCAGCCACGAACAGCAGTTCGTCCTTGTTCGGCACGATGACGTCGCCTTCCAGCAGGTAGCCCAGCTTCTTGCTTTCCAGCGCGCTGGTGCCCACCTTGGCCATGGCGGCGTTGGTGAAGCCGTCGGTGGCGAACTTCATGATGTCGGCGTTGGCGTTGCCGGCGGCGGCCATCTCGGCGGCGCGGCGGGCGATGAAGGTCAGGCCACCACCGCCGGGCAGCAGGCCCACGCCCACTTCCACCAGGCCCATGTAGCTTTCCATCGCAGCCACACGGCGCGCGCAGTGCACGGCCAGTTCGCAGCCACCGCCCAAGGCGATGCCACGCACGGCGGCCACCACGGGCACGCTGGCGTAGCGCACGCGCAGCATCATGTCCTGCAGCTTCTTCTCTTCAGGGGCGATGCCCTTGGCGCCGCTCTTCATGAAGACCGGCATCAGCGCTTCCAGGTTGGCGCCGGCCGAGAACACGTCGTCCGGCGACCAGATCACCAGGCCCTTGTAGCTTTGTTCGGCCAGTTCCACGGCCTTCAGCAGGCCCTCGGTGACGGTGGGGCTGATGAGGTGCAGCTTGGCGGTGATGCTGGCGATCAGCACCTCGCCGTCCAGCGTCCACACGCGCACTTCGTCGTTCTTGAAGACTTCCGTGCCGGCCTTCAGCGGGGCGGCGGCGCCGCTGCCCAGCACGGCCTCGGGGAAGTGCTGGCGCTGGTACACCGGCAGGCTGCTGCGCGGCACGTAGGCGCCCTTGGTGGGGCTCCAGGAACCTTCGGCGGTGTGCACACCGGTGCGGCCGTCGAAGACCCAGGCCGGCAGCGGTTCGCTGCACAGGGCCTTGCCGGCGTCGATGTCGGCCTTCACCCATTCGGCCACCTGCTGCCAGCCAGCGTCTTGCCACAGCTCGAAGGGGCCTTGTTGCATGCCGAAGCCCCAGCGCATGGCGAAGTCCACGTCGCGGGCGTTGTCGGCGATGCTGCCCAGGTGCACGGCGGCGTAGTGGAAGCTGTCGCGCAGGATGGCCCACAGGAACTGTGCCTGCGGGTTGCTGCTTTCACGCAGCAGCTTCAGGCGGTCGGCCGCGGGCTTCTTCAGCATGCGCGCGACGATCTCGTCGGCCTTCTTGCCGGCCGGCACGTACTCGCCGGTGGTGAAGTCCAGGCGCTGGATGTCCTTGCCCACCTTCTTGTAGAAGCCGGCGCCGGTCTTCTGGCCCAGGGCGCCCTTCTCGATCAGGCCCTTCAGCACGGCGGGCGTGGCGTAGCTGGCTTCGAAGGGGTCGGCCACGGCCTTGCCGGGGCCCAGGTTGTCTTGCAGCGTCTTGATGACGTGGGCCATGGTGTCCAGGCCCACCACGTCGGCGGTGCGGAAGGTGCCGCTGGAGGCGCGGCCCATCTTCTTGCCAGTCAGGTCGTCGACCACGTCCACGCTCAGGCCGAACTGCGCGGCTTCGTGGATGGTGGCCAGCATGCCGGCGATGCCCACGCGGTTGGCGATGAAGTTCGGCGTGTCCTTGGCGCGCACGACGCCCTTGCCCACGGCGCTGGTGACGAAGGCATCCAGCTGGTCCAGCACTTCAGGCTGGGTGGTGGGGGTGGGGATCAGCTCCACCAGGTACATGTACCGCGGCGGGTTGAAGAAGTGGATGCCGCAGAAACGCGGCTTGATGCTTTCGGGCAGCACTTCGCTGAGCTTGGTGATGCTCAGGCCCGAGGTGTTGCTGGCCACGATGGCGTGCGGGGCCAGGTGCGGGGCGATCTTGGTGTACAGATCCAGCTTCCAGTCCATGCGCTCGGCGATGGCCTCGATCACGAGGTCGCACTCGCCCAGCAGGGCCAGGTGTTCTTCGTAGTTGGCCTGCTCGATGCGCGCGGCGTTCTCGGGCACCCCCAGCGGTGCGGGCTTGAGCTTCTTCAGCCCTTCCACGGCCTTGGTGACGATGCCGTTCTTGGCGCCTTCCTTGGCAGGCAGGTCGAACAGCACCACCGGCACGTTCACGTTGACGAGGTGGGCGGCGATCTGCGCGCCCATCACGCCGGCGCCGAGCACGGCCACCTTGCGGACTTGGAATCGATTCATGGGTTCTCCGAGGGAAGAAAAAGAGGGTTGGCGCGCTGGGCAGGAACCAAGCAGAAACCGTGGGTCCGGCTTTGCCTGTCGGCCGGCGGCATCCCCTTGAGGGGGCTGAGCCCGGACTTGGCAGGTCCTGTGGACCTGTCAAGCCTGGCGAAGAGCGGGGCCTCTGGCCCCGCGCGGGCTGCAAGCCGCGCCGCAGGCGCTCCGGGGGTGGGACTACTCCACCCGCACCCAGGTTTGGTTGCGGTAGAGGAAGCCGATGAAACCGCGGACTTCCAGCGTCTTGCCGCCGTCCTTGGGCGTCAGGCGCACTTTGTAGGTTTTGCCGTTGTTGGGGTCCAGGATCTGGCCGCCATCAAAGTAGGGTTCACCGGCGTGTTTGTTGACGCCTTCGATGTTGGTCATGCCCACCACCGGCTGGTCCTTCTTCGCGCCTTCGCACTTGTCGCACTTGGCGTTGGCCTTGGCCGGGTCGGTCAGCTTTTCGATCTTGCCGCTGAACACACCACCGGCTTCGGTGATGCGCACCAACGACCGCTCCTGCTTGGTTTCGTCGTCGATCGTCTTCCACAGCCCTGCGGGGGTGCCTTGGGCCAGGGCCCAGGAAGAGGTGGCGGCCAGCAACAGGGTGATCAAGGTGCGCTTCATCGGTTGTCTCCTAAGACCAGAACGGTAGGGTTGGACGGGCGGCCTGCAATCGTTGAAATCACAAGACCGCACCGCCCCCGAATTTAGAACAGCGCTTCGTCCATCGCCAGCAGAGGCGCCACGCCAGCACGGGCCGTGCGGATCAAACCGGCGGTTTCTGGCAACAGCTTCGCGAAATAGAAGCGCGCGGTGTGCAGCTTGGCCGTGTAGAACGGGTCGCCGCTGCCCTGTTTTTCCAGCGCGATCTTGGCGCTGCGGGCGAAGAAGTAGCCAAACACCAGGTGGCCCACCACGCGCAGGTAGTCCACCGAAGCGCCGCCCACTTCGTCGGCGTTGCCGAAAGCCTTCATGCCGACTTCCTGGGTCAGCTTGGTGACCTTGTCGCCCAGGTCGGCCAGCGGGTTCACGAACTCCTGCATGGCTTCGTTCGTGCCTTCGTCTTCCACGAACTGCGCGATCAGCTTGCCGAACTTCTTCAGCTTGGCGCCGTTGTCGCCCAGGATCTTGCGGCCCAGCAGGTCCAGCGACTGCACGGTGTTCGTGCCTTCGTAGATCATGTTGATGCGGGCATCGCGCACGTACTGCTCCATGCCCCATTCCTTGATGAAGCCGTGGCCGCCGTACACCTGCAGGCAGTGGCTCGTGGCCAGCCAGGCGTTGTCGGTCAGGAAGGCCTTGATGATGGGCGTCAGCAGCGCCACCAGGTCGGCGGCTTCCTTGCGCTCGTCTTCGTCGTCGCCGTTGACTTCCTGGTCCAGCAGCAGCGCGGTGTAGCAGGCCAGCGCACGGCCGCCTTCGGCGTAGGCGCGGGCGGTCAGCAGCATCTTGCGCACGTCGGGGTGCACGATGATCTTGTCGGCCGGCAGTTCCGGGTTCTTCACGCCCGACAGGCTGCGCATCTGCGTGCGGTCCTTGGCGTAGGCCACGGCGTTCTGGTAGGCCACTTCGGTCAGGCCCAGGCTCTGGTTGCCCACGCCCAGGCGGGCGGCGTTCTTCATCACGAACATGGCGGCCAGGCCCTTGTGCGGCGGGCCCACCAGGCTGCCCACGGCGCCGTCCAGCATCATCTGGCAGGTGGCGTTGGCGTTGATGCCCATCTTGTGTTCGATGGCATTGCAGAAGATGGGGTTACGCTCGCCCAGGCTGCCGTCGGCGTTCACGTGGAACTTGGGCACCACGAACAGGCTGATGCCCTTGCTGCCGGCCGGTGCATCGGGCAGGCGCGCCAGCACCAAGTGCACGATGTTGGCGGCCATGTCGTGTTCACCGGCGCTGATGAAGATCTTCTGGCCGGTCAGCTTGTACGTGCCGTCGGCCTGGGGTTCGGCCTTGGTGCGCAGCATGCCGAGGTCGGTGCCGCAGTGCGGCTCGGTCAGGCACATGGTGCCGGTCCACTCGCCGCTGGTCAGCTTGGGCAGGTAGGTGCTCTTCTGCTCGGGCGTGCCGTGGGCGTGCAGGCATTCGTAGGCGCCGTGGCTCAGGCCGGGGTACATGGTCCAGGCCTGGTTGGCGCTGTTCATCATCTCGTAGAAGCACTGGTTCACCACGAACGGCAGGCCCTGGCCGCCGTAGTCGGGGTCGGTGCTCAGGGCCGGCCAGCCGCCTTCCACGTACTGGGCGTAGGCTTCCTTGAAGCCCTTGGGCGTGGTCACGGCGTGCGTGGCCTTGTCGTGGTGGCAGCCTTCCTGGTCGCCGCTCAGGTTCAGCGGGAAGATGACGTTGGCGGCGAACTTGCCACCTTCTTCCAGCACGGCGTTGATGGTGTCGACGTCGATGTCGGCGTGCTTGGGAATCAGCTTCAGCGTCTCGGTCGCGTTCAGCAACTCGTGCAGCACGAACTGCATGTCACGCAGGGGCGGGTTGTACTGGGGCATGGAAAGCTCCTGGGATGAACGGTGGTCGGGTTGATGAAGAGGGTGGTCAGGTCAAGCGCCGTGCCGCAAGGCGCCGTCAACGTGGGCGTGCCGCGGCCGCGGAGGCCACGGGTGCCGGGGTGGCTTCAGCGGCCGCAGGCGTGGCCAGGTAGTGGCCCAACACCCGAGAGAAGCCGGTGCGCGCACGGTCCAGCACGCCGGGGTTGCGCAGAAAGCGGGCGTCGTGGTGCAGGGCCAGGATCAGGCCGTGCAGTTCAAACAGCATCTGCTGCGGTTCGGTGTCGGCGCGCAGTTCGCCTTCGTCGATGGCGATGCGGATGGCGCGCTCCAGCGCCGAGTGCCAAGCGCGCACCATGCTGGCCAAGGCGTCGCGCACCGGGCCCGGCCGGTCGTCGAACTCCACGGCGCCGCTGATGTAGATGCAGCCGTTGTCCAGTTCCACCGACACCCGGCGCACCCAGCGCTCGAACAACTCACGCAGGCGCGGCAGGCCGCGCGGCTGGACGATGCTGGGGAAGAAGACCTCTTCCTCGAAACGCGTGTGG
Organism: Rubrivivax sp.; assembly: GCA_046318395.1. Classification (GTDB taxonomy): domain Bacteria; phylum Pseudomonadota; class Gammaproteobacteria; order Burkholderiales; family Burkholderiaceae_C; genus Rubrivivax. Next base: position 16,145 of record JBKCUM010000022.1, read on the forward strand.
TACTCGCGAATGACGGAGATCTGCAGTTCTTCGCGCGAGCCAAAGTGGGCGAACACGCCCGACTTGCTCATCTGCATCACCTCGGCCAGGGCTCCGATGGACAAGCCTTCCAGGCCCATGTGCGAGGCCAGGCCCAGCGCGGCGTCCAGAATGGCCGCACGCGTCTGCTGGCCTTTCTGCATGGACTTCTGCGCCGCGCTGCGGGCACGGGTGGAGGTGTGGGCGGTGGACACGGCGGAGGGTGGAAAAGGGCTGCTTACGAAAACGAACGTTCGTTCTATTTTGCAGACTTCCCCGCCAGGATGTCGGCAGCTGGGGACAATTTTTTAGACCACGCCGCCTAAAGCCGCACAAATGGCGGCGTGGTGCACGCCCACAGCGGTCACGGGCCTGTCATGGCAGCACGGTTGAGCCCGCGGCCGGGATTGGTTACGCTCAAGGGCATGGATGTGCTGCAACTTGATGTGTCTGGCCGTCCGCAGGCGTGGATCACGCCCCGGGAAGCGGCTGTCTTGTACGCCAGTGATGCCATCGCCTGGACCTTGGGCGACGCATTCCAGGTGCTGCGTGGGGGTTTCCAACGCAGCACGGGCATGCAATCGCGCATCGAACTGCACCCCATCGTCGCGGTGCGCGGCAGCATCCCCAGCCGCGCCTGGCGGCTGACGCCCTCGCTGTCCAACCCCAAGCTGTTCGCGCGCGACAAATACATCTGCGCCTACTGCGGTCAGCGCTTCCATTTCGACGACCTCACGCGCGAGCACATCCACCCGGTGTCGCGTGGTGGCGCCGACACCTGGATGAACTGCATCACCGCCTGCCGCGCCTGCAACGGCCACAAGCGCAACCGCACGCCCGAAGAAGCGCACATGGCGCTGCTCTACCTGCCCTACACCCCCAACCTGCACGAGGACATGGTGCTGCGCGGCCGCCGCATCGTGGCCGACCAGATGGAATTCCTGCTGGCCAGCGTGCCCCGCAGCAGCCGACTGCACGGCTGACGCCGGTCGGCGGCCGGCCTGCCCCGCAGGCACAGCCCAACCCGGCCAACGACAAATCTTTACGGTCCGGCCATAGCCTGAAAGACCGGAGGGCCGCGCTTCTGCGAACATGTCCGTCGGTGCAAGCCCGGCACCCCAGGAGAACCCATGTCCCAGCCCCTGCTCCGCTCCACCCTGCTGTTGGCCCTGGTGGCCACACTGGCCGCCTGCAGCACCACCAGCCCCGATGTGGTCAGCAAGAACGAAGCGCAGCGCCTGGCCAACGTGTCAGACGCCGTCGTGCTGTCCACGCGCAACGTGGTGGTGGAAGGCTCACAGAGCGGCATCGGCGGCGCGGCCGGTGGCGTGGTGGGCGGTATCGCTGGCGCCTCGGTGGGCGGCCGGCGCGAAGCCATGGCCGTGGGGGTGATTGGCGCCGTGGTGGGCGGCGTGGTCGGCAATGCCGTGGAACGCTTCAGCACCCGCGAAGACGCGGTGGAAGTGCTGGTGCAGTTGCGCAACGGCGAGCGCCGCTCCGTCGTGCAGGCCAAGGGCAGCGAAACCCTGAACCCGGGCGACGCCGTCATCCTGGTGTCCAGCGGAGGCACGGTGCGGGTCACGCGCGCGCCGGTCATCGAGCCGGCGAAACCCGCTGCGCCTGCGGCTTCGGCCACGCCGGCCAGCTGAGGCCCCGCCCAGCCCGCCCCACGCGGACGGGGGGCCGCGGGATAATCCCGCATGAACGCACCCTCCCCCGCCCCGGCTGCCAAGGCCGCCCCGGCCTCTGGCGCTGAACCCAGCACCGACTTCGCCAGCCTGCCGCTGTCGCCCGCCACGCGCGACAACCTGCGCAGCCTGGGCTACCTGCAGATGACCCCGGTGCAGGCCGCCACCCTGCCGCTGGCCCTGGCCGGCCAGGACGTCATCGCCCAGGCCAAAACCGGCAGCGGCAAGACCGCCGCCTTCGCCCTGGCCCTGCTGGCCAACCTGAACCCGCGGCGTTTTGCGGTGCAGGCCCTGGTGCTGTGCCCCACGCGCGAACTGGCCGAGCAGGTCACGCAGGAGCTGCGGCGGCTGGCGCGCTCCGAAGACAACATCAAGACCGTCACGCTGTGCGGCGGCACGCCCATCGCGCCGCAGGCCGTCAGCCTGGAGCACGGCGCCCACATCGTGGTGGGCACGCCCGGCCGCGTGATGGACCATCTGGAGCGCGGCAGCCTGGCGCTGGACGCGCTGAACACCCTGGTGCTGGACGAAGCCGACCGCATGCTGGACATGGGCTTCTTCGACGACATCGCCACGGTGGCCAAGCAGTGCCCCAAACAGCGCCAGACGCTGCTGTTTTCGGCCACCTACCCCGAGGGCATCCCCAAGCTGGCCGCCGCTTTCATGCGCAACCCCACCGAGGTGACGCTGAAGGCCACCCACGCGCCGAACAAGATCCGCCAGGTGTTCTTCGAGGTGAAGGACGAAGAGCGCCTGCACGCTGTCTCGCTGCTGCTGAACCACCACCGGCCCGTCAGCACACTGGCCTTCTGCAACACCAAACAACAGTGCCGCGACCTGGTGGCCGTGCTGCGCGGCCAAGGTTTTGTGGCGCTGGAACTGCACGGCGACCTGGAACAGCGCGACCGCGACCAGATGCTGGTGCGGTTTGCCAACCGCAGCGCCAGCGTGCTGGTGGCCACCGACATCGCCGCACGCGGGCTGGACATCACCGGCCTGGAAGCCGTGATCAACGTGGACATCACACCCGACCCCGACACCCACACGCACCGCGTAGGCCGCACCGGCCGTGCCGACGCCGAAGGCCTGGCCTTCAACCTGGCCAGCCTGGACGAGATGGGCGCCGTGGGCAAGCTAGAACACCAGCTGAACCTGAAGCTCGACTGGGCGCCGCTGAGCAGCCTGACGCCCACGGGCCAAGGCCCGCTGAAGCCGCCCATGCAGACCATCCAGATCCTGGGCGGTCGCAAAGAAAAAATCCGTCCCGGTGACGTGCTGGGCGCGCTGACCAAGGACCTGGGTTTCACCGGGGCGCAGATCGGCAAGATCAACGTCAACGACTTCAGCACCTACGTGGCCGTGGCCAGCGACATCGCCCCCCAGGTGCTGCGCAAACTGGCCGGTGGCAAGGTGAAGGGCAAGAGCGTGAAGGCGCGCCTGCTGGACGACAGCACCGGCGGCTGACCGCCCTGGCGCGCACCCACGCGCACCCACGCACGCCACCCAGCCCGCGCACCCGCCCGGGCGCCACCCCGCTGCCACGGTGCCGTCACCGCGTTTTCATGCACGGCGCCTAGATTCACCCCGGCTTGTTCAACCCGGGTGTTCGAATTGCAGCAGCTGCCCCGTTCCCAACGTCGCCAAGCCCCAGCCCACCGCGCGGGGGCGTTGTGCGTGCTGGCCGCGGCCTTGGGCCTCTCGGCCTGCGCGCCGCGCACCCTGCTGCTGAACAGCGTGGGCGACCAACTGGCCGGCCAGGCCAGCGCCGAAGAAGACGACCTGGTGCTGGCCCGCGAGGCCAGCGCGTTCTACCTGAAGCTGTCGGAATCGGTGCTGCGCGAAGCCCCCGACCACGCCGCCCTGGCCACGGCCGTGGCCGCAGGCTTCACGCAGTACGCCTACGCCTTCGTGGCCATGGACGCCGACCGCCTGGAAGGCACCGACGCGCGCGGCGCCCAACGCCTGCGCGAGCGGGCGGCGCGCCTGTACCACCGCGGCCACCGCCACGCCCTGGCCGCGCTGAACCAGCGCCACCCTGGCCTGGCCGCGGCCCTGGCCCAGCCCAACCCGACGCTCAAACTGCCCGCCGAAGACGCCGCGCTGGCCTACTGGGCCGCCGCCGCCTGGGGCGGGCACATCGCCTTGTCGAAAGACCGCCCCGACGTGGTGGCCGACCTGCCGCAGGCCGTGCGCCTGGCCGGCCTGGCCTACGCCGCGGCACCGGCCTGGGGCCAGGGCGACCTGGCGGCGCTGATGGGCACGTTGGAAGCCGCACGGCCCGGTGGCCAACCCAGCGCCGCACGCGCCTACTTCGAACAGGCCCAGACCCTGGGCGCCGGCCGCAACGCCGGTGTGTTCGTGGCCCAGGCCGAAGCCCTGGCCCTGCCGGCCGGCGACCGCCCCGCCTTTGAACAACTGCTGCGTCAAGCGCTGGCCGCGGCCGAGCAACGGCGCGACCTGGCCAACCAGGTGATGCGCGAACGCGCCCAGTGGCTGCTGGACACGGCCGACGACCGCTTCTGACGCGGCCGGCAGGGCTGGCGGCCACCACCGCCCCACGCGCGGCCCCACACGCCCCCCGGCCCGCCCAGGGCGCAGACACCCCACCACGTTCAACCCACCCTGGCACCACCATGCAACCCCCCTTGCCCGACCTGACCCGCCGCCACAGCCTGAGCACCCTGCTGCTGGCCACCGCCGGCCTGCTGCACGCCGGGCCCGCCGCGGCGCAAACGGTGCAATTGCGCCTGGGCAGCCTGGTGCCCAAAAACTCGCTGTACCACCAGCAACTGCTGCAGATGGGCGAAGCCTGGCGCGCCGCCCAGGGCGCGGGGGCCAAGTTCGTGGTCTTCACCGACGGCAGCCAGGGCGGCGAGGCCGAACTGGCGCGGCGCATGCGCATCGGGCAACTGCAAGGCGCGCTGCTGTCGGTGGTGGGGCTGCGGGAAATCGAGCCCAGCATCGCCGCGCTGCAAAACCTGCCGCTGCTGTTCAGAAGCTGGGACGAGGTGGACCATGTGCGCGAAAAAATGCGCCCAGCCATGGAAAAGAAGTTCCTGGACAAAGGCTTTGTGGTGCTGGGCTGGGGCGACGCCGGCTGGGTGCGTTTCTTCTCCAAGACCGCGGCCTTCCGCCCCGACGACTACAAGGGCATGAAGTTCTTCGCCTGGGGCTCTGAAGCCGAACAGCAGGCCATCATGAAAAGCCTGGGCTACACGCCCGTGCCGCTGGAGACCGTGGACATCCTGCCGTCCATGCAGACCGGCATGATCAACGTCGTGCCGTCCACGCCCTACTTCGCGCTGGCCAGCCAGGTCTTCAACAGTGCACCGCACATGCTGGAGATCAACTGGGCGCCCATCGTCGGCGCCCTGGTGCTCACCAAAAAAGCCTGGGACAGCCTGTCGCCCGCCGGGCAGCAGGCGCTGCGCCAGGCCGGCGACCAGGCCGGTGTGGAAATGCGCGCCAAGGCCCGCAAAGAAGTGGACGAAGCCGTGGACGCCATGAAAAAACGCGGCCTGGTCGTCAACCGCCCCAGCCCCGAACAAATGCGCGAATGGCAGACGCTGGCCGAACAGCTGTACCCGCGCATCCGCGACAGCATGGTGCCGGCCGACACCTTCGACGAGGTCTTCGCCCACCTGAAGGCCTACCGCGCCAGCAAGGGGCGCTGAATGGCCGGCCTCAGCCCTGCCGGCGGCCACACGCCCGACGCCGCCACCCCCGCAGCCAGCCCTTGGGCCCGGCTGCTGCGCTTCGACGACCTGCTGTCGGCCACGGCCCTGGCGCTGATGGTGGCCATTCCGGTGCTGGAAGTGCTGGTGCGCCCGCTGTCGGGCCAGGGGATAGAGAACGCCTCGGTGCTGGTGCAACACCTGGGCCTGGTGCTGGCCATGTTCGGCGCCGTGGCCGCAGAGCGCCACGGGCACCTGACCACCCTGGGCGGCAACCTGGCCCAGTGGGGCGGTGCGGCCAGCCGCGCGGCGCAACAGGCCTTTGCGCACGGCAGTGCGGCGCTGATCTGCGGCGTGTTGGCCCTGGCCAGCGCCCGTTTTGTGGCCAGCGAAGCCACGGCCCTGCAGCCGCTGGCTTACGGTGTGCCGGTGTGGTGGGTGCAGGCCAGCATGCCGCTGGGTTTTGCGCTGTTGGGGGTGAAGCTGGGCGCACGCTGCGCCATGGTGGGGCCCATGGCGCAGGCCGATGCGCAGACCCCTGCCAAGGCCCGATGGTGGGCGGTGCTGCCTGCCCTGGCCTTGCCTGCGGCCGGCGCTGCCCTGGCCGCCCACGCCGAAGGCCTGGCGCTGCCGCTGTGGCCCGCCCTGCTGTGGCTGCTGGCCGTGCTGCTGACCGGCGCGCCGGTGTTCGCCGTGTTGGGCGGGCTGGCCCTGGTGCTGTTCTGGCAAGACGGCCTGCCGCTGGCCTCGGTGCCGTTGTCGCACTACCAGATCACCGTCAACCCTTCGCTGCCCGCACTGCCGCTGTTCACGCTGGCCGGCCTGGTGCTGGCGCGCACCGGCGCGGCGCAACGCCTGAGCAACCTGTTCCTGGCACTGTTCGGTGGTGCCCAGCGCGGCACGGTGCTGGCCGCGGCCCTGCTGTGTTCGGCCTTCACCGCCTTCACCGGCGGCAGCGGCGTCACCATCCTGGCGCTGGGCGGCCTGCTGCTGCCCTTGTTGAACAAGGCCGGTTATGCCGAACAACGCGGCATCGGCCTGGTCACCAGCGCCAGCGCCTTGGGCGTGCTGCTGGCGCCTTCGGTGCCGCTGATCATGGTGGCCGTCATCGCCCGCGTGCCCATCGCCGACATGTTCCTGGCCGGCCTGCTGCCGGCGGTGGTGATGGTGGCCAGCCTGCTGGTGTTTGGCGGCTTCCTGCGCCACACCGGTGCGGCCGCCACCCTGGCCCAGGGCGGCGCCGCCCCTCGCCCCGACCTGCGCGCCGCCGCGCGTGCGGCCTGGGTGGCCAAGTGGGAACTGCTGGCACCGGTGGTGGCCATCGCCAGCCTGGTCAGCGGCCTGGCCACGCCCACGGAGAGTGCGGCCATCACCGTGGCCTACGCCGCGGCCAGCCAAGCCTTGGCACACCGCGAACTGGGCTGGCGCCTGATGCAGCGCTGCCTGCAAGACTGCGCGCAACTGATCGGCGGTGTGATGCTGATCCTGGGCATGGCCCTGGCACTGACCAACTTCCTGGTGGACGCCGGCGTGCCCGACGCGGCCGTGGAGTGGGTGCAGCAGCAGGTGCCCAACAAGTTCGTCTTCCTGCTGGGCCTGTGCCTGTTCTTGTGCGTGGCCGCGGCGCTGATGGAGATCTTCGCCGCCATCGTGGTGTTGGTGCCGCTGCTGCTGCCGGTGGCGCTGAGCTACGGCATCGAGCCGCTGCACTTCGGCATCATCTTCCTGGCCGCCATGGAGCTGGGCTTTCTGTGCCCGCCCGCGGGCATGAACATCTACTTCGCCTCGGCCATGTTCGGCAAACCCATCCGCTACGTGGCCCGCGCGGTGGCCCCGGCGGTGCTGGCCATCTTCATCGGCACCGTGGTGGTGGCCTTGGTGCCGGCGCTGTCCACGGCGCTGCCGGGGTGGGTGAACGGCAGGTGAACTGCACCCGCGTGGGCTGCTGCGCCCGGCCCACCCGCGTGAAACGCCCTCTGGGCCGCCCGGAAACCCGCCACGCCCGTGTGCGGTGTGCACTCAGCCAGGGTGTCAGCCCGCCTTAGACTTGCCCGCAAGCACCCGAACACCGAGGTGCGCCCTGGCAGGAGAGGCACACTTGGCCACCTTGGTACCGGCACTGGGCAGCTGCACGGCCCGCATGACGAACGGCGAACGGCGCCTGGCCGAACGCCTGGAGCACAAACTCGACGACGACTACCTGCTGTGGTACGACGTGCCCGTCGGCCCCAAACAGTCGCACCCCGACTTCACCATCCTGCATCCGAGGCGAGGCCTGCTGATCCTGGAGACCAAGGACTGGCGGCTTGAAACGGTGCAGCGCGCCACGCGCCAGTACTGGGAGATCGCGCCCGACGGCCAGCACAAGGTGGTCATCAACCCACTGGCCCAAGCGCGGCATTGCGCCATCCAGGTGGTGAACGCGCTGGAACGCGATGCACAGCTGGTGCAACCCAGCGGTCCGCACGCGGGCAAGCTCGCCTTTCCCTGGGGTTATGGCGTGGTGCTGACGCGCATCACCCGCCAGCAGTTTGAAAAGGCGCAACTGGACCAGGCCATTGAACCCCACCTCGTCATCTGCGCCGACGAGATGCTGGAACACGTGGAAGCCGAAGCCTTCCAGAAGCGGCTGTGGGACATGTTCCCGCACGCCTTCGGCCATGTGCTTTCACTGCCGCAGCTGGACCGTGTGCGCTGGACCATGTTCCCCGAAGTGCGCGTGCCGCAACAAGGCGGCCTGTTCGACGACACCGCCCCCGACGCCGAACCACCCACCGTGATGCAGGTGATGGACCTGCAGCAGGAACAGCTGGCGCGCAGCCTGGGCGAAGGCCACCGCGTCATCCACGGTGTGGCCGGCTCGGGCAAGACCATGATCCTGGCCTACCGGGCGCAGTACCTGGCCAAGGCGCACACCACCAGCAGCAAACCCATCCTGGTGCTGTGTTTCAACGAACCGCTGGCCGTGAAGCTGGAAGCCATGTTTCAGGCCAAGGGGCTGGGCCACGCTGTGCACGCGCGCAACTTCCACAAGTGGTGCCGCCAGCAGCTGGTGGCCTTCGGCCAGCCCATCCCCGGCCAAAGCCCGCAGATGTTCGACCAGATGGTGGACGGCGTGGTGCGCGGGGTGGAAAGAAAGCAGATCCCCTCAGGCCAGTACCAGGCCGTGCTGATCGACGAAGGCCACGACTTCCGGCCAGAATGGCTGAAGCTGGCCGTGCAGATGGTGGACCCGGCCACCAACAGCCTGCTGGTGCTGTACGACGACGCCCAAAGCATCTACGAACGCAGCCGCAGCAAACAGTTCAGCTTCAAGAGCGTGGGCATACAGGCCCAGGGCCGCACCACCATCTTGAAGATCAACTACCGCAACACGCAGCAGATTCTGCAGACGGCCAGCCTGATCGCCGCCGACCTGCTGTCGCCCGAAGACAAAGACGACGACGGCATTCCCCTGGTGCGGCCCATCGCCTGCGGCCGCGCCGGCCAGCCACCGCTGGTGGTGCGCCTGCCCAGCCTGCCCGACGAAGCCCGCCACCTGGCCGAACTGCTGGCCGACGCCCACCACAGCGGCGGCACGGCCTGGGGCGACATGGCCGTGCTGTGCCGCGACTACGCCGTGATGGACGCCTGCGCCCAGGCCCTGCGCGCCAAACGCCTGCCGCACCAGGTGCGCAAACGCTCGGGCGACTACCAGCCCGCCGCGGACAGCATCAAGGTGATGACCATGAAGGTCAGTAAAGGCCTGGAATTCCCCCTGGTCGCCATCCCCGGCCTGGGCGCGATGCCGGTGACCGGTGAAGACGAAAAAGAAGAAGCCCGCTTGTTCTACGTGGCCGCCACGCGGGCCACGGACCGGCTGATCTTGACGGTGAGTGGCAACGGGGCGTTTGGGCGGCGGTTGGATGGGGTGGTGGTTTGAGCGCAGCACCGCCGGGCATGCACTTCACCCGAGCCATTCAACCACCAGGCGCCAGAAAGCGGATCGACCGCAACGGAAGCCTGCGCCGTGCCCGGTCGGTCAGCTGGTCGTAGTGCTCGTCCCACAGGTCGAACAACTTTTCCAAACCGATGAGGGTGATGCGCCGCTTCTCCTGCGTGCGCGCCTCGGTTTCTGCGTCTTTGGTGAAGCCGCCGGTGCAGACGAACAAGCCCACATCGTCATCGCCCAACACGGCCATGAATGAGCGCAGGCCATCGACGCTGACCGCCTGCTGCTGACGCTTCACCTGCACTTTGATGCGCGGCGGGCGTGTGCCCAGCGCATCGGGCCAGGCCAGGATGTCCACACCGCCGTCTTTGCCGGGCGGCGACACCCAGGTGACGTGGTACGACATGGCACGCAGCAGGTCGGCCACCAGGTCTTGGAAGTCGTAAGGGTTCATGGCGCGCAGGTACTGCGACACCTCGGCCCAGGCCTGTTCTTCGGCTTCTTCGAAAGTGACGCTGGCGGCCTTCGCGTTGTTGTCCACGTCGTCCACCGCACTGGCCGCTGCAGTCACCTCGGCCGCGCTGCCTTCGGCGTCGGGCTGCGCGGCTTTCCATTCCGCGTACAGCTTGCAGGCACGTTTGTAGAAGGCCTCGGGGTCGGGCAGTTCAGCGTGCGCGGCCTGGCCGGCTTCGGTGACGGTCCAGACGCCTTTGTCTTTCACCAGCCAGCCGGCTTTCACACAGTCCACTGTGGCGAACCGGACGATCTTCTCGAAGCGGCGGGAGCCTGATTCGTAGTTCGCCGCCTCGAACGGGGTCAGGGTGAAACGACCGGCCAACTGCTGAAGGGCTTCGCTGGCCCGCAGGCCCTCGGGCGCGGCCAGCAGGATGTTGAACAGCTCGCGCAGGAATTCGCCGGTACGGCGGCGTGTGATTTCGGCCATGGGTCCGGCCCTTTCGTGCGCAGCGAGTGTGTCGCGGCAAGTTACAAGATGGGATCAAGGCGGCTTTCGATGGCCGTGGCCAGCGCTTTGAAGTCGCTCCAAGCGTCACGCACCGCCTGCGAATGGTTGCCGATGGCACCGTCAGCAGAGTTCAGGTGGAAGATCGGCTTGCGCACCTCTTGCGCCATGGGCACCAGGCTGCGGTAGTGCTTCAGGCGCGCCAGGCAATGCGCGTCGCTGGCATGGCTGGCCTGTGGCCCAGCAACCTGGCCCGTCACACTTTCCCGGTAGGTGCTCGGAATGCGATCAGCCCATTTCTGGTACGCCTTCACGGCGCGGGACAAACGCGCCATGTGCTGCATCAAGATGTAGCCCTCAGGCGTCATGCTGCCAGCAGGCAAAGCGAAGTCGGGATGCTCCCAGTTGGCCACCCGCTTCTTCCAGTCCAGCCGCCAGGCGCTGAGCGTGGGCCCCAGGTTGCGCAAACCCTGCAGCGAAAACAAGTCGGCGGCCAAGGGGATGACCACATGGTCGCTGCCGATCAAGGCCGACCGGTTGATGGCGCCCAGGTTCGGCCCCACGTCGGCCAGTATCAGGTCGGCGCCGTGGTCTTGCGCCGCCATCTGCGCCACTTGCCAGAACGAGGTCAGCAGCCGGAACGGCCTGAACAGGTTGTCTTGGTTGGAACCCATGGCAGCGACCCAGGCCCCAGACAACTGGTCTTCAAACCCGGCCAGCGCCAGGTCCCCGGGCACCAGGTGCAGGCGCGGGTGGATGGTCTGCACCTCTGGCCGCAGGATGTCGCCCACCTTGGTCAGCGGCTGAATGCACCTGAAGACCGTGGTGCCCAGCTTGGGCGGCTGCGGCGGGTCCCACAGTTCCTCCAGCGTTTCTTCCGGAAGAAACGCCGAGGTCAAATTGGCTTGAGGGTCCAGGTCGATGGCCACCACCCGCTTGCCCATCTCGGCAAACATCCACGCCAGGTGGAACACCAGCGATGTCTTGCCCACCCCGCCCTTGTTGTTGAAGAAGGTCAGAACCGGCGTGCTCATGGCGCCAACCCTACAACACCACGCCTCAAGGTGGCCAGCACGTTGGTAGGCTCCACCTGGAACTCCGGCGGCGGGTTGCCGTTGGCAGCCATGGCACGGCGCGCCTCGGCAATGCCAAAACCAAAACGCTGCACAAAACCCAGGTTCTTCAACGCCGAAGCCAGCACCGGGTTTCTGTAGTCACTGGCACCGGGCCGGCCGAAGTTCTCCTGCGTCACCGCACCATAGGGCCCGCCTGGGTTGGCCAGCTCAATGCGGTCGTCAAACCAATAAAGCCTGACGGGCGCGTGGGTGCCTTCGTAAGTGCGGTGCATCACCGCATTGCGGGCCAGCTGTTGCAAGGCCGACAGCGGATAGGCCGCCGCACGCACCTCGGTGGTCGAACCCGAGGTGAAATCCACCGCCGTGGCCAGCGTGGCCTTCAGCTTGTCGTCCAGCCGGCGCAACATCGTGTCCAGGTTGCCGTCGATTTCTGCCTCGTCCACCACCGGGTCACCCCATTCCGTGCCTCGGATGCGCAGGAACTGCACATAGGCCGATGGCACCCAGCTTCGTGGGCTCTTGCCCAGGGTCAGCAGCCCCACCACCGTGGGCGTGGGGTCGTCCACGCTGGCGACCATGCCCAGCGATGCCAAACGCTGCTCGTAGCTGCGGCCGTTCGCTGCCAGCACATCACGCGCCACGGCTTGCGGCAGGTACTCGTTTTCAAAGTAACTCGCACTCAGGTCGCCCAAAGAACTGCCGGCCACCGGGTGGGTGTCAAAACTGCGGTCCCGGTAACGCCGCTTTTCGTTGAGCACCCGCTCGTCCTGCGCCGAGGCCTGGCCACGCCTGGGGCCGGTGCGGATCCAGATGCGCCCTTCCAAACGAACCGGCGGCGCGTCGGCGGGCCACACCGTCACCACGGCCACCTCGCGGCCCAACAAGCTGCGCTTGGCCACCGTCAAGGTGGGCGGCGGCGTGATCTTGCCGTCGGTCTTGGTGTCGGCCAGTGTTTGCAGCAGCCGGTCGGTGACCACGAACTCAGGCCCCATCGGCGTGCCGTCGTCCTTGATGCCAACGAACAGCACGCCGGGCTCACCATGGTTGGGCAGGTCGTTGGCAAAAGCACAAATGGCCTGACGGCCTTTCTCCGGGGCGTTGCCGTCCCAGCTCTGCTTGCGCTCAGCGCGGTCGCTTTCCAAGTCTTGGATCAGCGCCAACAGGGCTTCGTCGGTCAGAGGTTTCATGGTCTGGTCCTGGCGGGTTGTCTTCAGGGCTGCAAGCGGCTGCGCCGGGGCGCCGACGCATCAAGCGGCCACGGCAACGATCAACTCTTCACCCAACATGTCGATGATCTTCACGCCCACCGTTGAGCCGGCTGGGGGCGCGGGAAGTTCGTAGCGGCCGCTCACCAGGTCTTGTTTGCGTTCGGGAACGTCGGCCAGGGCCACGTTGAAGACCTGGCCGTCGTACTGCGTGTCGATCAAGATGCAGTCGACCACCGCGCGCCAGTCGGTGATCTGGGCGCGGAACACGCCTTGTTCCAGGTTCAGGCGCTGGATGATGGTGGGTGAAACCACGTCTTGGATCTCCACCACCAGCAAAGAGTCTGCGCCTTGACCCGTGCGCTTGGCGCCGACCTGCGCGGTCAGCGGCTCGTGCTGAATGATGCCGCCGAGCTTGCGGTCGGTGCGCAGTTCCACCACATGCAGTTTGTTCACCGGGCGGTTGCGGTTGTAGGCCTCCACCGCGGCGCGGGCGTCGTGCTGCCAGCCCAGGCACACCACCATCACGTCGCGTTCTTCGGTCGGGCGGGTCTTCAGTTCATGGCGCACGGCCTCCAGGTCCATCGGCGTCAGCGGATGGTTGAAAGGCACGATCTTGACCAGGCGGCCGCCTTGCGTGCCTTCAAAGAACGAGTCGGTGCGTGTGCGCGTGACGCCCAGGTGCTGGCAGGCCAGCTCGACGGCTTCGTTGTGCTGGATCTGCAGGTCGTAGTCGTTGACGCGGTAGGTGGCGAAGGCCAGCTGGCTGGGCCGCTGCGAGGGTTCGGCCGCGCCGATCAGTTCGCCTTGCTGGAGTGCGCTCGACGCGGCGGCCTGGGCGTGCATCAGCTCCTGCAGGCGTTTGGCCGTGGTCTGAATGGCACCTTTGTTGATATCGCAGCCCATCCACCGTCGTCCGAGCCGCTGCGCAACGGCCGCAGTGGTTCCCGACCCAACAAAGCAGTCCAACACCAAGTCTCCTGGCAAGCTGGAACTTGCGATGATCCGCTCTAGCAGCGGCTCTGGCTTTTCTGTCGGATAGTCTGATCGCGAGCTTGACTGCGAATTGACGGGCGCTATATCTGTCCAAATAGACTGCAGAAGAACACCATCGCTTTCGTCGAGGTAGCGCTTCAAACGCGGCCAGCCACCTGCCTCAGGCCAATAGATCTTGCCTTCGAGATCTAGAGCATCCAACGCTGCAGGATCTTGTGCCCAGTGCCTCCCCTTTTGCGCAGGGTTGAACCCTCGCCACGGCTGACCGGTCTTCCCCACTCGCAGGCCGGCTGCGGTCAAATCGACCGCCTGATACCGACGGTCCGATCCCGCGTCCACTGACGAGTAGTACCGATCAATGTATGCCTGTGAGTACCCTACCTTCAATTTGTTGAAGCGCAGTGCCTCCTTCGGACCATAGAAGAGGATGGTGTCGTGGATGTGGTTGTACGTGGCGCTGTCGCTCCGCGCTGAAGTTCGCTGCCAAGCGATCACGTTCTGAAACTGGTCTGCGCCAAAGACTTCGTCCATCAGGCATCGCAGAAGGTGCTCACGGTTCCTATCGCAGTGGAGGTAGATCGAACCGTCTTCAGCCAGCAGCATCTTAAGCATCAGCAGCCGCTCGTACATGAACTGTAGATAGTTGTCGTTGGCCCAGATGTCGCTGTACTGCACCTGTTCGCCCAGCGTGTAGTCCTCGCCGTCGATCTTCACCGTGCCCTTGGCGCCGCGCAGTTGCACTTTGCGCACGTAGTCGGCGCCGCTGTCAAAAGGTGGGTCGATGTAGATCAGCTTGACCTTGCCGCGAAAGCCGTTGGCCAGCAGATGGGCCAGCACGTCTTTGTTGTCGCCGTGGTACAGCAGGCCGCCCTGGGGCAGGTCTTTGGGCCAGTCGCTCCAACCTGTGGTTTGCAGCGGCACAGCCTGGCCCGCTGCAGCGTCAAAACGCTCGATGGCCTGGGCCGGGTAGGCGCGCACACGCGCCAGCGGTTTTTTGCCCACCCAGGTCAGCATGGGGCGGCCCTTGGCCTTGGTGACGGTGACGTCCTTGGGCTTCTTGATGTGCTCGGTCATGGTCGGTGTGGATTCAATGTTCTGGCCGGCGCCACTCATGCGCCAGCGATGAAGTCGCGCACCTGGGCGTAGCCCTCGGCCTTGAGGTCGGTGTCGGCAAACATCACGTGGTAGGCCAGCTTGTCGGGGTTCAGGCCTTCCCAAGTTTTCAGCGCCACGGCCTTCTTGCCTTCCAAAGTTTGCGCGGGTTCGCCTCGGCGCAGCCGGGCCAGGTCGCCTTGGATGTCGGGGCTGTAGCTGTCGCGCTTGATCTCCACCACCAGGTGCTTGCCATCGGCGCGGCGCAACACGAAGTCGGGTGTGTAGCGGTGCCAGCGGCCGTCGTCGCCCAGGTACTCGGCGTACAGGTCGGTCTTGGCCGGGTCGGTGATGCCGCCCGTGAACCAAACGCCTTCGATCTGGTGCGCCTGCGCCTGCAACTGGGCCAGCGCCCAGCGCAGAAACTCGGCCTCGGGGCCGGAGTCGAAGTTGTAGCCCTCGTAGTGGAAGCTGCTGGCCAGGGCGTGCGTGGCATCCGGCGTGTCGCGGGCCGTCAGGTACAGCGGTTCGCGCTCCTTGGCAAAGCTGATGCGGGCCGTGTAGACAGGCTGCCCTGCACGTTCAGACCTCTCGAACCCGTCGGCCTTCACCAGCGCGATCGCCACGTCGATTTCTTCGAAGTGTGCTTCGTAGTCCGAGCGCTGGGCCTCGATCTGCTGGCCCAAGGCCGGCAGGTGGTAATCGGGGATGTCAGCGCCCATGCCATAAGCGCTGCGCAGCGCCGCCAGCACCTCGGCCGTGGGCAGGTGGTAGTTGGCCGCCAACTCCGCAGCAGCGGCGTAGCTGTCCAGTTCAGGCGGCGGTGCCGGCAACACGTCGTCGCCGCCGTCCACCTTCTGCAGCGCCGTGGTGCCTGCGGCGGTTTGTACGGGCGTCAAGGTGGCCACGGTCACAGCGGCCGGTGGGGCCACGTCGGGCACCGTCAGGCGCAGAGGGGCGGCCGTGCCAGTGCTGGCCTTGCGGCGGTAGCGCAGCACGCGCTTTTTGATCAGCAAGGGCGGCAGATGCGGCCGGTGCAGCACGATTTCGCGCTCCACACGTTCGGCCTGCTGGGTGTCCAGGTCTTTCAGGCTGGTGCCATAGGTCTCGGCCAGTTGGCTCTCCAGCGTCTTGCGGTTGCTGTCGGTCAGGTAGACCCGCGCAGGGTGTTGGTTGCCCGGCACCTGGCGCAGGCAACGGGTGGCCGCCTGAAGCACGAAGTTGTTGCTGTTGGCCAGCTTGCGCACCAAGGCCGTGGCAAACAGGCTGGGGCAGTTCCAGCCTTCGGTGCCCATGTTCACCAGCAACAGCACCCGCTCTGGCGCTTCGGGGTTGCGCGCAACGGCTTCAAACTGGCGGCGGATGGCTTCGCTGCTCTTGCCATCCACGGCCAAGATGGTGTCGGTGCCAATGCCACGCAGGGCCAAGGCCGATTCGACCGCGCCGCGCAGTTCATCGCGCGTCTCGATGTTGGGGAAATACAGGGCCAGGCGCGCCGGTGCGCCCGGCATGCCACCCGAGGACGGCAGGCGCACGGCCCAGTAGTCGCGCACGAAGTCTTCGATGACGCTGGACACCAAGGTCGCGGCCTCGCTGTCGGCCAGGCCCAGCACCTTGATGTTGTTGGCCAATTCCTTCAGCACGCCGTCGCGAATGCCCTCGCCCAGGCCGTACCAGACCACCACGTCCCGCAGCGGCTGGCGCTCGAAATAGGGCGTGCCGGTGGCGTTGATCACGACGATCAGGTTGGTTTCCTCGGCCAAGTAGTCGATGGTGCGGCGGACCTTCTTGATGCCGTCATCCTTGAAAACCAGTTCGCCGGTTTCTTTGTCTTTCTCCCACTTGCCCAGCAGCTTTTGCCCGTAGGTGTGGTGGGCCTCGTCTGAGAACACCGCCAGATGCGGCAGCGATGCCACGGCCTGCAGACGCAGGTTGGCCAGCTCGGTCTGCTCCTCATCCTTGGTGCCGGCAAACAGCGAGACCTGTTGGCCTTTGCCGCGTGCATGGGGCTTTTGAATGCGGATCTTCTCGGTGTTGGTGACGATGACGTTGAAGTTGCTGCCCCAGACGATGGGGATTTGTTTGTCACCGTCGCGTGTGAAGGTCAGCTTCAGGCTGGCGGCAAACGGCTTGTGCATGCGCGGCGGCAGCAGTTTGTCGTAGGGCACGTCCGACAATTCGCGCAGCGCGCTGAGGATGGTCTTGCCCGGGGCGAAGATCAGCGCGTTCTGCACGAAGGGGCCTTCGGGGTACTCCATGGCCATGGCAAATTCGGTGGCCACGATGGTGCCCATCAGAATGGTCTTGCCGGCACCCATGGCCAGGGCCAGGATGTAGCTGGCGTAGTCCAGCGTCAGAGACTCGCGCAGGCTTTCCAACGCGTACTGGCGGACGAAAGCGTTGTCGGACTTGACCCGCTCCAGGCAACTTTCCAGCCCCTCGTCTGCAATGAAGCTGACGATGTCGGGGTGGGTGAGGCCCATGGCCTCGCGCCGCTCTTTGGGCTTAGGGAACAGCTTGGCATAGAGGTCTGGAATCCTGGGCGTCTCCAGAACAAGCCGAAGGTACCAATAGGTTTCCAGCGCTCTGAACTGGGCCCGCCGCAGGTAACGCAGCTGGGCCGTCTCACCGTCGACGGTGGCGAACTCCAGAATTTCGCGGACCGCAGGGAAAGCCTCGCAGCGATAGTTTTCAGCGCGCCAGGCGTCCACACGCTGGGTCAGGACTTGATAGAGGTAGGACATGCGGGTTCAGCGCTGAGCCGGCGTGGTGCTGCTCAGCCACAGGCTGGCACAACACATGGAAAGTTGAAGGTACGGGCAAGGCGCCGATGTGGAGCCTGACCGTGTCAGGAAACACCCGGGCCGCTCGGCCCGGCAGAACCGGTAGACCCCGTCAACCACGGTGCTTGGTGGTCTGGCCAGTGTGCGCTGCCCGTGGCGCTGCAGCACGGCGCTGCTGAAGCCGGGCCATGGCGGCATCGGCCGCGCAGGTACGGCCTGCAGCGATGTCGGCCAGGCCCTGCCTGGCATCGGCCATCCACCCGAGGTGGCGCCCGCCGTGCTGTGTGATGCGCTGATCGGCGCCGGCCTGGGCCTGCCCAGCCGCTTGGTTGGAGCTGGTACCTGTCGGGCCACCAGGCTCTGCATCACTGGCAAAACAGCCCATGGCCGACTCCTGACAGGGTGTTCACAGCGCTCTGGGCGGCTTGCGGCGTGGCGTGGGGGTTTGGTAGGCCGTGTTGGACTTGAACCAACGACCAAAGGATTATGAGTCCTCTGCTCTAACCAACTGAGCTAACGGCCCTGGGAAGGGTGCACGGCGCGGGGGCCGGGCGGGGCGCATTCTAGGCGGGCTGAGCCGCCCCCACTTCACCACCCTCACTTCACCGACAACGCATTCCCCACCAACCGCGCCGTGATGTCCACGATCTGGATCATGCGGTCGTAGGCCATGCGGGTCGGGCCGATGACGCCCAGGGTGCCGACGACGCGGCCGTCCACCTCGTAGGGGGCGGTCACCACCGACAGCTCTTCAAACGGCACGACCTGGCTTTCCTGGCCGATGTAGATGCGCACGCCTTCGGCGCGGCTGGAGCCGTCCAGCAGGCGCATCAGTTCGGTCTTTTGTTCGAACACGTCGAACAAACGCCGCAGGCTGCCCATGTCGCTGCCGAAATCCTGCATGCCCAGCAGGTTGCGCTCGCCGGACACCACCACGCGTTCGCTGCTTTCCACCAGGGCTTCGCCGGTCTGCACCGCCGCTTGCATCAGCTGGGCGATCTCGCCACGCAGGGCTTCGATCTCGTGCTTCAGCCGTTCGCGCACTTCTTCGATGCTCAGGCCCGCGTAGTGCGCGTTCAGGTAGTTGGTGGCTTCGACCAGTTCGCTTTGGCTGTGGTCGCGCGCGGTGAAGATGACGCGGTTCTGCACGTCGCCGTCGGGCGCGACGATGATGACCAGCACACGCTTGTCGCCCAGGCGCAGGAACTCGATGTGGTGGAAGACACTGGCCTTGCGCGGGGCGGTGACCACGCCGACAAAGCTGCTGAGGTTGCTCAGCAGGCTGGCGGCCTGGGCGATGACACGCTGGGGTTGATCAGGGTGCAGTTGTTCGCGCGCGGCGGCCAGTTCGGGCGTGACGGTGGCCAGGTTGGCCAGGTCCAGCGGGCGCGCGGTGAGCATGGTGTCCACGAACAACCGGTAGCCGCGTGCGGTAGGCACACGCCCGGCACTCGTGTGCGGGCTGGCGATGAGGCCCAGCTCTTCCAGGTCGGCCATCACGTTGCGGATGGTGGCCGGCGACAGCTCCAGGCCCGAGGCGCGCGACAGCGTGCGCGACCCCACCGGCTGGCCGTCGGCGATGTAGCGCTCCACCAGGGCTTTCAGCAGCGTTTTGGCACGGTCGTCGAGCATCCCTTCATTGTAGGGAGCGCCCATGCCCTATGGTGTAATGCGCCGCATGCCCGCCCCCTTCCGCCATGCCGCTGTCGTGGGAAAGTTCCAAGCGCAAGGCATACGCCCCATGCTGGAGGAAGTGGCGCACTTCCTCGTGGAACAAGGTCTCGACGTTTCTTTTGAACGCGACACCGCCCAGGCCACTGGCGTCACCGATTTCGAAGCCGTTTCCACCGAGGAAATGGGACAACGTTGCGACCTGGCCGTGGTGGTGGGCGGCGACGGCACCATGCTGGGCATCGCGCGCGAACTGGCGCGCCACAAGCTGCCGCTGGTGGGCATCAACCAGGGCCGCCTGGGTTTCATCACCGACATCCCGGTGAACCACTACAAAGAGTCGCTGGTGCCTATCCTGGCCGGCGACTTTGAAGAAGAACACCGCGCCATGCTCGAAGGTGGCGTGTGGCGCGACGGCGAAAAGATCTTCGACGGCCTGTCGCTGAACGACGTGGTGGTGAGCCGCGGTGCCACGGCCAGCATGGTGGAACTGCGCGTGGACGTGGACGAGGACTTCGTCGCCAACATCCGCGCCGATGGTTTGATCGTGGCCAGCCCCACAGGCAGCACGGCCTATGCGCTGTCGGCCGGTGGGCCCATCCTGCACCCGGGCATCGCGGGTTGGTTGATCGTGCCGATCGCCTCGCACACGCTGTCGAACCGGCCCATCGTGGTGCCCGACCACGGCGAGGTGCGCATCACCATCGTGGCCGGCAAAGACGCCTCGGCCAACTTCGACATGCAAAGCCTGGCCAGCCTGCTGCATGGCGACCAGGTGCGTGTGCGGCGGTCGGCCCACCAGGTGCGGTTCTTGCACCCTCGTGGCTGGAGTTACTACGCCACGCTGCGCAGAAAACTGCGCTGGTACGAAGGAGTCTGACCGTGTTGCGGCGTCTGTCGCTGCGCGACTTTGTGATCGTCGCGGCCCTGGAAGTGGAACTGTCGCCGGGCTTCACCGTGCTGACGGGCGAAACGGGTGCCGGCAAGTCCATCTTGATCGACGCGCTGCAGCTGGCCCTGGGCTGCCGGGCTGAAACCAGCCTGGTGCGCGAAGGCGCGGCCCGTGCCGAGGTGGCGGCGGAGTTCGACCTGCCACCCAGCCTGCTGCCCTGGCTGGAAGAAGCCGGCTTCAACGCCGAAAACGCCGCCGACGGCGCACTGCTGCTGCGCCGCACCGTGGACCTGCAGGGCAAGAGCCGTGCGTGGATCAACGGCAGCCCGGCCACGGTGGCGCAGCTGCGCGAGGTGGCCGATGCGCTGGTGGACATCCACGGCCAGCACGCCTGGCAAAGCCTGACACGCCCGGCAGCCGTGCGCGCGCTGCTGGACGAACAGGCCGGCCTGGACCCGGCCCCGCTGGCCCAGCGCTGGGCCACCTGGCGCCAGGCCTTGGCCGCGCTGGAAACCGCACGCAGCCAACGGGACACGCTGGAGCGTGAACGCGAACGCCTGGCCTGGCAGGTGGGCGAGGTGGACAAGCTGAACCCCGGCCCGCAGGAATGGGAAGAGCTGAACGCCGAACACCAGCGGCTGGCCAACGGCCAGGCCCTGCTGGACGGCGCGCGCACCGCGCTGGACGCGGTGGACGAAGGCGAAGCGGCGGCCAGCACCCTGGTGGCCCGTGCGCTGTCAGCCCTGGCCGAGGTGGAACGTTTCGACGCCGAACTGGCCGGCGTGGCCGAGGTGCTGCGCAGCGCGCAGGCCCAGCTGGAAGACGCGGCCCACACGCTGCACGGCCTGCTGGGCCACCGCGAGCCCGACCCCGAACGCCTGGCCCAGCTGGACGAACGGCTGTCGGCCTGGGTGTCGCTGGCGCGCCGCTACCGCCGCACGCCGGCCGAACTGCCGGCCCTGCTGGCAGGCTGGAAAGCGGAGCTGCAGGCGCTGGACGCCGCGGCCGACCTGGCCGGCCTGGAACGTGCCGCCACCACGGCAGAAAACGCCTGGCGCGAAGAAGCGCGCAAGACCAGCCGTGCGCGCCAGAAGGCCGCGCCCAAGCTGGCCACGGCCGTCACCCAGGCCATGCAGCAGCTGGGCATGGCCGGTGGGCGTTTTGAAGTGGCACTGCTGCCGCAGGAAGCCCCGCAGGCCTACGGGCTGGAAGCCGTGGAACTGCGCGTGGCCGGCCATGCGGGCAGCACGCCGCGCGCACTGGCCAAGGTGGCTTCGGGGGGCGAACTGTCGCGCCTGGCCTTGGCCATCGCCACCACCGCGGCAGCGGCCGGCCAGCAGCGCCAGGCGCACGAAGGCAGCGCGCCGATGACGCTGATCTTCGACGAGATCGACGCCGGCGTCGGTGGCACGGTGGCCGACAGCGTGGGCCGGCTGATGAAACAACTGGGGGTCAGCGCGCAGGTGCTGGCCGTGACCCACCTGGCCCAGGTGGCCGCCTGCGCCGACCACCACCTGGTGGTGGCCAAGGCCTTGCAAGGCAAGGCCACGGTGAGCAGCGTGTCGCCCGTGGTGGGCGAAGCGCGGGTGGCCGAGGTGGCGCGCATGCTGGGCGGCGACACGCTCAGCAGCACCAGCCGGGCCCATGCCCAGGCTTTGTTGACCGGAGGGGGTCATGAGTGAATGGATGCCGCTGGACGGCGGCACCGCTGGCGGGCGGGCCGACGTCATCCTGATCACCGGCATTTCCGGCTCGGGCAAGTCGGTGGCTTTGCACGCGCTGGAAGACGCGGGCTATTTCTGCGTGGACAACCTGCCGCCGGAGCTGCTGCGCGACTTCATCCGCTTGGAGCACGAGCGCTACACACGCCGTGTGGCCGTGGCGGTGGACGTGCGCACGGTGTCGTCGCTGCCACGGCTGCTGCCGCTGATCGACGAACTGCGCAGCGAAGGCCTGGCTGTGCGGCCCATCTTCCTGGACGCCAACGACGACGCCCTGGTGCGGCGTTTTTCTGAAACCCGCCGGCCGCACCCCCTGTCCACGCTGGCCGTGGGCACCGACGCTTCGCGTGCGCTGCTGGACGCGATCCAGCTGGAACGCGAACTGCTGACCGACCTGCGCGAGGTGTCCACCGTCATCGACACCAGCCAGCTGCGCACGGCCCAGCTGCGGACCTGGGTGCGCAACCTGGTGGGCGTGCGCGAAACCCCGCTGACCCTGGTGTTCGAGAGCTTCGCCTTCAAGCACGGCGTGCCGCTGGACGCCGACTACGTGTTCGACGTCCGCGTGCTGCCCAACCCGTACTACGTGCGCGAGCTGCGGCCACTGACCGGCCGCGACGCCCCGGTGGCCGCCTACCTGGAAGCCCAGCCCGAGGTGGCCGAGATGCTGCGGCAGATCGAAGGCTTCCTCACCCGTTGGCTGCCAGCCTTTGAAGACGACCACCGCAGTTACCTCACGGTGGCCATCGGCTGCACAGGCGGCCAGCACCGTTCGGTGTACAGCGTGGAATGGCTGGCCCAGCGCTTCTTGACGCAACACGCCACCCTGGTGCGCCACCGCGAGCTGGACGCGCGCAGCTGAGCCGGCCGCACCACCCCACCTTTTGCACCATGGCCACGTCTTCCGCCTCCACACCGCCAGCCGGCTCCACCTTGCCCGACCCGCTGCCGCTGTTCCCGCTGCAAACCGTGCTGTTCCCCGGTGGGCAACTGGTGCTGAAGGTGTTCGAGGCGCGCTACCTGGACCTGATGGCCGAATGCCGCCGCAACGGCCAGCCCTTTGGTGTGGTGGCGCTGGAGCAGGGCCGCGAGGTGGGCGCCCAGGCCGGCGTGCGGCTGGAAAGCGTGGGCACGGTGGCCCAGTTGGACGAGATGGACGCCGAAGAACCCGGCATCCTGCGCGTGCGCTGCACCGGCGGTGTGCGCTTCAAGCGCGTGGGCGACGCCTGGCAGCGGCCCGGTGGCCTGTGGATGTGCAAGGCCGAGGCCCTGGCCGACGACCCCAAGCGCCTGCCCGGCCCGGCCATGCTGCAAACCGTGCAGGCCCTGGCCACGGCCATCAAAAGCCTGCGCGAGCAAGGCCAAACGCCCTTCTACGAACCCTACCGGCTGGACGACGCCGGCTGGGTGGCCAACCGTTGGTGTGAGCTGCTGCCCATCCCCAACCCGGCCAAACAACAGCTGATGGCGCTGAGCGACCCGGTGATCCGGTTGTCGCTGGTGGACGCGTTCTTGCGCGACAAGAAGGTCGTGATCGGCTGAAGCCCAGCCAGCCAGCCGGGGCGCGGCATGCGCCCTGCCCGCTTCAACGTTCAGCCGTCTCCAACCAGCGCCGCACCGGCGCGGCCAGGCCCAGCGCCAGGGCTTCGGTGGTGCTGCACCAGCGTGTGGCCGGTGGCTCGGCCAGCAGCAGGCCCGCCAACAACGCCGCCACCTCGGCCGCCGGCAGCGCGGCCGGCAGTTCCCAGCGCAGCGGCTGCAGCGTCCAGTCCAGGTGGGTCAGCACATGCTTCACGGCGGGCTGCCATTCGCCGGCGCCGGGCCAGTGGGCCAGCAGGGCCCGCAAGGTGTCGGCATCGTCGAATTCCGGCAGGCTCCACAACCCGGCCCACACGCCGGTGGCCGGGCGCTGCACCAGCCAGCAGCGGCCGGCCTGTTCCAGCCACAACAAGGCGTTGGCGCGCTGGCCACGCTTGAGCTTGCGCGTCTTCACCGGGTAGGCCGTGGGCCGGCCCTGGGCGTGGGCCACACAGCCGGCCACCAGCGGGCACGCGGCGCAGTGCGGTTGGCGCAGCGTGCACACGCCGGAGCCCAGGTCCATCAGGCCCTGGGTGTAGCGGTCCACCTGCTGGGCGGGCAGCAGGGTTTCGGCCAGGGCCCAGAGTTGTTTTTCTTCGCGCGCCTGTGCCAGGTCTCCCCCGTAGCCCAAGGCGCGGGTCAGCACCCGTTTGACGTTGCCGTCCAGGATGGCCGCACGCTCGCCGTAGCAGAAGGCGGCGATGGCCGCGGCGGTGGAGCGGCCGATGCCCGGCAGCGTGGCCAGACCCGCGGCGTTGGGCGGAAAGCGGCCGCCGTGCTGGGCCACCACGGTTTGCGCGCAGCGGTGCAGGTTGCGGGCACGGCTGTAGTAACCCAGGCCGCTCCACAGCGCCAGCACATCGTCCAGCGGGGCCGCGGCCAGGCTGGCCACGTCGGGGAAACGCTGCAGGAAACGCGGGTAGTAGTCCAGCACGGTGCTGACCTGCGTCTGCTGCAGCATCACTTCAGACAACCACACGCGGTAGGGGTCGCGGCTGCCCTGCCAAGGCAGGCCATGGCGGCCTGCTTGCAGCTGCCAGCGCACGATGCGATCGCCCAGGTCGGCCAAAACCGCAGGCACGGCCGGCAGGCCAGGCGTTGGCACAGCGTCTGCCGCCCCGGGACCGGGGGCCTTCACCACCGCGGCGGGCTTCAAGCCGCGTTGCGCTGCGGTGCAGCGGCCACGGCGGGTGCGGACCCCGCGGCCGCGGCGGCTTGCGCCTCGGGCGTGGCCAGCACGAGCAGGGCTTCGGTCAGCTGGTCCAGCTTGGCCTGCAGGCCACCCAGGCGTTCGTCTTGCGCTTCCACCTCGGCGATGCGCGCTTCCAGTTCACCCGCGGCGGCCTGGATGCGCTCCAGCGCCTCACGCCGGCGCTTGAAGCTGCGGCGGCGTTCGCGCAGTTGCACATCGACCTGGCTGCTGGCGGTCTTGCTCCAGAGCTCCAGCTCGCCCGCGGCGTTTTCAAACACCACACGCAGCTTGGACAGCAGCATGCGGCGGAACTGTTCTGCAAAGCCCGGCACGGCCATGCGCCAGGCCTGGCCCAGGCCCAGGTAGCGGCTGTAGTTCTGGTCCAGCAAGGCCAGTTCTTCGGCGAAGGGCTGCAGCGACGGTGGGGTGCCCAGCGTGAACGCGAAGCCGTACTCGGTGTTCAGCTGCAGGAAACTGGCGTCCAGCATCTGCCGCATTTCGTCGGACAGGTTGGCCGCGCCGTCCAGCGCGTTGCGCAGGCGTTCGCACAAGGTGGCAAAGGCCTGTCGTGCCCCCGGACCACCCAGCCCCAAACCCAAAGGCTTGGCACCGATGGCCGACTGCATGGCAGCCACCTCGGCACGCAAGGCGTCGCTGGACAGCTTGGCCAACACGTTGCGCAGCAGGCGCGTCTGCACCGCGCGCACGGCCGCCAGCCGCGTGGTGCAGCCTTCGAACTCGGCGCTCTCGGCTTCCACGCGCTGCAACATCAAGCGCACCTTGGCGCCGCTCTTGCCACGCAGGCCACGCAGTTCCAGCAGCTGCTCGGCGTGGCTGCGGCGGCGGTCGCTCAAACGGCGCGTGCCGGCGGCGCGCAGTTGCAGCACCGTGGTCTCGGTGGCCTGCACCAGCAGTTCATGCTGGCGCGGCAGCAGTTCAGCGGCCAGCGCGGCTTCCAGCGCCGGCAGGCGGCTGCTGGCCAGGGCCGCGGCGTCGCCGTCCACCCGTGCAGCCAGGGCTTGGCGGGCCGACAGCGGGAACACGCGCTCGGCGGGCAAACCCAATGTGCTGGCGGTTTGCTGGTGCTGGCGTTCAATCTGCGCCTGCACCTGGGCGGGTGTGGCCAGCGGGTCGGCCAGCGCGTCGATCTTGTTCAGCACCACGAAGCGCGACAACGGGTTGCCGCCCAGGTGTTCGCGCCAGATCTCCAGGTCGGATTTGGTGACGCCGGTGTCGGCGCCCAGCACGAACACCGTGGCGTGGGCCGAAGGCAGCAGCGACAGCGTCAGCTCGGGTTCGGCGCCGATGGCGTTCAGCCCCGGTGTGTCCAGCACCACCAGGCCGCGCTGCAACAGCGGGTGCGGGTAGTTGATCAGCGCATGGCGCCAGGCCGGCACGTCCACTTGGCCGTCGGCCTCCAGCGGCGGGTTGTCCTCGGGGTGTTCGTCGTTCCAGAAGCCCAGGGCGCGCGCGTCGTCCAGGCTGACACGGCGCGTGCGCGTGACGGCCGTCAGCGCTTCGGCCAGGGCCTGCGGGTCGTCGGGGTTGAGCGGCAGGTGCTCCCAGGCTTCGTCGCGCCCACGCAGTTCGGCCAGGGCGCGGCCTTCCAGCCGGCTGGTGATGGGCAGCAGCGACAACCGCGCGCCCAGCTTGGCGTTGTAGCCCAGCTCCACCGGGCACATGGTGGTGCGGCCCGGGGTGGCCGGCAGTACACGGCGGCCGGTGTTGGCAAAGAAGATGGCGTTGATCAGCTCGGACTTGCCGCGCGAGAACTCGGCCACGAAGGCCAGCACCACTTTGTCGGTGGCCAGGCGGTCGCGCAGCACGGGCAGCAGGCCGGCTTCGCTGTCGTCCAGCAGGTCGTGGTCGCCGACAAAACGGGCCAAGGCCGCGGTGCGGCGGTCCAGCTCGGCGCGCCAAGCGGCCAGGTGGTCCAGCGTGTCGACGATGGCGCTTTGCACAGGGGCGGTGGAGGCGGGCAGGGTTGGAAAGGGGGACGCCGCCCGTCCAGCCAAGCAGGGGCCGAGCGCGCGCGACGTTTTCGATGCTAGCGCAGCCCCCTGCCCGCACCAGCCGGGCGATACAACTCCTGACAGCGATGCCGGCCTGCAACGCGCATTCCTGCCGCTGCAGCGTGCATGACCGGTGCCCGACCGGGCGGCTTCAGCGGCGCTGGCAGCCGGCGCAGAAGTAGGTGGAACGCTGGGCCTGCACCACGCGCTGCACGGTGCCGCCGCAGCGGGCACAGGTCTGGCCTTCGCGGCCGTACACCAGCGCGGCGTGCTGGAAAGCCCCGTCCATGCCGTGCACGTCTTTGAAGTCGCGCAACGTGGAACCGCCCAGGGCCAGCGCCTGTTGCAGCGTCTGTTGCACGGCGGCCAGCAGGCGCGCGGCGCGCGGGCGGCTGATGCGGTCGCTGCGCAAGGCCGGGTGGATGCCGGCGCTGTGCAAGGCCTCGCAGGCGTAGATGTTGCCGGCACCCACCACGGCCTCGCCCGACAGCAGCACGGCCTTGATCGGCGAGCGCCGGGCTTGCAGGCTGGCGTGGAAGCGCTGCGGCGTGAGTGCGGGGTCGAAAG
Source organism: Rubrivivax sp. (assembly GCA_046318395.1). Taxonomy (GTDB): domain Bacteria; phylum Pseudomonadota; class Gammaproteobacteria; order Burkholderiales; family Burkholderiaceae_C; genus Rubrivivax. The sequence goes on from JBKCUM010000022.1 coordinate 43,202, forward strand.
GCTCGGGGCCCAGGGCCGCCAGCAGCTTGGCCGCGGGGCCTTCGGTCAGCGACGGTGACCACACCACAGCGCCGAAACGCCGCGGGTCGGTCAGCCGCAGCAGGCCTTGGGTGGTGTCCAGCTCGAAGTGGTCGTGCGGCCCGGGCGGCCCCGGGCGCTGCACCAGGCCCAGCGAACCCGACATGCCCAGGTGCAGCAGCAAGCCGCCTGGCGCGCGGCCACCTGCCAGCGGCAGCCACAGATATTTACCGCGTCTTTGCACGGGGCCGACGATGGCGCCCACCAGGTCGTCGGGGTCCACGCCCAGCGGCCAACGCAAGGGTTTTCCCAGGCGAACGGCCACCACACGGGCCTGGCGCAGCGGGGCGTCTATGCCCCTTCGGGTGACCTCAACTTCTGGCAGCTCCGGCATGCAGGCATTATGGGAGCATGGTTTCAGTCTCTGCCCACCACCGCCACCCCGCCCACCACCCCCACACGGCTTTGGCCGCGTCACCGGGGACCCCGCCCCGCGACACCTTGTGGCGCCGCGCTGCGCTGTGGTGCGCGCTGGCCAGTGCCGGCTTGGTGGGCCTGGCCACCGGCCCCGCGGCCTGGGCCCAAGGCACGGCCACACCGCCTGCCTCGGCGGCGGCACCCGCCGCCTCCGCGCCGGCCGAAGCGCCCCCCGTCAATTCGAAGCTGGACGCGCCGCTGCTGTACCAGTTGCTGATCGGCGAGATGGAACTGGCCACCGGCCAGCCGGGCACGGCCTACGAGTTCATCCTGGACGCCGCACGGCGCACCAAGGACGAAAGCCTGTTCCGGCGCGCCGTGGACATCGCGCTGCAAGCCCGCGCCGGCGAACAAGCCCTGGCGGCCACGCGCGCCTGGCGCCTGGCCCACCCCAAGTCGCTGGACGCGCTGCGGCTGCAGTTGCAGATCCTGGCGGCGCTGAACCGCCTGCAGGACGCCGTGGAGCCGCTGCGCCACCTGCTCAGCATCACCCCCGCGGCTGAACGGCCTGGGCTGATCGCGGCCCTGCCCCGCTTTCTGCAAACCGGCGCCGAGGCCACGCGCACGGCCAACCTGTTGGAAGAAGTGCTGGCGCCCTACGCCCAAGACGCCGCCACGCGTGTGCCGGCCTTGGTGGCCGTGGGCCGTGGCCGCCTGGTGGCCGGCGACACCGTGAAAGCGCTGGCCGCCGCACAACAGGCCCAACGCGACGACCCCGCCGCCTTGGGCCCGGTGCTGCTGGCGTTCGACCTGATGTCGCGCGAACCCGCCGCCGAGGCCATCGCCAAAGCCCACCTGGCCCGCCCCGACGCCGACCCTGCGGTGCGCCTGGCCTATGTGCGCGCGCTGACCCAAAGCCAGCGCTACCCCGACGCCATCCGCGAACTGGAAACCGTCACCCGCCAAAAGCCCGACCTGGCCACGCCCTACCTGTCGCTGGGCGCCCTGCACCTGGAGCTCCGGCACTTCAAGGAAGGCGAGGCCGCGCTGCAGCGTTACGTCACCTTGGTGCAGCAGCAACAAACGGCCAACCCGGCGCCCAGCAGCCCCGCCCCCGCGCCCTCGGCCGCGAAGGACGACGACGACGATGGCGACGACGAAGCCCAGCCGCCCAAACCCGAACAAGGCCTGGTGCAGGCCTGGCTGATGCTGGCGCAAAGCAGCGAACAACGCGGCGACTTCAAAGCCGCCGAGGGCTGGCTGGCCAAGATCGACGACCCGCAGCGCGCGCTGGAGGTGCAGACGCGCCGTGCCACCATCCTGGCCCGGCAAGGCAAGGTGAAAGAAGCGCGCGAGTTGCTGCGCAAGGCCCCTGAACGTGGCCCCGAGGACGTGCGTGCCAAGCAAATGGCCGAGGTGACGGTGCTGCGCGACGTGAAACGCTGGAAAGAGGCGATGGAGGTGCTGACCGTCGTCAGCGAACAAAGCCCGCAGGACGCCGACATCCTGTACGAACGTGCGATGGTGGCCGAGAAGCTGAACCAGATGGACGAACTGGAGCGGCTGCTGCGCCAGGTGATGGCCCTCAAGCCCGACAGCGCCCAGGCCTACAACGCCCTCGGCTATTCGCTGGCCGAACGTGGTCAGCGTTTGCCCGAGGCACGGGTGCTGATCCAGCGCGCGCTGGAGTTGGCGCCTGGCGACCCCTTCATCACCGACAGCCTGGGCTGGGTGGAGTTCCGCCTGGGCAACCGCGAGGAAGCCCTGCGCTTGCTGCGCCAGGCCTACGCAGCCCGGCCCGACGCCGAGATCGCGGCCCACTTGGGCGAGGTGCTGTGGACCAGTGGCCAGCAGGCCGAAGCGCGCAAGGTGTGGGCCGAGGGCCACGCGCGCGACGCCGGCAACGAGGCGCTGAAAGAAACCCTGGCACGGCTGAAGGTGCGTTTGTGAGAACCACGCCCGCCCAAGGCGGGCTGGCTGCTGAAACGGCGGCGCGGGCCGTGCGACAGCCGCAGCTGGAATGGCCCCGCAGCCCCGTGCGCCGCGCGCTGTGCGCCGCCTGGGCGGCGGGCTTGGTGGGCCTCGTGGCGGGTTGTGCGCAAATGCCGGCGACACCGGGTGCATCGGCCAACGCCTGGACCACCGGCCGCCTGAGCCTGCGCGTGGAAGCGGCCGCCGAACAGCCCGCCAAACAACTCAGCAGCGCCTTCGAACTGCAAGGGAGCGACCTGCAGGGTGAATTGCGCCTGCTGTCGCCGCTGGGCACCGTGGTGGCCGCGGCACGCTGGACACCCCAAGGCGCCTGGCTCACGGCCCAAGGCCGCGAACAAGCCTTCGCCGACCTGGACGACCTGGCCCGCCAAGCCCTGGGCGAAAGCCTGCCGCTGCGCGCTCTGCCCGCCTGGCTGCAGGCCCAGCCCTGGGCCGGCGCGCCCGCGCTGGCGCTGGACACCGGCTTTGAACAACTGGGCTGGTCGGTGGACACCAGCGGCTACAGCGAAGGCCGCCTGCAGCTGGCCCGAGCCGCCAGCCCGGCGGGCGCAGCCGTGTCGCTGCGTGTGCGCCTGGACCGCCCGGGCTGAGCCCGCACGTACAGAGCCAGAAGGCTCAGTACGGCTGGCGAAGGCCCTGAGGCGATTTCACGCCTCAGGGCTGGAGCAGTTCGACTGAAGGTGCCCGCCAGCCAGGCGCCGGCCTGTCGGGCCGCAGCGCGCAAAATCAGGCCGCTCCCGCCTCATCCACACGCCCCATGCCCCTGCGCTCGCTGTACGACCTGCCCGCCCCGGCCAAGCTCAACCTGTTCCTGCACATCGTGGGCCGGCGCGCCGACGGCTACCACCTGCTGGAATCGCCATTCCAGCTGATCGACTGGGCCGACACCCTGCACATCGACCGCCGCGAAGACGGCCAGCTGCACCGCCACGACCTGGGCCCGGCCCTGCCCGCCGACGACCTGTGCCTGCGCGCTGCACGGCTGCTGCAGACCGAAAGTGGCACGGCGCTGGGCGCCGACATCCACATCGACAAACACCTGCCCTGGGGGGCCGGCCTGGGCGGTGGCAGCTCCGACGCCGCCACCGTGCTGCTGGCGCTGAACCGCCTGTGGGGCCTGAACTGGCCACGCCAGCGCCTGTGCGCCCTGGGCGCGCGGCTGGGTGCCGACGTGCCGTTCTTCGTGGGCGGGCACAACGCCTTGGTGCAGGGCATCGGCGAGATCCTGACGCCATTGCCCGCCGACGTGCTGCCCGCGCAAGCTTTTGCCGTGGTCAAACCCGAGGCCAGCCTGCCGACCGCCGCAATTTTTTCGAGCGAAAAGCTGACACGTGACACAAAGTCCGTTATAGTCATGGGCTCCCGTGCAGGGAACGCAGCGCAAGCAGCGGACGCGAACGGTTCGGAAGTCATTTCGAGCGAACGTGGGTTGACGTACCAAGTGCTGGCTGAAACAGCCGAACACCTGGGCGAATGGCACAGCGGCTTTGGCCGCAACGACCTTCAACCCGCCGCGGAAGCGGTTTGCACCGAAGTCACGCAAGTGGCCCGGTGGCTGGAGCAACGGTTCGGCAACAGCCGGATGACGGGCTCAGGCAGTGCGGTGTTTGCACGGGTCGGCACAGAAACTTGTCCGGGGGACCAACCCCCAGCGACACAGCCGCTGGCAGCGATGCCCGCAGCTTGGACAGGCAGAATGTGCCGCGGTTTGTTGCACCACCCGCTGGTCGGTTGGGCGGCAGACTGAAGCCAGTTTCAAGGTGGTGGCGTCAGCCACGACCTGTGTAGGGGAGTCGCCAAGTTGGTTAAGGCATCGGATTTTGATTCCGACATGCGAGGGTTCGAGTCCTTCCTCCCCTGCCAAATCATTCCAAGCTGAGCGTCCACCGCCTCAGCAGCTTCGGAGAAAACACCGTGCTGTTCAATACCGTGCTCTTCACCGGCAATGCCAACCCGGTGTTGGCGCAGGAAATGGCCACGCACCTGGGCGTTGAACTCGGCCGCGCTTCCGTGGGCCGTTTCTCCGACGGCGAAGTCAGCGTTGAAATCCGTCAGAACGTGCGCGCCCGCGACGTGTTCGTCGTGCAGAGCACCTGCGCGCCGACGAACGAAAACCTGATGGAACTGTTCATGATGGTCGATGCGCTCAAGCGTGCCAGCGCACGCCGCATCACCGCCGTCATCCCCTACTTCGGCTACGCCCGCCAAGACCGCCGCCCGCGCAGCACCCGTGTGCCCATCAGCGCCAAGGTGGTGGCCAACATGCTGGAAACCGTGGGCGTCGAGCGCGTGCTCACCATGGACCTGCACGCCGACCAGATCCAGGGTTTCTTCGACATCCCCGTGGACAACATCTACGCCAGCCCGGTGTTGTTGTCCGACGTGAAGAGCCGCAACTACGCCGACCTGGTGGTGGTGTCGCCCGACGTGGGCGGTGTGGTGCGCGCCCGCGCGCTGGCCAAGCAGCTGGGCTGCGACCTGGCCATCATCGACAATCGCCGTCCGGCCGCCAACGTCTCCGAGGTGATGCACATCATCGGCGAGATCGAAGGCCGCAACTGCGTGATCATGGACGACATGATCGACACCGCCGGCACCCTGGTGAAAGCCGCCGAGGTGCTGAAAGACCGTGGCGCGAAGAGCGTGTACGCCTACTGCACGCACCCGGTGTTCTCCGGTCCGGCCGTCGAGCGCATCAGCAAGAGCCAGATCGACGAAGTCGTCATCACCAACACCATCCCGCTGTCGGACGCGGCCAAGGCCTGCCCCAAGATCCGCCAGCTGAGCGTGGCTTTCTTGTTCGCCGAGTCCATCCGCCGCATCAGCGACGGCGAGTCGGTGACGTCGTTGTTCGCCGAGCAGAACAACAATTTCTGAATTTCGGGCAACCGCCCGATTTGCCTGAGGCGCCTGGTCGCGGGGCCTCTTCTTCCACTTTGGAGTTCACATGAAATTCACCGCTTTCGAGCGTACGCTGCAGGGGACCGGAGCGAGCCGCCGCCTGCGCAACGCCGCCAAGGTGCCCGGCATCGTCTACGGCGCCGGCACCCCCACGATGATCGAGCTGGACCACAACGCCCTGTTCTTCGCGCTGAAGAAAGAGGCCTTCCACTCGTCCATCCTGGAAATGGAACTGGCCGGCAAGGTCGAAAAAGTGCTGCTGCGCGACTACCAGGTCCACGCCTGGAAGCCCATCGTGCTGCACATCGACTTCCAACGCGTCGACGAGACCACCAAGCTGCGCAAGAAGGTGCCGCTGCACTTCACCGGTGAAGAAAACTCGCCGGCCGTGAAGACCGACAAGTGCCTGGTCAGCCACGTGGCCACCGAACTCGAGATCGAGTGCCTGGCTTCGCAACTGCCCGAGTTCGTCACCATCGACCTGTCGGGTCTGGCCCGCAACCAGAGCCTGCACGCCAGCGACCTGAAGCTGCCGGAAGGCATCAAGGCCGTCAAGCGCGGCACGCAGAACCCGGTGATCGTGGTCGTCACGATGCCGAAGGTCGAAGAAGAAGTCGTCGCCGCGCCGGTCGTTGCCGAAAAGGGCAAGGGCAAGGGCAAGAAAGACGAAAAGCAGAACAAGAAGTAATCCCCCCATCGGGATGCCTTCTGAAGCCCCACCTCGGTGGGGCTTTGTCGTTTCTGCAGCACCTCAATAATTCAGCACCATGATTCGATTGATCGTTGGCCTGGGCAACCCGGGCGCCGAATACGAGGCCACGCGCCACAACGCCGGTTTTTGGTGGGTGGACGCGCTGGCACGCGAATGGGGCGCCACCCTGGTGCCCGAACGCAGCTACCAGGCCCTGGCGGCGCGCGTGAACCGCCCCGAGGCCGACGGCCCGGTGTGGCTGCTGGAGCCCATGACCTTCATGAACCGCTCGGGCTTTTCGGTGGCCACGCTGGCGCGCTTCTTCAAGATCGAACCGAAACAGGTGCTGGTGGTGCACGACGAACTCGACCTGCCGCCCGGCCAGGCCAAGCTGAAGTTCGGCGGCAGCGCCGCCGGTCACAACGGCCTGAAAGACATCCACGGCCAGCTGGGCACGCCCGACTACTGGCGTCTGCGCCTGGGCGTGGGCCACCCCGGCGACCGCGCCGAGGTGGTGAACTGGGTGCTGAAGAAACCCTCGCCCGACCACCGCGAGGCCATCCACAAGGCCATAGACCAAACCTTGGGCGCCGTGAAGCTGATGCTGGCCGGCGACATGGACAAGGCCTTGCAGAAGGTGCACGCCCAGCCGCCGCGGCCCAAACCGCCCCGGCCGCCGAAACCGGCGGCTGCAGCAGATGCCGCAACCACCACCCCGCCCGCCACGCCTTCAGACCCACCGAAGGCCGCTGAACCACCGCCACCGCCGGAATCCAAGGCCTGACCATGAAAGTGCTCGCTCACACAGCATTCACCGCCGTGGCCCTGGGCCTGGCGCTGGCCGCCGCACCGGGGTGGGCACAACAGGTCTGGCGCTGCGGGCCGGCCGGCAACCAGTTCAGCCAGCAGCCCTGCGCCGACGGGCAGGCCCTGGCCCTGGCCGCACCACCTTCATCAGAAGCGGTGACCCAGGCGCGGCAAGTGGCGCAAAGTGAGCAAGCACTCGCGAAGCAACTGCGCCAGCAAAGGCTTCAGCAAGAAGCGGGCGCTGGTGGCGGTGCCATCAACCTGACGCCGGCCGCGGGCAGCAGCAAGGTGAAGGCCAGCCGACCAGCCCAGGCGAAGGCCGCCCAGAAAACACCGGCCAAGCCGCCCAAGGACGCGTTTTCGGCCGTGGCCGTCAGGCCGTCCTGAGCGCCGCCAGCTGCAGCGCCTGGTACTTGGCCTGCAGTTGTTCGCGCGTTTCCACGTGCTCGGGGTTCACCGGGATGCACTCCACCGGGCAGACCTGCACACACTGCGGTTCATCGAAGTGGCCCACACACTCGGTGCAGCGGCCGGGGTCGATGACGTAGTACGACTCACCCATGGAGATGGCCTGGTTGGGACACTCCGGTTCGCAGACGTCGCAGTTGATGCACTCGTCGGTGATCCACAAAGCCACGGTGATCTCAGCCTTCGGGTTGGGTGACGCGCTCTTTCAAGCGCCGAAGGACCGAGGGTGCCACGAACTTGGAAACATCACCGCCGAGGCTGGCAATCTCGCGCACGAAGGTGCCGCTGACGAACTGGAACTGGTCCGAAGGCGTCAGGAACAGCGTCTCCACGTCGGGCATCAGCTGGCGGTTCATGCCGGCCATCTGGAACTCGTACTCGAAGTCGCTGACGGCGCGCAGGCCGCGCACCACCACCTTGCCGCCGTTGGCGACGACAAAGTCGCGCAGCAGGCCACGGAAGGCCGTGACCTCCACGTTCTTGTACGGCGCGGCGATCTCTTTCGCGATCTCCAGCCGCTCGGCGATGGTGAACATCGTGCGCTTGTGGTGGCCCGCGGCGACGGCCAGGATCAGCCGGTCGAACAGGCGCGAAGCGCGCCGCATCAGGTCTTCGTGGCCCAAGGTCATGGGGTCGAAAGTACCTGGGTAGACGGCGGTCACGGGCGAAACGGTGGTCATCGTGCGGTCCTGCTCAGGGCGACGGGCGGCAGTTTAGCTGCGCTGAAACAAGCGGGCGTGCACCGCGCCGGCCCGCAGTTCGCGGTACAGCTGCAGGCTGGGCGGCACGGGGTCGTTGAAGCTGTCGGACTCCAGGTACACCAAGCCCCCCACACGCACCAAGCGCGCGGCTTCGGCCAGGGCCGGGGCGCCCAGGCCGGCACCAAAAGGCGGGTCCAGCATCACCAGGTCGAAACTGCCGGCCGTGGCGTGGGCCATCCACACCAGGGCCTCGGCGCGTTCCACGTGCAGGGTCTGCGCGCCCAGGCGCTGCTTCGAGGCACGCAGGCTGACCACCAAGGCCGGCTCGCGCTCCAGCAGCACGGCCTCCGCGGCGCCGCGCGAGGCGGCTTCGAAACCCAGGGCGCCGCTGCCGGCAAAAGCGTCCAGCACCTTCCAGCCGGTGAGGTCCTGGCCCAGCCAGTTGAACAGCGTCTCGCGCACGCGGTCGGGGGTGGGGCGCAGGCCGGGCGCATCGGCCACGGGAAGCTTGCTGCGTTTCCACTGACCACCGATCAGGCGCACCTCCTGCGGCCGGGCGCGCGTGATCTTGACGGCCTGGGCCTGGCCGTCCACGTGGCGGATGCGGTGTTTCATTGCCGCACCGCGATGCCGTCGCGCGCCATCAACGCCTTGGCCTGGGCCACGGTGAATTCGCCGTAGTGGAAGATGCTGGCGGCCAGCACGGCGTCGGCGCCGCCGATGCGGATGCCTTCGCTCAGGTGTTCCAGCGTGCCCACACCGCCCGAGGCGATGACGGGCACGGGCACGGCGTCGCTGACGGCGCGTGTGAGCGGCAGGTTGAAGCCGATCTTGGTGCCGTCGCGGTCCATGCTGGTCAGCAGGATCTCGCCCGCGCCGTGTTCGGCCATCTGCCGTGCCCAGGCCACGGCGTCCAGGCCGGTGTTCTTGCGGCCGCCGTGCGTGTAGACGTCCCAACCCGGGCCGCGCGCGGCCAGGTCGTCGCCCTGGCGGGCCTTGGCGTCGATGGCCACCACGATGCACTGCGCGCCGTACTTGTCAGACGCATCGCGGATGACCTGCGGGTTGGCCACGGCGGCGGAGTTGAAGCTGACCTTGTCGGCCCCGGCGTTCAGCAGCCGGCGCACATCGTCCACGGTGCGCACACCGCCACCCACCGTCAGCGGGATGAAGACCTGCGAGGCCACGGCTTCGATGATGGGCAGGATGAGGTCGCGGCCGTCGCTGGTGGCGGTGATGTCCAGGAAGGTCAGTTCGTCGGCGCCCTGGTCGTTGTAGCGCGCGGCGATCTCCACCGGATCGCCCGCGTCGCGCAGTTCCACGAAGTTGACGCCTTTGACGACACGGCCGCCGGTGACGTCCAGGCAAGGGATGATGCGTTTGGCAAGCATGGGGCAGCGGGGTCGGGGGACGGGTAGACGTCGGAACAGGCGGCAGGGCCTGCATTGTCGCAGCGTGGGCGGCTTGTCAACACCCTGGCACATCGGGCCAGGCGCGCCAGGGCGCACTATCGTTGCAGCCAAGCCCCATCCGGGGCACCCAACGCCTTCCAGCCCCATGCCCCTGCCCCGCGCCAACGCCCTCCGCCCCCTGCTGCTGAGCTTGACCGCCCTGCTGCTGCACACCAGCGCCGCCGCCGAACCCGGCAAAGACCACCCGGTCCTACCCCGCTTCCCGGGCGCGGTGATGGAGCACTACCAGAACAAGGCCTACGACGAAGCCCAACTGGTGCTGAGCCCACCCGAGCGCGTGGCCGGCAAGCTGCAGGCCAAGCTGCTGCCCGTGGAAGGCCGCGTGACCTACCTGCACTACGAAGCGCCCAAAGACGCCTCGACGCTGCAGGTCTTCCGCAACCACCAGGCCGCGCTGCGGCGCAGCGGCTTCCAAACCCTGTTCAGCTGCGACCGGCCTTGTGGCAACGAACACTTCAGCAACTGGGACAAGCTGCTGAAGTCGCGTGGCCTGTACCTGAACGGCGGCAGCGAAGAACTGTTCTACCTGGCCGCGCAGCGCGGGCATGAATATGTGTCGCTGGCGGTCAACAACATCAACGGCGAGCCCCACATCTTCGCCTTCGTCGTCGAGAAGACCGAGCTCGACGATGGCCGCATTCCCATCAGCGGCCAGAGCGCCATCGCCCAAGGCCTGTCGCGCGGTGGCCGGGTGGACGTCTACGGCTTCCAGTTCGACACCGGCAAAGCCCAGTTGCAGCCCGGCTCAGCGGCCACGCTGCGCGAACTGGCCCAGGTGCTGAAGGACAACGCCACGCTGAAGGTGGACATCGTGGGCCACACCGACGACGTGGGCACGCCAGAAGCCAACCGCGCGCTGTCGCTGGCGCGTGCGCAAGCCGTGACGGCAGCACTGACCAAAGACCACGCCGTGGCCGCCGACCGCATGCTGGCCCTGGGGCAGGGCGCCAGCCAGCCGGTGGCGGCCAACCAGACCGAAGAAGGCCGGGCACGGAACCGCCGTGTGGAGATCGTGGCGCGTGTGTCCACACCCGCCGCTGCGGCCGGCACCACGGCCACGCCGTCGGCCACCGCCGCAGCGCCAGCGCCAGCGCCTGCGCCTGCACCGGCACCGGCACCTGCCGCAGCCGACACCACCGCGGCCGCCGAGCCCGCGGCCAGCGAAGCCGGCAAACCCGCCAAGGCCAACAAGCTCGACGAAGCCAAGCGCAAGCTGAAGGAACTGCTGGGCCGCTGAAGGCCAAGCCCAGACCAGCGGCCCCTTTTCTGCGCTGCAAAACAAAACGCCAGGCAAGTCGCCTGGCGTTTGTTTTGGCGGCGGCCGGCGAACCGGCCGTGCCTCAGCGGCCGTTCAGCTCGTCGGCGCGGGCCTGGCCGGCTGCGAAGTCCAGCGCGCCGGTGTAGATGCTGCGGCCGCAGATCACACCTTCCACGCCTTCACCTTCCACGGCGCACAGGCGCTCGATGTCGGCGAGGTTGGACAGACCGCCCGAGGCGATGACGGGGATGGTCAGTGCCTGCGCCAGCTTCACCGTGGCGTCGATGTTCACGCCGGTCAGCATGCCGTCGCGGCCGATGTCGGTGTAGATCACACCTTCGATGCCGTAGTCCTGGAACTTGCGGGCCAGGTCCACCACCTCGTGGCCGGTCAGTTTGCTCCAGCCGTCGGTGGCCACCTTGCCGTCCTTGGCGTCCAGGCCCACGATGATGTGGCCGCCGAAGGCCGTGCAGGCGTCTTTCAGGAAGCCCGGGTTCTTCACCGCGGCCGTGCCGATGATGATGGTGCTGATGCCGTCGTCGAGGTAACGCTCGATGGTGTCCAGGTCGCGGATGCCACCACCCAGCTGCACCGGGATCTCGCCGTTCACCTCGCGCAGGATGGCCTTCACCGCGCCTTCGTTCACCGGTTTGCCGGCGAAGGCCCCGTTCAGGTCCACCAGGTGCAGGCGGCGCGCGCCCGCGTCCAGCCAGCGCCGGGCCATCGCGGCCGGGTCTTCGCCGAAGGTGGTGGAGACGTTCATGTCGCCCTGTTCCAGGCGAACACAGTGGCCGTCTTTCAGGTCGATGGCGGGGATCAGCAGCATGGCGCTAGCGTGGCGGGTTGGGATGGAAGGTGGGTACAGGGAGCAAGGGCGGGCCGTCAGGGCCGCCAGTGCAGGAAGTTGCGGTACAGGTGCAGGCCCTGGTCCGCGCTCTTCTCGGGGTGGAACTGCGTGGCAAAAATGTTATCCCGGGCCACGGCGCAGGTAAAGGCGCCGCCGTAATCGGTGCGCGCGGCGCTGTGCGCGGCCTCGGCCGGTTCGGCGTAGTAACTGTGCACGAAGTAGAACCAGCTGCCGTCGGGCACACCGGCCCACATGGCGTGGCCGGCTGCGGCCTGGTGCACGCGGTTCCAGCCCATCTGCGGCACCTTGTAACGGCTGCCGTCGGGCTGCAGGCGGCCTTCCAGCTGGAAGCGGCGCACGCGGCCGGGAATCAACCCCAGGCCGGGCGTGTCCTGCTCTTCGGAGTGGTCCAGAAGCATCTGCATGCCGACACACACGCCCATCAGCGGCTTGTGGGCGGCGGCGTGCAGCACGGCTTCTTTCAGGCCGGAGTCGGCCAGCTCGCGCATGCAGTCGCGCATGGCGCCCTGGCCGGGCAGCACCACCCGTTCGGCCGCAAACACCTCTTCGGGGTTGCTGGTGACGATGACGCGCACGTTCTCGTGCCGCGCCACGTGGGCCACGGCCTGCGACACGGAGCGCAGGTTGCCCATGCCGTAGTCCACCACGGCGACCGTACCAGCCGTCACAGCGACCCCTTGGTCGACGGGATGACCCCGGCCGAACGCGGGTCCAGCGTCAGCGCCATGCGCAACGCGCGGCCGAAAGCCTTGAAGATGGTTTCGCACTGGTGGTGCGCGTTGTGGCCCTTCAGGTTGTCCACGTGCAGGCTGACCAGGGCGTGGTTCACAAAACCCTGGAAGAACTCGTAGACCAGCTGCGTGTCCAGCGCGCCGATGCTGCCGGCGGTGAACTTCACGTCCATGGCCAGGCCGGGGCGGCCGGAAAAATCAACCACCACGCGCGACAGCGCCTCGTCCAGCGGCACATAACTGTGGCCGTAGCGCGTGAGGCCCTTCTTGTCGCCCACGGCGCGGGCCACCGCCTGGCCGAGGGTGATGCCGACATCCTCCACCGTGTGGTGCCCGTCGATGTGCAGGTCGCCCTGCGCCTCGATGGCCAGGTCGATCAGCCCGTGGCGCGCGATCTGGTCGAGCATGTGGTCGAAGAAGCCGATGCCCGTGGAAAGCTCGGACGTGCCGGTGCCGTCCAGGTTCACGCGCACCCGGATCTTCGTCTCCTGGGTGTCGCGGCGGACGTCGGCAGTGCGGGGGGGCGTGCTCACAGGCTCTCCTTCAGGGCATCGATCATCCGCGCGTTCTCCTCGGGCGTGCCCACGGTCAGTCGCAGGCAGTTGGCCAGCAGCGGGTGCAGGCCGGCGATGTGCTTCACGAGCACGCCGCGGTCCTTCAGGCCCTGGAAGGCGCGCGCGGAGTCGGGGACGCGGACCAGGATCATATTGGCCTGGCTCGGGTAGGCACGGACGCCGGGCATGGCGGCCAGCGCCGCCTGCAGCCGTTCGCGCTCGGCCTTCAGCACCTCGGCCTGGCGGGCGTACTCGGCGGCGTGCTCCAGCGCAAACAGCGTCGCCTCGGCGTTCAGCGCACTGACGTTGTAGGGCGGCCGCACCTTGTCCACCTGCTCGATGAGGGCCGCGTGCCCGCACAGGTAGCCCAGGCGCACGCCGGCCAGGCCGAACTTCGACAGCGTGCGCAGCACCAGCACGTGTTCCGTCCCGGGCTGGCCCAGGCGGGGCAGCCAGCTGCGGCTCGAGAACGGCTGGTAGGCCTCATCCATCACCACCAACCCGTCCTGCCGGCCGATCTGCGCCACGAGGCGCTCGATCACCGCATCATCCCAGAGGTTGGCCGTGGGATTGTTCGGGTAGGCGAGGTAGGTGAGTGCAGGCCGGTGCGTCTCGATGGCGGCGGCCATGGCGGCCTCGTCGAGCTCGAAGTCGGCCGTCAGGGGCACGCCCACGAACTTCAACCCGCGCAGCTGCGCGGACATCGCGTACATCACGAAGCCCGGCACCGGCGCCAGCAGCGTGGCGCCCGGCACGTCGCAGGCCACCGACAGCAGGTCGATGAGCTCGTCGGATCCGTTGCCCACCATCAGGCGGCAACCCGCGGGCAGCTGGACGTGCCGCGACAGCGCGTCCACGACGTCGGCCACGCACTGCGTCGGGTAGCGGTTCAGCGCCACGCGCCCGAGCCGCTCGCCCAGCGCCGCCTGCAGTTCCGGCGGCAGCGCGAACGGGTTCTCCATCGCATCGAGCTTGATGAAGCCGGCGCTGGGCTGGATGGCGTAGGCGTGCATGCCCTGCACGTCCTGGCGAAGGGTGCGGGAGATGCGGTCGGCCAGGCGGTCGGCCAAACGTTCGACCAGGGGGGGCGACGTCGGGGTCATGCGGTTTCTCCAGCGGCATTCAGCTCCAGCACCATGCGCAGTTGCCCTTCCACCACCTCGCCGGTGTGGACGAACCCCAGCTGCTGATAGAACGGGCCGGCGTGGCCCGGGTCTGTCGCATGCGACAGGCCAATGCGTGCGAACCCCAGCCGCAGCGCCTCTTCACGCAGCCACGCGATGGCCGCACGCCCGAGGCCGCGGCGCTGGTGGCGCTCGTCGATCATCAGCCGCCAGAGGTAGAGCAGGTTGTCCGGACGCTCCGGATGGGTCCGGGCGTCGTACAAGGTCACCAGGCCCACTACCGAGTCGCCCTCCAGCAGCGCCAGCGCCCTCGACCGGGGTTCGTAGGCCGCCTGGGCCAGCGCCCGCTCGGGCGAGGCCACCATCGTGCGCTGCGACGGCGCCACCTTCAGCGCCAGCACGGCGTCGACGTTCTGCGCGTCCACCGGCGCCACGCGAAGCTCGGGCGACGCCGAAGCCGCCGGCCGTGCCGATGCCGCCAACCACGCACGAGTCGACGCACTCTCTTCGGCCAGCCGCATCTCGGCCGCCCGCGCATGCGCCTGCAGGCCCTCGCCGTGCGCCAGCACCGAGGCGATGCGCCCCAGCGGCTGCGCGCCGGCCGCGCTCACCTCGATCAGGCTGGAGCGCTTCTGGAAGTCGAACACCGACAGCGGCGAGGAGAAGCGCGCCGTGCCCGAGGTGGGCAGCACGTGGTTGGGACCGGCGCAGTAGTCGCCCAGGCTCTCGCTGGTGTAGGCACCCAGGAAGATGGCCCCGGCATGGCGAAGCAGCGGCTCCCAACGGTGCGGCTCGGCCGAGCTGACCTCGAGGTGTTCGGGCGCGATGCGGTTGGACAGTTCGCAGGCCTCTTCCATCGAGCGCGTGACGATGAGCGCCCCGCGGCCCTCCAGCGAGGCGCGGATCACGTCGCGCCGCGGCATCTCAGGCAGCAGCCGCGCCACCGCCTCGGCCACGGCCTGCACGTAAGCGGCATCGGGGCACAGCAGGATGCTCTGCGCCAGCTCGTCGTGCTCGGCCTGACTGAAGAGGTCCATGGCCACCCAGTCGGCGGGCGTGGTGCCGTCGGCCAGCACGAGGATCTCGCTGGGACCGGCGATCATGTCGATGCCCACCTCGCCGAACACGCGCCGCTTGGCGCTGGCCACGTACGCGTTGCCCGGCCCCGTGATCTTGTCGACCCTCGGCACGGTGGCCGTGCCGTAGGCCAGCGCACCCACCGCCTGCGCGCCGCCGAGCGTGAACACGCGGTGCACGCCGGCCACGGCCGCAGCGGCCAGCACCAGCGGGTTGCGCTCGCCGCGAGGAGTGGGCACCACCATGACGATCTCGCCCACGCCGGCCACCTGGGCTGGAATGGCGTTCATCAGCACGCTGGACGGATAGGCCGCCTTGCCGCCGGGCACGTAGATGCCCACGCGGTCCAGCGGCGTCACCTTCCGGCCCAGCAGCGAGCCGTCCGCGTCGCGGTACTGCCAGCTCAGGCCGCCGGCATGCCGCTGGCGCTCGTGGTAGCGGCGGATGCGGTCGGCCGCCTGCTGCAGGGCTTCACGCTGCGCAGGCGGCAGGCCATCGAGCGCGGCCTGCAGTTCGATGCGACTGATCTCGAGCGCCGCCACCGCGTCGGCCTGCACGCCGTCGAAGCGGGCGGTGGTTTCCAGCAGCGCCGCATCGCCGCGCGCGCGCACGTCGGCGAGGATGGACTCGACACGCTCCTCGATGCCGCGGTCGGTCTCGGCCGACCAGTGCTTGAGGGCCTGGAAGCGGGGCTCGAAGTCGGCGTCGGTGGTGCGCAGGATGCGCAGGGCGGGCGCGTTCATGCGGTCTCCTTGGCGCTGGGTGTCGAGGCCGACGTCGCAGCTTCGCGTGCCTTCACGGCGTCGGCAAAGGCGCCGATGATCTGCCGCAGCGGCTCGCGCTTGAGCTTCAGCGCCGCCTGGTTCACCACCAGGCGCGAGGACACATCGAGGATGCGCTCGACCTCCACGAGGTGGTTGGCGCGCAACGTGCTGCCGGTGGACACGAGGTCGACGATGGCATCGGCCAGGCCGGTGAGCGGCGCCAGTTCCATCGAACCGTACAGCTTGATGAGGTCGACGTGCACGCCCTTGTCGGCGAAGAACTTCCGCGCCGACGTGGTGTATTTGGTGGCCACGCGAATGCGCGAGCCCTGGCGCACCGCGCTTTGGTAGTCGAAGTCGCGGTGCACCGCCACGCTCATGCGGCAGCGCGCGATCTTCAGGTCGAGCGGGCGGTACAGGCCGGCGGTGTCGTGCTCCAGCAGCACGTCCAGGCCGGCTACGCCGAGGTCGGCGCCGCCGTGCTGCACGTAGGTGGGCACGTCGGAGGCGCGCACCAGCACCACACGCACGTCGTCGCGCGAGGTGGGCAGGATGAGCTTGCGGGAGGTTTCCGGGTCTTCGAGAACCTCGATGCCGGCGCAGCGCAGCAGCGGCAGGGTGTCTTCGAAGATGCGGCCTTTGGACAGGGCCAGGGTGATCATCAGCGTCGCGGGAGTGACGCGGCGCGACGGGGGCAGAGGCGACGGGGCCGGGGGCGGCACGCGGCTCCACCCGCGGCATGCCGCAGGTGGGTCAGGGGTGGTGGGCGTGGGCCGAGAACTCGGCCGGCGTCAGCGTCTTCATGGACAGCGCGTGGATCTGCTCGCGCATTCTATCGCCCAGGGCCGAGTAGACGCGCTGGTGCCGCTTCACACGGGACAGCCCGTCGAACTCGGCGGACACGATGGTGGCAAAGAAATGCCGGCCATCGCCCTCCACTTCGAGGTGCTGGCACGGCAGGCCGGCGGCGATGAAGCCGCGGACCTCGTCGGGCGTGGGGTCGGCCATGGCGGTTCCCTGGTGCCTCAGGCCAGGTCGCCCTGGCGCTCGATGATGCGCGAGACGATGCCGTAGTCGATCGCCTCCTGCGCGTTCATCCAGTAGTCGCGCTCCATGTCGGCCATCACCTTCGACAGCGGATGCCCGGTCTCGCGCGCCACCACCGCGGCGATGCGCTCGCGGATGCGGATGATCTCCTTGGCCTGGATGGCGATGTCGCTGGCACGACCGCCGGCGCCGCCGGCCGGCTGGTGGATCATGAAGCGCGTGTTGGGCAGGGAGAGCCGGCGCTCCTTCGGCGCCGCCAGGTAGATGTGCGTGCCAGCCGAAGCCACCCAGCCGCTGCCGATGGTGGTGACCGGCGCCCGCACGAAGCGGATCATGTCGTGGATGGCATCGCCCGACTCCACGTGGCCACCCGGCGAGGAGATGAGCAGGTGGATCGGCGCGTCGGACTCCTGCGACAGCAGGATCAACCGCTCGCAGGTGCGGCGGGCCAGCTGGTCGTCGATCTCGCCGAACACCAGCACGAAGCGCGACTTGAAGGCGAGCTGCTCGGCGAGGCTGCCGCGCTCGGCGGCGGGCTTGCTGTCTTCGGCGGCGAGGTGAAAGGTCATTCGCGAGGGCTCCGAGGCCTGAAGGATTGCGGGAATCAGTCTGCCATTATCTGCCGCGGCGCAAGCCCTGCGGAGGCGCCGGACACCGCCGCGGTCCATCGCCGCGGTCCCTCGCCGTCACGCGCGGATCTTGTACCCGGTGGCCAGCAGGCGCAGCGTGAGCGCCGCCACCCCCAGGAACGAGCCGCCGACGATGGCCAGGCTGATCCACGGGTTGGTGTCGCTGACGCCGAAGAAGCCGTGGCGGAACCCGTCGATCATGTAGAAGAACGGGTTGAGGTGGCTCACCGTCTGCCAGAACGCGGGCAGCGAGTGCACGGAATAGAACACGCCCGACAGGAAGGTGGCGGGCATGATGATGAAGTTCTGGAACGCCGCCATCTGGTCGAACTTCTCGGCCCACAGCCCGGCAATGAGCCCCAGCGCGCCCAGCATCGCGGCCCCCAGCACCGAGAACACCACCACCCACACCGGCGCGGCCAGCGGCGGCGGGCCGAACCACACGGTCACGGCCAGCACGCCGGCACCCACCAGCAGGCCGCGCGCCACCGAGGCGCCCACGTAGGCGGCGAACCAGGCCCAGTGGCTCAGCGGCGTGACGAGCAGGAAGACGAGGTTGCCGGTGATCTTGCTCTGCACCAGCGAGCTGCTGCTGTTGGCAAAGGCGTTCTGCAGCACGCTCATCATCACCAGGCCCGGGATCAGGAAGCTGGTGTACCCCACACCCGGAAAGACCTCGACATGGTCCTCCAGCACATGTCCGAAGATCAGCAGGTAGAGCATGGCCGTCAGCACCGGCGCAGCCACGGTCTGGAAG
>JBKCUM010000023.1:0-5917 GCA_046318395.1 Rubrivivax sp.
TTCATCGCCCTGCAGTTCCTGACCCGCGTGCCGGTGCCGGCCTGGGTGGGCTGGCAGGCCGACTGGATGCAGGCCAGCGCGCGCCACTACCCCGGTGTGGGCCTGCTGGTGGGTTCCTTCAGCGCCCTGGTGCTGTGGGCCGCGGCGCACTGGTGGCCGGCGGCCGTCGCCGTGGGCCTGGCCATGGGCGCCACGGTGTGGCTGACCGGGGCTTTCCACGAAGACGGCCTGGCCGACACCTGCGACGGCCTGGGCGGTGCCGTGGGGCGCGACAAAGCGCTGGTCATCATGAAGGACTCGCGCATCGGCACCTACGGCGCCGTGGGCCTGCTGCTGGTGCTGGGCCTGAAGGCCGCAGCCCTGGTGGGCCTGGTGCAGCACAGCTGGCCTTGGGCCTTGCTGGTGCTGCCGCTGGCCCACACCTGGTCGCGCGCGGTACCGGTGCTGCTGCTGCGTGGGTTGCGCTATGCCGGCGACGCCGAACACGCCAAGGCCAAACCCATGGCCAGCCAGGCCGATGGCAGCACCTTGTTCGGCGCCTTAGCTTGGTGTGTGGCCGTGGGCTTGGCCGCCTTCGCGGCGGGCGCGCCGGCCGGCCGCCTGCTGGTGGCCGCGCTGGCGGCCTTGGTGGTGGCCGTGTGGATGGCGCGCTGGCTGCAGCAGCGCCTGGGCGGCTTCACCGGCGACACGCTGGGCGCCTCGCAGCAGGCCGCCGAACTGGCCATCTACCTGGCCTGGCTGGCGCTGTGGTGAAGCGGCCCGGCTTGCCGGCTGACCTGGCGCCGGGCCTGTGGTTCTGGCGGCACCCGCGTGCCGAAGCTGCGGCGGGCCGCTGCGTGGGCCGCACCGACCTGGCGCTGGATCCACGCCGCGCCAAGCGCCTGGCCCACCGCATCCGCCAGCAGGCGCGCCGCCACGGTCTGCCGCGCTGCCTGCAGGTGTCGCCCTTGCGGCGCTGTGCCGACGTGGGCCGCTGGCTGCGCCGCTGGGGTTGGCGCTTGCAGGTATTGCCCGAACTGCTGGAGCTGGACTTCGGCCGCTGGGACGGCCAACGCTGGACCGACATTCCCTGGGCCGAGGTAACGGCTTGGGAGGCCGACCTGCTGCACCACGCACCCGGCGGTGGTGAGACCCTGGCCACGCTGGCCCAGCGCACCCAAGCCTGCCGCGCGCGCTGGGCCGGCGCGGGCCAGCCGGTGCTGGTGGTGGGCCATGCCGGCTGGTTGAATGCCTGGCGCGCCGTGCCCCCGGGCTGTCAGCAGTTGCCGGCCAGTGCCTGGCCCGCGGCCCTGGGGCAGGGTCGGTTGTGGCGAGAAGCCTGGTAAGGCCGCGCCGCACACGGGCTTGCACCGCTGCGCCCCGCCGCCGGTCGGCGTCTTTCGCAGTTCAAACCGTTGTGGCGTCGCTTGGTCGCCTGGTTGTGGAGCGGCGGCGTGGGAACGCCGACATTCACGTCAACGCCGGTGCACTTTCTTCGCCGGCCACCCAGGAGCCGCACCATGTTCACCACCGCCCCCCGCCTGAACCTCAGCACCCGTTTGGCCGCCTTGGCCCTGTCGCTGTTCTGCACCGTGGGTGTGCTGCGCAGCATGGACCACCTGGCCACCAGCGACATGCCCGCCGCGGCGCCGGTGATGGCCGCGGCCAGCGCCGGCCAGGCCTGAGCACCGCTGAAGCTGGTTGACCCCACCTCGGCCATGAACGCCCTGCTGCTGTTCGTGTTCTGGTGTGTGCTCTGCGTGCTGTGCTGGCCATTGGCCTTGTTGGCCCTGTTGCTGGCGCCGCTGGTCTGGCTGCTGAGCCTGCCGTTCCGGCTGCTGGGTTTCGCCGTCGGCGGTGCGCTGCAGCTGGTGAAGGCCTTGTTCTACCTGCCGGCCCGGTTGTTGGGGCAGCGCGACTGAAGCGCAGCGCCGTCTGCCGCCGCTTGCAGCCCTGTGCTGCAGGCTTGCAGCCGGCGCCGGGCTAGCATGGGTGCTGAAGCCGAAGCCACATCGGCCCCTGCACACCCCGGAGACGCCGCATGCCCGCCACCACGCCCACGCACCTGATTCCCCTGGACCGGCTGCAGACCGCCATGCAGCGCGTCGTGCGCGGTTTTGGCAGCAGCGAAGCCGAGGTGGTGGCCGTGGCCGGCAACCTGGTCGAGGCCAACCTGACGGGCCACGACAGCCACGGCATCGGCATGCTGCCGCGGTACGCCGATGCTTACCTCGAAGGTGGTTTGCGGCCGAACGCCCACGTGCAGACGGTGCTGGACGCCGGTGTGCTGCTGCGGCTGGACGGCCAGGCCGGCTTCGGGCAGGTCATTGGCGCCGAAGCCATGGCCTTGGGCATCCACCGCGCGCAGCAGCTGGGCAGCTGCATCGTGGCGCTGGGCAACAGCCACCACCTGGGCCGCATCGGCGCTTGGGCTGAACAGGCGGCGGCCGCGGGGTTGGTGTCGCTGCATTTTGTGAACGTGGTGGCCCGCAACATCGTGGCGCCACACGGCGGCCGCGATGGACGCTTCGGCACCAACCCCGTGTGTGTGGGTGTGCCCATCGAAGGCCGTGCGCCTGTCATCCTGGACTTCGCCACCAGCCAGATCGCCCAGGGCAAGACCCGCGTGGCGCACAACAAGGGCGAGGCCATTCCCGCCGGCACGCTGCTGGACGACGCCGGCAACGACACCACCAACCCACGCTACAGCGTGGTGCCGCCCTTTGGCGCGCTGCTGCCTTTTGGCACCCACAAAGGCAGTGGCCTGGCCCTGGTGTGCGAGCTGCTCGGCGGCGCGCTGGCCGCGGGCTTCACGCAGCGCGACGGCGACCCCGCGCCGCGCCGTGTGCTGAACGGCATGTTCAGCGTGTTGGTCAACCCGGCGGCCTTGGGCAGTGGCGCCGTTTTCGCGGCCGAAGCCCAGGCCGTGGTGGACTGGGTGAAAGCCTCGCCCCCGCGCGACGGTGTGGCCGAGGTGTGGGTGGCCGGCGAGCCCGAGCGCGCCAGCCGTGCGCGCCGCACGGCCGAAGGTGTGCCGGTGGACGGCACCACTTGGCAGGAGATTCTGGACGCCGCCGCCAAGCTGGGCGTGGACCCGGCCGCCGTCAACGCCGACGCCGGCCTGTGAGCCGAGCGTTGTGGTCTTGGCGGGCCTGGCAGGCCCGCGCCGCGCACTGGAGCCCCACCACCCGCGGCCTGCTGTGGACGGCCGCGGCGGGTTTTTTGTTCAGCTGCCTGAACGCCTTGATGCGGGCGCTGACGCTGGGTGGCGACCCCTTCCAGTCGCAGTTCCTGCGCTACTTCTTCGGCCTGCTGGTGCTGCTGCCTGTGGTGTGGCACCAGGGCCTGGCGGCCTACAAACCGGGCAACCTGGGCGGCCAGTTCGCACGCGGCGTGGTGCACACGGCGGGCCTGTGCCTGTGGTTCCTGGCGTTGCCACGCATCCCGCTGGCCGACATGACGGCCATCGGCTTCACGACGCCCATCTTCATCATGCTGGGCGCCTGGTGGGTCTTCCGCGAGCCCATGCGCTGGGAGCGCTGGTTGGCCACGGCCCTGGGCTTTGGTGGTGTGATGATCGTCGTGGGCCCGCAGCTCTCGGGCACCGGTGGCTGGTGGCACCTGGTGATGCTGGGCAGCGCGCCGCTGTTCGCCGCCAGTTTCCTCATCACCAAGGCGCTGACGCGCACCGACAGCACCGAGGCCATCCTGGTGTGGCAGTCGCTGACCGTGGCCCTGCTGAGCCTGCCACTGGCGCTGCCCGGCTGGGCGCCGCTCAGTGGCTGGCAGTGGGCGGGTTTTGTGCTGTGCGGCCTGCTGGGCAGCGCTGGCCACTACTGCCTGACCAGCAGCTTCACGGTGGCCGACATCTCGGCCACGCAGTCGGCCAAGTTCCTGGACCTGCTGTGGTCGGCCGCCATGGGCTGGCTGCTGTTCGCCGACGTGCCCAGCGGCAGCACCTTGGTGGGCGGCGTGTTGATCGCCGCGGCCACGCTGTGGGTGGCGCGGCGCGAAGGGCAGCGGCGCGCTTTGTCAGCGGCCTGAGCACCGGGACGGGGCTTCAGCCCCCCAGGCGCGTGATGTGCAGTTCTGCGTAGCCCGTGGTGGTGTCGGGTTCGCGGCTGAAGGTCCACCCGGGCAGCAGGGCCAGCAGTACCTCGGCCGTGGTGTGCACCATGCTGCCATAGGGCAGGTGGCCGCCGAACACGCGCCCCTGTTCGTCGGCCAGGCTGGCGTGCAAGTGGCTGTGGTCGGCGCCCACGCTGCCGGCCAGGGTCAGGATCTCGCAGGTGCCCGGCAGGGGCATCACCACGTCGGCGTTGGCCAGGCGCAGTTGGGCGTCGCGCAGGCTGCCCATGCCCTGCAGCAGGTAGCCGGCCTGCAGGCCCTGCGCGGCCACGGCGGCCTCCAGCGCGCGCCGCAGGTCTTGGCCGGGGTGCAAGCGCAGCGGCAGCAGCGGGCCAGGGCAGGGCAGCGCGTTCACGCCGGCGGCTGCAGCAGTTTCAGCACCGCGGCGGCCGTGGCCTCGGGTTGTTCCATCGGGAACAGGTGGCTGCCTTCCATCCAGGTGATCTGGCCGCGGGTGACAGCCCGCGTTTCGGCCAGGCCCACCTGCCGCACTTCCACACTCTTGGTGCCACCCAGGAAGTGCACCGGGCACTTCGGTGGGTGCTTCTTCAGCAGCGGACCAAAGTGGTGGGGCAGGGTGTTGTAGAAGCGCGTTTCCACGTCGCGGTGGAAGGCCAGGCGCACGCCGCCTTGGGGGGCGGGTTCGGTGCCGCAGGCGATGTAGTCGGCCAGCACACGCGGGTCCCAGCGGGCGAACACGCTCTTGGCCGCGTAGTGGGCGTGCGCGGCCTCGGTGCTGTCCCAGTGCTGGCGGCGTGTTTTGGACACTTTGCCCGGCGAGATGCGGCCGATCAGTTTGGTGGCCTTGGCCACCTGCACCGTGTGGGCGCGCCAGCCCGAGAGCACGGGCGAGTCGATCAGTATCACGCCAGCCACCAACTCTGGGCGTTTGCAGGCCGCCAACAAACTGAGGTAGCCGCCCAGCGAATGGCCCACCAGGTGCACACGCTGGCCGGGGGCCTGGGCGGTGATGAAGTCCAGCAGCTCGTCGCGCGTGGGGCGCCAGTTGCTGCGCACCGGGTAGCGTGGGTTGTGGCCGTACTTCGGCAGGGCCAGCACTTGCCAGCCGGCGGCCTGCCAGTGTTCGAAGAGGATGCGGTAGACGCCGGCCGGAAAACCGTTGGCGTGGCTGAAGACGAGGGTGGCTTGCATGGTGCGGGTTCAGGCGAACGCGGGAGTGTGCCTTGTCCGGCCCCGGTGCAGACTAGGGCGCCATGCCTGACCCCGCCACCGACCCTGCCACCGACCCCGACACACGGCCGGTCAACCCGCCCGGTTCGCTGACGCTGCTGCTGCACCGCGCGCATGCGGGCGACCCCGCAGCCGGCGACGCCGCCTACCGCCAGCTCTACCCCGAGCTGCTGAAGATCGCCCGGGCGCGGCTGCGTGTGCACCGCGCACCCACGCTGCTGGACACCGAGGCCCTGGTGCACGAGAGTTTCCTGCGTTTCGTGCGCAGCGGCCACTTCCAGCCCGACAGCCGCAAGCACTTCTACGCCTACGCGGCCCAGGCCATGCGCCACATCGTCATCGACTTCGCGCGCCGCAGCGCGGCCGAACGGCGTGGTGGTGCGCTGGAGCAGGTCACCTTCGACACCGGCGTGGTGCATCAGCTGCCACAACCGCAGCCGGTGCTGGACGTGGACCGCGCCCTGGCCAGCCTGCAGGCGCTGGACCCGCTGCTGGCCGAACTGGTGGAGATGCGCTTTTACGGTGGCTACACCGAGGCCGAGATCGCCGAGGCCCTGGGCATCAGCGACCGCACGGTGCGGCGGCACTGGGACAAGGCGCGCGCCTTCTTGCTGATGGA
>JBKCUM010000024.1:0-11994 GCA_046318395.1 Rubrivivax sp.
TGTCCAGCGCGTGTTCGGCGTCGATGAAGGCTGCGGTGCCGCCGAGCTTTTGCATTTCAGCGATGACCTGCAGCGTCAGCGTGGTTTTGCCGGAGGATTCAGGGCCGTAAATCTCGACCACACGGCCGCGGGGCAGGCCGCCCACGCCCAAGGCCACATCCAGGCCCAGGGAACCGGTGGACACCACCTGGATGTCCTCAATGACTTCGCCCTCGCCCAGGCGCATGATGGAACCCTTGCCGAATTGTTTTTCGATTTGGGCCAGCGCGGCTTGCAGGGCCTTGGCTTTTTCGGTGTTCAGGGCTTTCACAGGTGCGTCCATGGGGTTCTCCTCGTTGGGCGGAATTATGGCAGAAGCTGGATATCTGTACAGCCCTTTTGGGAGAATACCGGTGGGCCCGCCGATGGGGGGCAGGACAACCCGCAAGCCTTGCCTTTGGTCAAGCCAGACGGCATAGGCAGTTGCCTAGAATTGCAGCAGAGCCTGAACAAGGCCCCAGACACCCAGGAGACCAGACCCATGCGCATCCTCATTGCCGAAGACGACCAGGTCTTGGCCGACGGGCTTTTGCGCTCGCTGCGGGCTTCGGGCTACGCGGTGGACCAGGTGGGCAGCGGCAGCGAAGCCGACGCCGCGCTGGCCTCGCACGAGTTCGACCTGGTGATCCTGGACCTGGGCCTGCCCAAGTTGCACGGGTTTGAGGTGCTGCGCAAGCTGCGGGCACGGGGCACGAGCACACCGGTGCTCATCCTCACCGCGGCCGACAGCATCGAACAGCGCGTCAAGGGCCTGGACCTGGGGGCCGACGACTACATGGCCAAGCCCTTTTCGCTGCAGGAATTGGAAGCGCGGGTGCGCGCGCTGACGCGCCGCGGCCTGGGCACGGCCAGCAGCGTCATCAAACACGGCCCGTTGTCGTTCGACGCCACCGGTCGCGTGGCTTATCTGAACGACCAGATGGTGGAACTCTCCGCGCGCGAGCTGTCGCTGCTGGAGGTGTTGCTGCAACGCTCGGGCCGGCTGGTCAGCAAGGACCAGTTGGTGGAGCGGCTGTGCGAATGGGGCGAAGAGGTGAGCAACAACGCCATCGAGGTCTACATCCACCGCCTGCGCAAGAAGATCGAACAGGGCCCGGTGCGCATCGCCACGGTGCGTGGCCTGGGCTACTGCCTGGAGAAGATCGCGGCGTGATGCCCCACCCCCGCCGCGCCTGGGGCGCTCCCTCGCAGCTGGGCGACGACCGCGGCCCGGCCAAGCGGGCGCCGCGGCGTCGGCGGGATCAGGGCTGAAGGTGGTCGAAGGGGCTGCGCGCCGCGAGCAACGGTCGCTGTTCGGCGAGATCCTGGACTGGATGCTCGCGCCGCTGCTGTTGCTGTGGCCCATGAGCGTGGCGCTCACCTGGTTGGTGGCCCAGAACATCGCCAACCGGCCTTATGACCGGGAACTGGGCGACCTGCTGCGGCTGATGTCCCGCCAGGCCGCGGTGGAACTGAGCGCCGAGGCCCTGCCGCTGGACCGTGCGCAGCGCCGCTTGCAGCAGGCGGCGATGCAATTGCTACGGCCCGACGACACCGACAACCTGTACTTCCAGGTGCTGGGCACACGGGGCGAGCTGGTGGCCGGCGACGCCGAGTTGCCGGTGCCCATCGACATTCCCCCCAGCCCCGAACTGCGCTTCCGCGACGACGTGATCCGCCAAGAGCCGGTGCGCGTGGCCTACCTGTGGGCGGCGGTGCCCGGCGCGCCAGAAGGCGTGCTGGTGCAGATGGCCGAGACACTGGACAAGCGCTCGCGTCTGGCCACCGAGATCATCAAGGGCGTGATCCTGCCGCAGTTCGTCATCCTGCCGCTGGCGGTGCTGCTGGTGTGGATGGCGCTGGCGCGCGGCATCCGCCCGCTGGCCGACCTGCAGCAACGCATCCGCCAACGCGACAGCTCCGACCTGAGCCCCATCGAAGAACGCCATGTGCCCGAGGAGGTGGCGCCTTTGGTGGGCGCCATCAACGACTTGCTGCAGCGGCTGGACCAGTCCATCGCCAGCCAGCGCCACTTTCTGGCCGACGCCGCCCACCAGTTGAAGACACCCCTGGCGGGCTTGCGCACCCAGGCCGAGCTGGCCGAACGGGAGATCGACAGCGGCCACGGCGACCCGCGTTCGATGAAGCACTCGCTGCAGCAGATTTCGCTGAGCAGCCAGCGGGCGGCACACATGGTGAACCAGTTGCTGGCGATGGCGCGCGCCGAAGACAAGGAACAGGCCCTGCGCACGCAGGACGTGGACCTGGCCCACATCACCATGGAAACCGTGCGCGACTTCGTGCCCAAGGCGATGGAGAAGCGCATCGACCTGGGCTACGAGGGTCCGACCGAAGACGACGGCCGCAACGCCGCGGCCCACCTGCATGGCCAGCCGGTGCTGGTGCGCGAACTGGTGCGCAACCTGGTGGACAACGCGCTGCAATACACCCCACCCGGTGGCACGGTGACGGCGCGCGTGACGCCCGACCCTTTCGGCCAGGTGGTGGTGCTGCAGGTGGAGGACACCGGGCCGGGCATTGCGCCGGCCGAACGCGAACTGGTGTTCCAGCCCTTCTACCGCGCCCTGGGCACGAACGTGGACGGCAGTGGCCTGGGCCTGGCCATCGTGCAGGAGATCGCCCAACAACACAGCGCGGCCATCGACATCAGCGACGCCCACCCGCGACTGCCCCCGCCGGCGCCGGCACCCGGCGCGCTGATCACCGTCCGCTTCCCGCTGCACAAAGAAGCCTGACCAGGTTCGTTCACGCTTGGTGAGCCCGCACGATGAAGGCCGGAAGGCCTTCATCGGCTGGCGGAGGCCGGGTGGCGACTTCACGCCGCGTGGCTGGGCGAGCCCGGTGCCGGACCGCCGCCAGCGCCCGCCGCGCTCAGGACTGCATCAGCCGGCGGCTGCGCGCCACACTCATCAGGATGCCCAGGCCCAGGCCCAGGGTCACCATGGCCGTGCCACCGTAGCTGATGAACGGCAGGGGCACGCCCACCACGGGCAGGATGCCGCTGACCATGCCCATGTTGACGAAGGCGTAGCTGAAGAAGCTCATGGACACCGCGCCGGCCAGCAGACGGGTGAACACCGTGGGCGCCTCCGCCGCGATGACCAGGCCGCGGAAGATCAGGAAAGTGAAACCGCCCAACAAGGCCAGCACCCCCAGCAGGCCGAACTCTTCGCTGAAGGCGGCGAAGATGAAGTCGGTGGTGCGCTCGGGGATGAACTCCAGGTGCGTTTGCGTGCCGTTCATGAAGCCCTTGCCGGTGATGCCCCCGGAACCGATGGCGATCATGCCCTGGATGATGTGGAAACCTTTGCCCAGCGGGTCGCGCGTGGGGTCCAGCAGGGTGCAAACGCGGTGCTTCTGGTATTCGCGCAGCACATGCCATTCCACGTCGGGCTGGCAAATGGCGGGCTCGGCCAACACGATGGCCAGCAACCCCAGGGCGGCCACGGTGAGCACCGGAATCACCAGGCGCCAGCTCAGCCCGGCGAAGAAGATGACGTACAGCCCACCGAACAGGATCAGCAAGGCTGTGCCCAGGTCAGGCTGCTTCATCACCAGCAGCACGGGCACGGCCAGCATGAAACCAGCCACGAAGAAGTCGGGCACCCGCAGTTGGCCTTCGCGTTTCTGGAACCACCAGGCCAACATCAAGGGCATGGCCAGCTTGAGCACTTCACTGGGCTGGATGACGGTGATGCCGATGTTCAGCCACCGCGTTGCGCCCTTCTTGGTGATGCCCAGGCCGGGCAAGGCGGTGATGATCAACAGCAGCACGCCGGCCATGTACAGCGGCACCGCGAACTGCTGTAACCGCTGCGGTGGCACCTGCGCCGCCACAAAGAGCACGGCCAGGGCGATGAGCATGTTGCGGCCATGGTCCACGAAACGCGTGCCGTGGTCGTAGCCTGCGGAGTACATGCTCAACAAACCCAGGCCAGACAGCCACAGGATGGCCAGCACCAGCGGCAGGTCAAAGCCACTGAAGGCCGGCCGCAGGCGGTGCCACCAGGGCGCGCGGTCGAAGGCGGTTTGCATCAGCGGGGCCCTGGGCTGGTCAAGGGCGCCGCGGCCAGGCGGGCCCGCGGCGGCGCGCTGGCGGGCACAGCGGGTACGGTGCGCGCTTGTGTGGTCGAAACCACGGCCGACGCCGCGGCAGACGCCGCCGCGACGGCCGGCAAGGCGGTCCCGGCTTGCCCCGGCAGGGGCACCTCGGCGGCGCGGCGCGGTGTGCCCAACGGCGCCCCGGCCCGGCCTTGTTGCACCGCGGCCAGGTCTTCTTCGCTGGGGTACTGGCCGAGCAACAGGTAGTCGAACACGCGGCGGGCGATGGGCGCGGCCGACTGGGCGCCCCAGCCGGCGTTTTCCACGATCACGGCCAGCACCACGGTGGGCGCGTCCATGGGCGCGGCGGCGATGTACAGGGCGTGGTCGCGTTTGTGCTCTTCCAGCCGCGCGGCGTTGTACTTTTCGCCGCCCCGGGCGCCCACGGCCTGCGCGGTGCCGGTCTTGCCGCCGCTGGCGTAGGGCGCGCCTTGGAACACGGCGCGGGAGGTGCCGTCCACCGCCACCCCCAGCAGCGCTTTGCGGATGGTCTCCACGTGCTCGGGCTTGAAGGCCACCGGGGCCACAGGCTCGCTGGCCACGGGGCGGCGCTGGCCGGTGATGATGTCTTCCACCTCGCGCACCAGCCGCGGCGTGTGGCGCTGACCCCCGTTCACCAGCGTGGCCGTCGCCGCGGCCAACTGCAGCATGGTGAAGTTGTTGTAGCCCTGGCCAATGCCCAGCGAGATGGTCTCGCCGGCGTACCACTTCTGCTGTTCAGGCTTCTTGAAGCGGCGCTTCTTCCAGGCCGTGGAAGGCAGGTCGCCGGTGACCTCGCCGTCCATGTCGATGCCGGTCTTGCTGCCAAAGCCCATCAGCGACATCTGCTCGTGGATCAGGTCCACGCCCATCTCGTTGGCCAGCGTGTAGAAGTAGACGTTGCTGCTTTCCACGATGGCCCGGTGCATGTCCATCAGGCCGCCGCGTTCGTTTTCCGGGCTGCCGAAACGGTGGCCGCCGAAGGTGAACACCAAGGTGTCGTTGATGACGGTGTGGGCCGCGCGCTTGCCGCTGTTCAGCGCGGCCATGGCCATGAAGGGCTTGTAGGTGGAGCCGGGCGGGTAGGTGCCCCGCAGCGCGCGGTTCAGCAGCGGTTTGTCGATGCTCTCGTTCAGTTCGCGCCAGCTGTCGATGTCGATGCCGTCCACGAACAGGTTGGGGTCGAAGGTGGGCTTGCTCACAAAGGCCAGCACCTCGCCGTTGCGCGGGTCCAACGCCACCAGGGCGCCGCGGCGATCGCCGAACAGCTGTTCCACCATCGCCTGCAGCTTGATGTCCACGCCCAGCACCAGGCTGTTGCCCGGCGTGGGCGGCTGGCTGTTCAAGCGGCGCACGGCGCGGCCGCCGGCGCTGGTCTCCATCTGCTCCACACCGGTGGTGCCGTGCAGTTCGCGTTCGTAGCGCTGCTCGATGCCCAGCTTGCCGATGTACTCCGTGCCCTTGTAGTTGGCCTGGTCTTCTTCCGGCCACTCGTCCATGGCCTTCTTCTCGGCCTGGTTGATGCGGCCGATGTAGCCCAGCAGGTGGCTGCCCACGTCACCCAGCGGGTAGTTGCGGAACAGCCGCGCCTTCACGTCCACCCCGGCGAAACGGAAGCGCTGGGCCATGAACCGCGCCACGTCTTCGTCGCTCAACTTGGTGCGGATGGGCAGGCTCTCGAAGCTCTTGCTTTCTTCCAGCAGACGCTTGAACCGGCGCCGGTCGCGCGGGGTGATTTCCACCAGCTGCGCCAACTCGTTGATCAGGGGTTCCAGCGCTGCGCTGCCGCCCGCCACACGCGACGGCGTGATCTCCAGTGTGTACGCCGAATAGTTGGTGGCCAGCACCACGCCGTTGCGGTCCAGGATGAGGCCGCGGTTGGGCACCACCGGCACCACGGCGATGCGGTTGCTCTCGGCCTGTTCCGCCAGGCTGTCGTGGCGCACCACCTGCAGCACCACCATGCGCGCCACCAGCAGACCAAAGGCCAGCAGCACCAGCACGGCCGCCGCCACCAGGCGCCGGTGGAAGCGTCCGATCTCGCGGTCCAGGTCCTTGAGGACGGTCATGGGCGGCTCAGCCTGGGCTCACAGCGGCCGGTTCTGGTCGGGATCGGGCGCGCGGCGCTGCGGCGCCAGCAACAACAGCGTGGCCACGGGCCAGAGCAAGGCCTCGAACACCGGGGCCAGCAGGAAGCTCCAACCCGGGAACATGCCCCCGGCCAGCATGCGCACCACCAGCGACAGCACGTGGGCCAACAGGAACAGCGGCACGATCTGCACCGCTTGTTGGGCCCAGCCGAACCACAGCAGGCGGCGGTGGATGGCGATGGCGCCGAAGCTCAGCAGCGTGTAGGCCAGCGCGTGCTGGCCCAGCAGCGCGCCTTCGTGCACGTCCAGCAGCAGGCCGAACAAGAAGGCCACGCCCACGCCCACGCGGCGGGTCTGGTGCACGTTCCAGAACACCAGCACCACGGCCAGCACATCGGGCAGCGCCGGGTGGCGGCCCAGCGGCAGCAGGTTGAAGGCCAGACCGGCCAACAGGGTCAGGGCGATGAAGAAGGGGTTGGCCGGCAGCAGCAGCTGGTCGGTGCCACGCGGCATGATCATCGGACACCTCCACTGGCCGTGCCGTCGGGCACGCCCGGCCGCGTGGCACGGCCTGAGGCCGCGCCGCTGGCCGCGGGCGCCGCGCGGTGGGCCTTGCCGAGCTTGGCGAGCGCCGCGTCGGGCGTGGCGTCGGGGCGGGGCGGCATTTGCAGGCCCAGCGGGTCCAGCACCAACACATGGCGCACCGCGTCGGGGCTGGCCGCAGGCGCCAACGCAATGCGCGCGAACCCCGACTCCACGCGGCGTTCCACGCTGAGCACCGTGGCCACGGCCAGCCCTGGCGGATAGACGCCGTCGACGCCGCTGGTCTGCAGCGCGTCGCCCACCTTCACGTCGGCGTTGGCCGAGGTGTAGCGCAGCTCCATGCCCGCCGTGCCGCCGAACGCCGCACCACGCTGCTGGGTGCGCGCATTCAGCACCGGGATGGCGGCGTCCTTGTCGGACAGCAGGGTGACTTCGGAGGTCAAGGCATAGACCCGCGTCACCTGGCCCAACACCCCCACGTCGTTGATGACCGGTGAGCCCGACACCACACCCTGGGCCTGGCCCCGGTTGATGAAGAGCTTGCGCGAGAACGGGTCGGCCGCTTCGTACAGCACTTCGGCAGCCTGCGCCCGGGGCGCCAGATCGGGCGGCAGCGCCAGCAGCGCACGCAGTTGGCGGTTTTCTTCCTGCAGCACCGCGGCCTTGGCCGCCTTGTCGGCCATCAGGGCCAACTGGCGGGCGGCACGCTGTTCAGCGGCCTGCGCCGCGCCCAGGCTTTGCAGGTAAGCGCCGCCGCCCTGGGCCAGCTCCACCGGCACCAGCAGGGCGCGCTGCACCGGCAGCAGCACGATGGCCAAGCCCTTGCGCAGCGGCTCGACCATGCGGAACCGTGCGTCGGCCACCATCAGGAAGATGGCGAGGGCCGAGAAAAAGACCAGCCGCGTCAGGGCCGAAGGGCCCTGGCGGAAGAACGGTGGCGGCGTGCGGTCGAGCGTACCCAGCGGCATGGGGGCGGCCCGTCAAGGCAAAGGGAAGGCGTGGGGCTGCCAGCGCGGCAGGCGGGCGCGGCTTATTCCGAGGTGAAGATGCTGCCCAGGCGCTCCATGCGCTCCAGGGCCATGCCGCAGCCGCGCACCACGCAGGTCAGCGGGTCTTCGGCCACCAGCACCGGCAGGCCGGTTTCTTCGGCCAGCAGGCGGTCCAGGTCGCGCAGCAGGGCGCCGCCGCCGGTCAGCATCATGCCGCGCTCGGCGATGTCGGCACCCAGCTCGGGCGGGGTCTGCTCCAGCGCGTTCTTCACAGCGCTGACCATCTGGTTCAGCGGGTCGGTCAGGGCTTCGAGGATCTCGTTGCTGCTGATGGTGAAGCTGCGCGGCACGCCTTCGCTGAGGTTGCGGCCCTTGACTTCCATCTCCTTGACCTCGGAGCCCGGGAAGGCGCTGCCGATGTTCTTCTTGATGGCTTCGGCCGTGGGCTCGCCGATCAGCATGCCGTAGTTGCGGCGGATGTAGTTGATGATGGACTCATCGAACTTGTCGCCACCGACGCGGATGCTGCCCTTGTAGACCATGCCGCCCAGGCTGATGACGCCCACTTCCGTGGTGCCACCGCCGATGTCCACCACCATGGAGCCGCTGGCTTCGCTGACGGGCAGACCGGCACCGATGGCCGCGGCCATGGGTTCTTCGATCAGGTACACGTCGGAAGCCCCGGCGCCCAAAGCGCTTTCGCGGATGGCGCGGCGTTCCACTTGGGTGGAACCGCAGGGCACGCAGATGATGATGCGCGGGCTCGGGCGGGTCATCGAGCGCGGGTGCACCATCTTGATGAACTGCTTGAGCATCTGCTCGGTGACGGTGAAGTCGGCGATCACGCCGTCTTTCATCGGGCGGATGGCCTCGATGTTGCCGGGCACCTTGCCCAGCATGGCCTTGGCCTCGCGGCCGACGGCTTGGATGGTCTTCTTGCCGTTGGGGCCACCTTCGTGGCGGATGGCGACGACGGAGGGCTCATCGAGGACGATGCCTTTGTCACGCACGTAGATCAGCGTGTTGGCGGTGCCGAGGTCGATGGCGAGGTCCGTCGAAAAATATCGACGCAGGGAAGCGAACATGGGCGGGTGGGCGCGAAAGCGGGGTGGTCGGC
Organism: Rubrivivax sp.; assembly: GCA_046318395.1. Taxonomy (GTDB): domain Bacteria; phylum Pseudomonadota; class Gammaproteobacteria; order Burkholderiales; family Burkholderiaceae_C; genus Rubrivivax. The sequence continues at coordinate 8,859 of JBKCUM010000024.1, forward strand.
GGACGTTCTGGCCTGTCGGGGCGCTGCGAAGGGCCTCGCGTTCAGCGGGGCGTGGCTGCTTCCGGGGGTTTCTTCAGGCGGACCGCTGCAACAGCGGACCGGGGCGTTGCACTTTCACCGACGAGGGCTGGGCTTGGCGCGCCTGCAGAAGGCTTCGGGGATGCACCACATCATGGGCTGCCGACAGGGCTTGTAGGTAACCGGGGATAATACCCGATCACCTCCCGATTACCCCTTGGTAACGGCCACCATTTTTGAAGCATCGGCACCCCTGACATGGCCCTTTCCCCGCAGGACGTCAGCCGCATCGCCCACCTGGCGCGCCTGGAACTCGGCGCCGAGGAAGAGGCCGCGATGCTGGCCCAGCTCAACGGCTTTTTCGCCATCGTCGAGAAGATGGGCGCGGTCGACACGCGCGGCGTGGAGCCGCTGTACACCCCGCTGTCGGCGGTGATGGACGTGCAGCTGCGCCTGCGCGAAGACCGCGTCACAGAAACCAACCAGCGCGAAGCCCACCAGCAAAGCGCCCCGTCGGTGGAAGACGGCCTGTTCCTGGTGCCCAAGGTGATCGAATGAACTTGCACGAACTGGGCGTGGCCGCGCTGGCCCGCCAACTGCGCGACAAGCAGGTCTCCAGCACCGAAGTCACGCAACACCTGCTGACGCGGCTTGCAGCCCACGAACATCTGGGCGCCTTCCTGGCCACCAACGCCGACACCGCGCTGGCCGCCGCCGCGCGCGCCGACGCGGCGCTGGCCGCCGGCACGGCCGGGCCGCTGGCCGGCGTGCCCATCGCGCACAAGGACATCTTCGTCACCGACCACGCCCACAGCGGCCTGGCCAGCACGGCCGGCTCGAAGATGCTGGCCGGCTACAAGAGCAGCTTCGACGCCACCGTGGTGGCGCGCCTGGACGCGGCCGGCACGGTGACCTTGGGCAAGCTGAACTGCGACGAGTTCGCCATGGGCTCGGCCAACGAGAACTCGGCCTTTGGCGCGGTGAAGAACCCCTGGGGCCTGGACCGCGTGCCCGGGGGGTCTTCCGGCGGTTCCGCCGCCGCCGTGGCCGCGCGCCTGGTGCCGGGTGTGACCGGCACCGACACCGGCGGCTCCATCCGCCAACCGGCCAGCTTCTGCGGCATCACCGGCATCAAGCCCACGTATGGCGTTTGCAGCCGCTACGGCATGATCGCCTTCGCCAGCAGCCTGGACCAGGCCGGCCCCATGGCGCGCAGCGCCGAGGACTGCGCCCTGCTGCTGGGCGCCATGAGCGGTTTCGACGAACGCGACAGCACCAGCGCCCAGCGCCCGCCGCAAGACTTCAACGCCCAGATGCTGCAGCCCCGCGAAGGCGCCAGCGCCACCAAGCCGCTGGCCGGCCTGCGCGTGGGCCTGCCGCGCGAGTTCTTCCCCGAGGGCCTGAGCAGCGATGTCAACGCCGCCGTGCGCAGCGCGCTGGCGGAACTGGAGAAGCTGGGTGCCACCCTGGTGGACGTGAGCCTGCCACGCACCGAGCTGAGCATCCCGGTGTACTACATCATCGCCCCGGCCGAAGCCAGCTCCAACCTGAGCCGCTTCGACGGCGTGAAGTTCGGCCACCGCGCGGCGCAGTACAGCGACCTGCTGGACATGTACAAAAAGAGCCGCGCCGAGGGCTTCGGCCCCGAGGTGAAGCGCCGCATCATGATCGGCACCTACGTGCTGAGCCACGGCTACTACGACGCCTACTACCTGCAGGCGCAAAAACTGCGCCGCATGATCGCCGACGACTTCCAGGCCTGCTTCCAGCAGTGCGACGTGATCGCCGGCCCGGTGGCGCCCACCGTGGCCTGGAAGCTGGGCGAACAAGGCGGTGACCCGCTGCAGGCCTACCTGGCCGACATCTTCACGCTGCCCGGCAGCCTGGCCGGCCTGCCCGGCATGAGCGTGCCGGCGGGCTTCGGCGCCGGCGGCCTGCCCGTGGGCCTGCAGCTCATCGGCAACTACTTCGACGAAGGCCGGCTGCTGCACACCGCGCACGCGCTGCAGCAGGCCACCGACTTCCACACCCGCGCACCGGCGGGGTTCTGAACATGGCTTCCACCCCTGTGTCTACGGCCGCCCAAGCCCCCAAGCTGATCCGCGGCTACGAGGTCGTCATCGGCCTGGAAACGCACGCCCAGCTGTCCACCGGCAGCAAGATCTTCAGCGGCGCCAGCACGCAGTTCGGCGCCGAGGCCAACACCCAGGCCTGCGCCGTGGACCTGGCGCTGCCGGGCACGCTGCCGGTGATGAACCGCGGCGCTGTGGAACGCGCCATCCAGTTCGGCCTGGCCGTGCAGGCCAAGGTGGCGCCGCTGTCCATCTTCGCGCGCAAGAACTACTTCTACCCGGACCTGCCCAAGGGCTACCAGATCAGCCAGTACGAGATCCCGGTGGTGCAGGGCGGCCGCATCGAGTTCCTGCTGGACGGCCAGCCGCGCAGCGTGCGCCTGACGCGCGCCCACCTGGAAGAAGACGCCGGCAAGAGCCTGCACGAGGACTACCAGGGCGCCACCGGCATCGACCTGAACCGCGCCGGCACGCCGCTGCTGGAGATCGTGTCGGAACCCGACATGCGCGGCAGCGCCGAGGCCGTGGAATACGCCAAGGCCTTGCACGCCCTGGTGGTGTGGCTGGGCATCTGCGACGGCAACATGCAAGAAGGCAGCTTCCGCTGCGACGCCAACGTCAGCGTGCGCAAGCCCGGTGAACCGCTGGGCACGCGCCGCGAAATCAAGAACCTGAACAGCTTCCGCTTCCTGCAGCAGGCCATCGACTTCGAGGTGCAGTGGCAGATCGATCGCATCGAGGACGGTCTGCCCATCGAACAGGCCACCGTGCTGTTCAACCCCGACACGGGCGAGACGCGGGCGATGCGCACCAAGGAAGACGCGCACGACTACCGCTACCTCCCCGACCCCGCCCAGCCGCCGCTGGTGATCGCGCCCGAGTGGGTGGCGCGCGTCACGGCGGCAATGCCCGAGCTGCCGCGCGCGTTGGCGGCGCGCTTCGCGAGCGACGACGGCCCGCCCGCCTACGACGCGGCCATGAAGACGCAGAGCCTGGGCTTGGCCCGCTAGTACGACGCCGTGCGCGACGCCGGCCGGGCGCTGGAC
>JBKCUM010000025.1:0-9556 GCA_046318395.1 Rubrivivax sp.
GGCGAAGGACAGGCCGCAGGGCCTGTCCTTCGTCCAGGCTCACCCCATGTGCAAACCGCCGTTGCAGCTGAAGTCGGCGCCGGTGGTAAAGCCCGAGTCTTCACCCGCCAGCCAGGCCACCACCGAACCGATTTCTTCGGGGTTGCCCAAGCGCTTCACCGGGATGGTGGCGACGATCTTCTCCAGCACCTCGGGCTTGATGGCGCGCACCATGTCGGTGCCGATGTAACCCGGGCTCACGGTGTTCACCGTCACACCCTTGGCGGCCATTTCCTGGGCCAGGGCCATGGTGAAACCGTGCATGCCGGCCTTGGCGGCCGAGTAGTTGGTCTGGCCGGCCTGGCCTTTTTCGCCGTTGACCGAGCTGATCTGGATGATGCGGCCCCAACCCTTTTCCACCATGCCCGGCACCACTTGTTTGGTGACGTTGAACATGCTGTTCAGGTTGGTGTCGATGACGGCCTTCCAGTCTTCGGGCGACATCTTCAGAAACATGCGGTCGCGCGTGATGCCGGCGTTGTTCACCAAGATGTCGATGGGACCGTGTTCGGCCACGGCCTTGCCGAAGGCGGCCACGGTGCTGTCCCAATCGGCCACGTTGCCCACGCTGGCGTAGAACGTGAAGCCCAGGGCCTTTTGTTCGTCGAGCCACTTGGTGAAGTCGCGGCTGGGGCCGCAACCGGCGATGACCTTGTGGCCGTCTTTGGCCAAACGCTGGCAGATGGCGGTACCGATACCGCCCATGCCGCCCGTCACATACGCCACTTTCTGTGCCATTCCCTTGCTCCTAAGTTGTCCGGTGTTGGTGGTTCAGCGCCCTGAGCCTGCACACATGGTGCCAAGCCCGGGCACGGGGCGCCACAGGCGATAACCCTTCGCAGGGCATCCCCCGAGGTGCCCGGTGTTTCAGCGTTCGACGGTCAGGGCCACGCCCATGCCGCCGCCAATGCACAGCGAGGCGATGCCCTTCTTGGCACCGCGCTTCTGCATCTCGTGCAGCAGCGTCACCAGGATGCGCGCACCGCTGGCACCAATGGGGTGGCCGATGGCGATGGCACCGCCGTTGACGTTGACCTTGCTGGTGTCCCAGCCCATTTCCTGGTGCACAGCACAGGCCTGGGCGGCGAAGGCTTCGTTGATCTCCAGCAGGTCCAGATCGGCGGCCTTCCAGCCGGCACGCACCAGCGCCTTCTGCGCGGCAGGCACCGGGCCCATGCCCATGATGCTGGGGTCCAGACCAGCGCTGGCGTAGCTGGCGATGCGGGCCAGCGGCGTCAGGCCCAGGGCCGCGGCCTTGGCGGCTGTCATCAGCACCACGCCGGCGGCGCCGTCGTTCAGGCCCGAGGCGTTGCCGGCCGTCACCGAACCGGCCTTGTCAAAGGCCGGACGCAGACCGGCCAAGGCTTCGGCGTTGGTCTTGCGGTTGATGTACTCGTCGGCGGCGAAGGCGATGGGGTCGCCTTTCTTTTGCGCGATCAGCACCGGCACGATCTCGTCCACGAAACGGCCGGCGTCTTGCGCGGCGGCGGCCTTCTGCTGGCTGGCCAGCGCCAGCGCGTCTTGCGCTTCGCGGCTGATGCCGTGCTTCTTGGCCACGTTCTCGGCCGTGATGCCCATGTGGTACTGGTTGTAGACGTCCCACAGGCCGTCGACGATCATGGTGTCGACCATCTTCCAGTCGCCCATGCGCTGGCCGTCGCGGCTGTTGTTCAGCACGTGCGGGCTCAGGCTCATGTTCTCCTGGCCACCGGCGATGACGATCTCGCTGTCGCCGTCGCGGATGGCCTGGGCGCCCAGCATCACGGCCTTCAGGCCCGAGCCGCAGACCTTGTTGATGGTCATCGCCGGCACGGCGTGCGGCAGCCCGGCCTTGATGACGGCCTGGCGCGCAGCGTTCTGGCCCACGCCCGCAGTCAGCACCTGGCCCAGGATGACTTCACCCACCTGCCCGCCTTCCAACTTGGCACGCTCCAGCAGGGCCTTCAGCACGGTGGCGCCCAGTTCGGAGGCCGGCGTTTTGGCCAGGGTGCCGCCAAACTTGCCCACCGCGGTGCGGGCAGCGGCGACGATGACGATGTCGTGTGCAGAACTCATGCTTGTCTCCTGAGGGTCAAAAAAGAACCGGTACGGGCCAGGTCAGGCCAGGCCCTTTGCAAACTTCAGGCCTTGGCCTTCACATAACGGCCCGGCGCGGGTTCGATGGCCGCATGGCCGTGGCCGCCGTAAGCCTTGGGGGCGGCCACCGATTTGCCAGCATGCGGTTGAAGCCATTCGGTCCACACGGGCCACCAACTGCCCGGGTGCTCGCTGGCGCCATCCAACCAAGCCTGGGCCGTGGCTGGCGTGGCGTCGCTGACCCAGTGGCTGCGTTTGCCCTTGGCCGGCGGGTTGATGACGCCGGCGATGTGGCCAGAGGCCCCCATCACAAAACGCACGGGCTGGCGACGGCCGCTGAAGATGGGCACCGAGGCGTAGGCCGCGGTCCAGGGCACGATGTGGTCTTCGCGCGAACCGTAGACGAAGATGGGCGCTTCGATGAGGCGCAGGTCCAGCTTCTCGCCACACACCGTCAACCGGCCGGGCTGCTTGAGTTCGTTTTGCAAGTAGGTGTGGCGCAGGTACCAGCAGTACATGTCGCCCGGCAGGTTGGTGCTGTCGCCGTTCCAATACAGCAGGTCGAAGGCCGGCGGGGTTTCGCCCTTCAGGTAGTTGCCCACCACGTAGTTCCACACCAGGTCGTTCGGACGCAGGAAGCTGAAGGTGGTGGCCAGTTCCTGGCCTTTCAGCAAGCCCGAGCCATTGGGCGCTTTCGGGCCGATGGTCATCTCACGCAACTGGACCGCGGCTTCGTCGATGAAGATGTCCAGGATGCCGGTGCTGTCGAAGTCCAACAGCGTGGTCAGCAAGGTCACCGAGGCCGCAGGCTGTTCCCCACGCGCGGCCAACACGGCCAGCGCGGTGCTGAGGATGGTGCCGCCCACGCAAAAGCCCAGCGTGTTGATCTTGGCGCTGCCCGTCAGCGCCTGCACGGTGTGCACGGCCTGGATGGCGCCTTGTTCAATGTAGTCGTCCCAGGTGGTGCCGGCCATCTCGGCCGTGGGGTTGCGCCAACTGACAACGAACGTGCGATGGCCCTGCTCGACGGTGTAGCGGATCAGGCTGTTGTCGGGCTGCAGGTCCAGGATGTAGTACTTGTTGATGCACGGCGGCACGAACAGCATGGGCCGCTCGTGCACTTTGGCCGACAGCGGCTTGTATTCGATCAGCTGGAACAGCGCGTTCTCGAACACCACAGCGCCTTCGGTGGTCGCGACGTTGCGGCCCACCTCGAACACACTTTCGTCGGTTTGCGAGACATGGCCCTTTTGCAGGTCTTCCAGCAGGTGCTGCACACCTTGGGCAATGCTTTCGCCCTTGGTTTCAACGGCCTTCTGCAAGGCGTCGGGGTTGAAGGCCAGGAAGTTGCTGGGGGCTGCAGCGTCAATCCACTGCTGCACCGCAAAGCGCACGCGCGCCTTGGTCTTCTCATCACCCTGCACGCCGTCGGCCATTTGTTGCAGCGTGCGGGCGTTCAACAGGTACATCTGCGCTGCGAACGCCGCCGCCGGGTTTTGCTGCCAGGCGGGGCTGGCAAAACGGCGGTCGGACAGCGCGGGCGCCGGCGCGGCGCTGGGGGCGCCGGCCCCGGTGGCAGAACCCCAAGCCCCCAACGCACCGTTCCAGGCGGCAGTGGCCTGCCGCACGTAGTCGGCCTGCAGTTCGGCCAAACGCTCCAGCGGGGGCGGCACCGCCGCGGCGGGCTTCCAGAGGTCGGCGAAGGCGGCACCAAAGGCCGTGGCTTCGCCAGGGGCTGCGGCTTGCGGGCCAGGGGCCGCGGCCGGGGACGGTTTACGCTTGCCAGTCACTGTCGTCTCCTCGCATGGCGCGGGCGCTCAGGCGCCGGTGGTGCCGGCCCGCATGCTCCGTGAACAGGTGCACGTTGTAGGCCCGGGGCCTTACCGCGTGTTGACACCTGTTTGCGTATTGCGAAATCGTACCCCATATCACGAGAAAATCAAAGATGCACTTGGTCGCCGTTGCTTGGATGTATGTGGTGTTGATGATGGGCATCGTGGAAGCCATGTCGACCAATGGCACCGTGTTGGGCGCCATCTTCACCGTGCTGCTGTACGGCGTGCTCCCGCTGGGTATCGTGCTGTATGTGATGGGCACGCCCGGCCGCAAAGCCCAGCGCCGGGCACGCGAGGCGGCCGAAGAGGCGGCCATGGCAGCGGCCACCGAAAACGCGGCCCCGGCGCCGCAGGCCTCAGCCGCGGCGCCAGATGGCGGCGGCCAAGCGGCCCGTGCGCACGTCACGCCGAAATGAAAAGAAGCGTGCAGGGTCGCTGACCGTGCACCAGTGCCCGCCGGCCACCCGCTGCACACCGGCGGCGGCCAGGCGGTCCCGGGCCAGTTGCGCCAGGTCGGCACGCCAGGCCGCACTGCCGTCGGCGCGCGCGCGGTAGACAAACCGGCTGACACCGCCATCCGCGGCGGGCACATCGGCGCCGGGTTGGGGCGTGGCGCCGAAGGCTTGCAACACATCACCACCGACCTCGAAGGCCGTGGGGCCGATGCAGGCGCCCAGCCAGGTGTGCACATCTTGGGGCGCACAGGCACCCAGTTCACACACCGCGCGCAGCGTGTGCTCCAACACACCGCCCGCCAAGCCCCGCCAGCCTGCGTGGGCGGCACCCACGGCGCGGCCGTCGGCGCTGCAGAACAGCACCGGCAGACAGTCGGCCACCAGCACGGTGCAGGCCAGGCCCGGCTCGGTGGTGACGCTGGCGTCCGCCACCGGCAGGTCGCCTGAAGCGCCGTCCAGACGCACAACGGCCGCGCCGTGCACCTGGTTCAGGTAAACCGGCCGGGCACCCAGCGCCTGCGCGAACCGTCGCTGGTTTTCCAACACGGCGTTGGCCTCGTCCAGGGCATCACCGCGCAGGCCGGGTGGGCGCAGGTTCAGGCTGTCGAAAGGCGCCTGACTGACCCCGCCCTGCCGCGTGCTCATGGCCGCGCCCACGCCAGCGGGCGCGTTCCAGTCGGCCCACAGCAGCGGCAGTTCAGGCGGGCTCTGCATCGGGGCAACGGCTGGGCTGTGTGGCCTCAAAAGCCGGCAGGGCCATGCAACGCTCAAAGACCCGCATCACCTGGGGCACATGGTCCAGCCGGCAGTCGAAACGTTGGGCGTTGAAGATCTGCGGCACCAGCACACAGTCGGCCAGCGTGGGGGTGTCGCCATGGCAGAAGTGGCTGGGGGCCGCGGCCAATTGGCGCTCCACAGCCTCCAACCCGGTTTCCACCCAGTGGCGGTACCAGCGGTTCTTGTCGTCCTCGGACAACTTCAGGTCGCGCACCAGGTAACGCAACACGCGAAGGTTGTTCAAAGGGTGGATTTCGCAGGCGATGTCCAGCGCCAGGGCCCGCACGCGGGCCCGCGCCACCGACTCGGCCGGCAACAAGGGGGGTTCAGGGTGCGTTTCGTCCAGGTATTCGATGATGGCCAGCGACTGGCTGATCGCCTGTTCACCGTCCAGCAGCGTCGGCACCAGGCGCGTCGGCGACACCGCGGTGTAGCCCTCGTTGAACTGCTCGTTCTTGGCCAGGTGCACCGAGCGGTAGGTGTAGTCCAAGCCTTTCAGGGCCAGCGCGATGCGCACCCGGTAGGACGCCGACGAGCGGAAGTAGTTGAAGAGTTCCATGGGGAGGTCTGGTGTTGGCAAGGTGGCAGGCGGGCCCTCAGCCCACCTGCACCTGCAAGCTGCCCAAGCCGTCGATGGCGCCGACCATCAGGTCGCCACGCACCACGGCGCCCACGCCCGCGGGCGTGCCGGTGAAGATCAGGTCGCCGGCCTGCAGCTCCCAGGCCTGGCTGAGTTGTTCGATGGTTTCGGCCACGCTCCAGATCAGGTCGGCCAGGTCGCCCCGTTGCCGAGGCGCACCGTTCACCTGCAGCGTGATGGCGCCACGCAGCAGTTCACCGCACGCCGCCTTGGGCACCAGCGGGCCGATGGGCGCAGAGCGCTCGAAGGCTTTGCCGATTTCCCAAGGGCGCCCCTGCTTCTTCATCTCGTTCTGCAGGTCGCGGCGGGTCATGTCCAAGCCCACGGCATAACCCCAGATGTGGGCCGCGGCGTCGGCAGCGGCGATCTGCCGCCCGCCCTGGCCGATGGCCACCACCAGTTCAATCTCGTGGTGCAGGTTGTTCGTCAGCGTGGGGTAGTCGATGCGGCCTGTCTCGCCATCGGCCACCGGCACCAGGCTGTCGTTGGGCTTCATGAAGAAGAACGGCGGCTCCCGGCCGCTGTGGCCCATTTCCTGGGCGTGTTCGGCGTAGTTGCGCCCGACACAGTAGATGCGGTGCACGGGGAATGCACCACCGCCAGCCACCGGCACGGTGACAGGGGCTGGCGCAGGGAAAACGAGGGCCATGGACAGGTCTCCGGTAAGGCGCTGGGCATGATGCCACGCGGTGGCCCACGGCCCACAGGGTGTGGCCCTCGCCGCTACACTGCCGGGCATGTTCCTGCCACGCCGCATTCAACATTGCCGCGTCTGCGGTCACGCCGTGGAGTACCGCGTGCCGCCCGACGACAACCGCGAACGCGCGGTTTGCACCGCCTGCGGCGAGGTGCACTACGTGAACCCGAACAACGTGGTGGGCACCGTGCCGGTGTGGGGCGAACAGGTGCTGCTGTGCAGGCGCAACATCGAGCCGCGCAAGGGCCTGTGGACGCTGCCCGCGGGGTTCATGGAACTGGGCGAGAGCACGTCCCAGGGCGCGGCGCGCGAAACCGACGAAGAAGCCGGTGCCCAGTTCGAGGTGCAAGGTCTGTTCAGCGTGTTGAACGTGGTGCCGGCCGGCCAGGTGCACCTGTTCTACTTGGCCAAATTGCTGAGCCCGGTGTTCCACCCCGGCCCCGAGACCATGGAAGCGCAGTTGTTCCACGAACACGAGGTGCCCTGGGACGAGATCGCCTTCCGCACGGTGCGCATCACACTGCAGCACTTCTTTGAAGACCGCCGCCGCGGGCACTTCGGCGTGCACACCGACGACATCGCCTGAACCACGGAACCGGTGAACCGCCGATCTGCCGGGCGGCAGCCAGCACCGGTCAGGTCAAGCGCACCGCAGGCCCGGTCACCGCATCAAACCCCAGCTGCTGCAAGGCCACCCAGTCGCCAGCGTCGTCGACACCCGCGGCGATGACCAGCGCGCCCATGCCATGCACCAGGCGAACCAGGGCCAGGGCGAAGTCACGCACCGCGGCCTCGGTGGCCACACCGCGCACGAAACGCGCCTCGATCTTCACGTGGCCCAGGCCCAAACCCGCCAGTTTGGCCAGGCCTTGCATGGACGCGCCGGCGTGCTCGAGGCCCAGGTGCACCCCCAAGGGGCGCCAAGCCGCGATGGCCTCGCGCAAACGTGGCAGGGCGCGGCTGACCGCCATGTTGTCGGCGACCTCCAACCACAGGCGCTCGGCGGCCTGAGGCGCAGCCTCCAGGCGCCGCTGCACCTCTGCCACAAAGCCCGGCGTGCCCAAGGCAGCCGCGCTGACGTGCACACAGCGCGGCTGCATGTCGCGCGCGGTGGCCAGCAGCGCCAGGTCCAGCGCCACCAGGTCCACGCGGTGCATCAGGCGCGCCCGCGTGGCCATGGGCAGCCACTGGCTGGCCTCTGCGAATGGCCCGCCCAGGTCCAGCTGCACGCGCAGCGGGCTCTCCAGGTGCAGCAGGCGCCCGGCGGCGTCCACCACCGGAAAACCGGCCAGCGCCACACGGCCTTCGTGCAAGGCCTCGTCCAGCCGCACCCGCCAGGCCCGTTCGCCGCGGGCGGGTTCCGAGGCCTCTGACAAGGCGTGGACCTCGATGCAATAGGGCCCGGCGGCTTCCGCCCGCGCCAGGGCCTGGTCGGCCGCGGCCAGGGCCTCACCAGGGCCCGGGGACACCAGGCCGTCGGCCACGCCAATCACCACCTCGGCACCACCGACCTCGGCCACCGGGCTCGCCCGCAGCGCGCGCAACAGCGTGGCGGCGGTTTCCTCGGCCACCCCGGGCGCCGGCAAGAACAGCGCGAAGTCGCAGTGGTTCAGCCGGCCCGCAAAAGCCCCCTGGACGTGGCGGGGGTAAGCCAACAGCAGTTCGGCCACCACCGCCAAGCGGCGCTCGGCCGCGTCTTGCCCTTCGCGGGCGGCCAGGTGTTCGGCGTTGGTCACCCGCAGCAGCAACAGCGCCCCCCCTTGCGCGCCGGGGTCGGCCAGAGCGCTGCGCAGGCGGCCCAAGAAGTACCGCCGGTTGGGCAGGCCGGTCACCAGGTCGGTGTGGGCCAGGCGCCTGAGCCCTTCCACGGCCTCGGCGTGCTGGGCCACACCCAAAGCCGCCGGCGGCGCGGCGACACCTGCCAACGCTGGCTCGTTCGTCAGCGCACGCATCCAGCCCCATACGCGACGGGACCAGGGTGTCGGGCGGAAGGATTCGGGCATGCGGAAGGCGGTCGGGTCTGCACCGCAGCACCAGGCAAGCGGCGTGGACCCGCAAACAGGACGGGCAACCAGCTTAGGCCCTGCACGCCCAGCAGGAAAGCCCGAAAAGCGCAGGCGTTCACCAACTACTGCGCCCGATGCAGCCACACGCCGTGGCCAACCGCACCGCAAGGACGCCCAAGGCACGGCCGGCACGGGCACCAACACAAACGAGAACGCTTCCTATTAGCGAAGATAACCACCGTTCGGCACCGATGACGCCAAAAATGTATGCTGGCCCTGCCGATCACGGCCACTGTATGCGTTAACGTTGATGTTTCAGGGCGATGCCCCAGCCGTTGCACGTTGGCACCGTCCCCAATTTCTCAACCACCACTGAGCAGAGACCACAAGATGACCTCACGCCGTCAATTCATCCAGATCGTCCCCGTCGCCGGCGCCGCCCTGCTGGCCAGCCGTTCGGCCATGGCCCAGGACATGGTGGCCGAGACCGACCCCCAAGCCAAGGCCCTGGGTTACGTGGCCGACACCGCCAAGGCCGACAAGGCCAAGTACAAGAACTGGGCCGCCAGCCAGAACTGCGCCAACTGTGCGCTGTACCAGGCCAAGGCCACGGACCCGACCGGCGGCTGCCCGCTGTTCGGCGCCAAGAAGGTGGCCGGCAAAGGCTGGTGCAGCGCCTGGGCGAAAAAGGGGTGAGCCTGCACGTGCAAAGCCGGAAGGCTTTGCACGGCTGGCGAACGGCCCATGGCGATACCAGCCATGGGCCTGGGGCAAGCCAGCGCATGCAGAGCCGGAAGGCTCTGCACGGCTAGCGAACCACCCGCGGCGATACCAGCCGCGGGGCTGGGCCAAACACCCTGCCCGGCTGGCCTTTCACCAGCCCCAACAACAACGGCCCCACGCAGTCCGTGTCAAAACGGCTGCAACGGCCACCGTCAGCAAAACGCCCTGAACCATCGGGGCGTTTTTGTTTGTGGACGCCAAACCGATAGGCGGCGCGGGACGTGATGCGTTAGCGTGTTTTGGCAAAC
>JBKCUM010000026.1:0-25595 GCA_046318395.1 Rubrivivax sp.
GGCTGGATGTGTCCAAGGCCGCCGAGGTGGACGCCCTGGCCCAGGTCACGCTGCAGGCTTTCGGCACCCCCAACTTCGTCTTCAACAACGCGGGTGTGGGCGCCGGCGGGCTGATCTGGGAGCACACGCTCAAGGACTGGGAGTGGGTCATCGGCGTCAACCTGATGGGCGTGGCCCATGGCGTGCGCGTGTTCACGCCGCTGATGCTGGCCGCGGCCGAGGCCGACCCGGCCTACCGCGGCCACATCGTCAACACCGCCAGCATGGCCGGTCTGCTGAACGCGCCCAACATGGGCGTCTACAACGTGACCAAACACGCCGTGGTGTCGCTGAGCGAAACGCTGTACCAAGACCTGAACCTGGTGACCGACCAGGTACACGCCCACGTGCTGTGCCCGTTCTTCGTGCCCACCGGCATCCACCAGAGCGAACGCAACCGGCCCGCCGACTTCGCCGACGCCGAGGCCAAGCCCACACGCAGCCAGCTGATCGCCCAGGCCATGAGCGACAAGGCCGTCACCAGCGGCAAGGTCACGGCCGCTCAGGTGGCGCAGTGGGTGTTCGACGCCATGGACGAGCAGCGCTTCTACATCTACAGCCACCCCAAGAGCCTGGCCAGCGTGCAGGTGCGGCTGGAAGACGTGATGACGCCGCGCAACCCCACCGACCCCTTTGCCGCCAAGCCGGAACTGGGCGCGCAGCTGCGCGCGGCGCTGCGGGCCCAGGCTTGAGCCGCAGGCTGACGGCGGCCTAACCGCCGATGTAGTGCATCTCCACCCGGCGCTCGCCGCTGCCGGGTGCAGCGGCCTGGCCAGCGCGCAGCTGTGAATAACGGTCGTCGCGGCCGGCCCAGATCAGCCCCAACGCTCCACTGATCTGTTCGTCGCTGTAGCCACCGCGCAGCAAGGCCCGCAGGTCGTGGCCGCGGCTGGCAAACAGGCACAGGAACAGCTTGCCTTCGGTGGACAGGCGCGCGCGGTTGCAGTCGCCGCAGAAAGCCTGCGTGACGCTGCTGATCACACCCACCTCGCCCAGGCCATCGGCATAACGCCAGCGTTGTGCGGTTTCGCCGGGTGCGCTGGCTTCCAGCGGTTCCAGGCCGAAAGCGTCGTCCAGGCGCCGCAGCACCTGGGCCGAGGGCAGCACCTCGTCCATGCGCCAGCCGTTGCTGGCGCCGACGTCCATGTACTCGATGAAGCGCAGCACCACGGCCGCGCCGAAGCGCTCGCGAAGGTGGCGCGCCAGCGGCACGATCTCGTGGTCGTTGGTGCCGCGCTTGACCACCATGTTCACCTTCACCGGGGCCAGCCCAGCGGCCAGCGCGGCTTCGATGCCCTGCAGCACGTCGGCCACCGGGAAGTCCACGTCGTTCATGCGCCGGAAGATGGTGTCGTCCAGCGCGTCCAGGCTCACCGTCACGCGCCGCAGGCCGGCGTCGCGCAGGGCCTGGGCCTTGCGCGCCAGCAGCGAACCGTTGGTGGTGAGCGTGATGTCCAGCGGCTGGCCGTCGGGCGTGCGCAGCGCGGCCAGCTGTGCGATCAGCACTTCCAGGTGCTTGCGCAGCAGCGGCTCACCGCCCGTCAGGCGCAGCTTCTGCACGCCGTGGGCCACGAACAGGCGTGCTGTGCGGGTGATTTCCTCAAACGACAGCAGTGAACTCTGCGGCAGGAAGCGGTAGTCCTTGTCGAACACTTCCTTGGGCATGCAGTAACTGCAGCGGAAGTTGCAGCGGTCGGTCACCGAGATGCGCAGGTCGCGCAGCGGCCGGCCCAAGCGGTCGGACAGCAAGCCGTTGGGCGGCTGCGGTTGCGCAGGCACGGTTGGCAACGCGGCTGCATAACGCAGGTCGGCCAGCGGAATCACACTTTCACCCATGCGGCCATTGTGCCGCCTGGGGCCCGGCCCCCAGGGGCTTCAGGGCTTGGGGCTTGCCCCGGGGGTCGAGGCCGCGGCAACGGGCGTCAAGGCGGTGCCGGTGGTGGCTGTGACAGCGGGCTTGCCGACCTTGGGCGGCAGCGGCGGCGGCGTGGTGTCGGCGCGGCGCGCGCCGTTGTAGCGTTTGGCCCAGTAGGCCTCGCGCATGTCTTCGATGCGCACCTCGCTGCCGGCACGCGGCGAGTGGATGAACTTGCCGTCGCCGATGTAGATGCCCACGTGCGAAAAAGTGCGCTTCATGGTGTTGAAGAACACCAGGTCGCCCGGCTTGAGCTCGTCGCGTCCCACGCTGGCCAACGACGCGTCCTTGGCCTGTTGCTCGGCGCGTCGCGGCAGCACCAGGCCCAGGCTCATTTCGAACACGTGGCGTGTGAAGCCGCTGCAGTCGAAACCATCGTCGGCCGAGCCCCCACCACGGCGGTAGGGCACGCCCAAGAAGTTCATGGCCGACAGCACCAGGTCTGAGGCCGTGTCCCGCATCTGGCGCACGAAGGCATTGTTCTCGGCAAAGCCGGTGGCCGGCAGCAGGCCGCGGTTTTGCAGCATCTGCAGCACGGCGTCGCCACCGGCCCCGGGCGCCGCAGGGGCTTCCGGGGCGGCCACCGCTGGGCGCAACATCGCCAAGCAGGCCAGCAGGATCAGGGCAGAACGTCGGGGCAATCGCATGAAGCGCGGCAGGATAGGGGCCAGGGTAGGGGGTGTCAACGCGCAGAACCCGGGGCCGGTGCGCTGAAGCACCGACGCCGGCGCGGCGGTGGAGTGCCTTCTGCTCGGCAAAGTTCCCGCCGGGTGGGTGTGCAAACGTGTCTGCCGCGGGGCTGCTGGGTTCAGTCAGCCGCTTGTCAGACCGTCGGCGCCCAATCCTCTGTAATTTGTAATTACGGCGAGTTTAGGGGTGGCGCCTGCGTGGCCCGCCCGCCACCGGCCGCCACATCGCCCACGCCCAACGCAGGCCAGGAGACCCGATGAACACCTACGCAGACTTCCACCGCCGCAGCCTTGAAGACCGCGACGGTTTCTGGACCGAACAGGCCGCCGGCATCGACTGGCACACGCCCTTCACCCGGGTGTGCGACCACAGCCACCCGCCGTTTGCAAAATGGTTCGTCGGGGGCACCACCAACCTGTGCCACAACGCGGTGGACCGCCATCTGGCCACACGGCCGGACCAGAACGCGCTGATCTTCGTGTCGACCGAGGTGCAGCAAGAGCGCGTCTACAGCTTCCGCGAACTGCACGCCGAGGTGCAGCGCATGGCCGCCACGCTGTTGGAGATGGGCGTGCAGACCGGCGACCGCGTGCTGATCTACATGCCGATGATCCCCGAGGCCACTTTCGCGATGCTGGCCTGCGCGCGCATTGGCGCAGTGCACTCGGTGGTGTTCGGCGGCTTTGCCAGCCACAGCCTGGCCAGCCGCATCGACGACGCAGAGCCGGTGGTGGTGGTCAGCGCCGACGCCGGCAGCCGCAGTGGCAAGGTGGTGCCTTACAAGGGCCTGTTGGACGAGGCCATCCGCCTCGCGCGCCACCAACCGCGCCAGGTGCTGATGGTGGACCGGGGCTTGGCCGCGTTTGAGCGCGTGCCCGGCCGCGACGTGGACTACGCCGCCGCCCGCGAACGCCATCTGAACACCACCGTGCCCTGCACCTGGGTGCCCAGCGAGCACCCCAGCTACACGCTGTACACCAGCGGCACCACCGGCAAACCCAAGGGCGTGCAACGCGACACCGGCGGTTATGCCGTGGCGCTGGCGGCCAGCATGGGCCACATCTTCATGGGCCGGCCCGGCGAAACCTTCTTCAGCACCAGCGACATCGGCTGGGTGGTGGGCCACAGCTACATCGTCTACGGCCCGCTGCTGGCCGGCATGGCCACCATCTTGTACGAAGGCCTGCCCACGCGGCCCGACGCCGCCATCTGGTGGAGCCTGGTTGAAAAGTACAAGGTCACCGCGATGTTCTCGGCGCCCACGGCGGTGCGCGTGCTGAAAAAACAAGACCCCGACGCGCTCAAGCGCCACGACTTGTCCAGCCTGCGCGCGCTGTTCCTGGCCGGTGAACCGCTGGACGAGCCCACGGCCAAGTGGATCGCCGAGGCCCTGGGCAAACCCATCATCGACAACTACTGGCAAACCGAAACCGGCTGGCCCATCCTGACCGTCTGCAACGGCGTGGAGCCCATGCCCAGCAAGTTCGGCTCACCTGGCAAGGCCGTCTACGGCTACGACGTGAAGCTGATCGACGACACCACAGGCCAGGAAATCACCGGCGCCGGCCAGAAGGGCGTGCTGGCCATCGCCGGTCCGCTGCCGCCAGGCTGCATGCAGACCGTGTGGCGCGACGACGCGCGCTTCGTCAATACCTACTGGCGCAGCATCCCCGGCCGCGAGCTGTACAGCACCTTCGACTGGGGCATCCGCGACGAAGACGGCTACATCTTCATCCTGGGCCGCACCGACGACGTCATCAACGTGGCCGGCCACCGCCTGGGCACGCGCGAGATCGAAGAAAGCATCTCCAGCCACCCGCAGGTGGCCGAGGTGGCCGTGGTGGGCGTGGCCGACGCGCTGAAGGGCCAGGTGGCCATGGCTTTTGCGGTGCTGAAGAACCCGACGCTGGCCGACACGCCCCAAGCCGCGCTGAAGCTGGAAGGCGAGGTGATGAAGCTCGTGGACAGCCAACTCGGCGCGGTGGCGCGGCCAGCGCGCGTGCGCTTTGTCAGCACCCTGCCCAAGACGCGCTCGGGCAAGTTGCTGCGCCGTGCCATCCAAGCCGTGTGCGAGCAGCGCGACCCCGGCGACCTGACCACCATCGAAGACCCCACGGCACTGCAGCAGATCCAGGCGCTGGTGAACGGCTGACCGGGCGCGGCCCACGGCGGCACCGCAGGGCGCGGGGCGGCGGCGGCCGCAACGGCGCGCCTGCAGCCGGTGGCCACCGGCTTGGTGTTCATGCGCACCAGAGGGCACTCCGTCGCAACCCGGTGGGCCGCGGGCGCGGGCGGGCCTAGCATCGCGGTTTTCCGCTTCTGGAACACTGCCATGTCTTTGCCCACCTCCGCCGCAGGCCTGCCAGCCGCCGCCCCCCGTTCCACCGTGCGCAACACAGGCGCTGCGGCCAGCTCGCCCTGGGCTGTGCGCTGTGCCATCGCCTTGGCCTGCGCCGGTCTGACCGGCACCGTGCTGGCGCAAGCCCCAGCGCCCGCCCCCGCGGGTGCGCCCAAGGCCCGCATCGAAAAAGCCGCCGATCTGCCGCGCTTCAGCTACACCCCGGGGGGGCAGCTGGAAGCCGTGGTGCGCGATGCCGCCCTGTTCAAGCCCTTCGCGGCCGAGCTGCGGCGCGACGTGGAACAGGTGCTGGCCAACTACGAGATCCCCGACAAGGCCACGCAGCGTGACCTGATCAGCCTGCTGGCCGTGCTGGACTACATGGACGGCCAATACGCCAGCACCCTGGCCCGCCTGGAAACGGTGCGTGGCCTGCAAGACAAACCCGCCGACAAACTGCTGTCGGGCCTGCGCCTGCGCGCCATGGCCACGGCCGCGCAGCAGCACACCCCGGGCAGCGCAGAACACACGGCCCAGGTGCAGCGCCTGATGGCCGAGGCGCTGGCGCCGCTGCCCTTCAACGTGGTGGAGAACGACGTCAAGGGCAGCAAGGCCAGCGCCGAGCTGATTGGCGAACAGCTCATCCTGGGCCGCGTGCGCGAGGTGCTGCAGCCCACGGCCAACGCCAACGGCGGCCGTGTCAGCTCCGACTTCGCCCCCGCCTTGGTGAACGCCCGGTTTGCGCTGCTGCACGTGCTGCCGCTGAAGGCCGTCAGCGTGCAGGTTTACACCACCTACATCAACCAGCACCAGCGCACCAAGGCCGACATCTGGGCCGCGCGCGACGTGGAACTGCCGGCCCAGGGCGCTTTCAAGCCGGTGAACGTGGCCGTGTGGGACAGCGGTGTGGACCTGGCCTTGTTCCCCAAGCAGTTGCTGAAGGGCAAGAACGGCCAACCCGCCGTCATCGCCTTCGACAAGTACGCCAAGCCCGAGGCCGGCCCACTGATGCCCATCCCCGCCGAGCTGCGCGGCAAGCTGCCGCAGATGACGGCGCGCACCAAGGGTTTCTCTGACCTGCAGAGCAACATCGACAGCCCCGAAGCCTCCGCCGTCAAGCAGCTGCTGTCGGGCCTGAAGGCCGACGAGTTCAAGACCGTGGTGGAAGAGATCGGCCTGGCCGGCAACTACGAACACGGCACGCACGTGGCCGGCATCACGCTGGCCGGCAACCCGCACGCGCGGCTGCTGACGGCGCGCATCAGCTTCGGCCACACGCTGAAGCCCGACCCCTGCCCCAGCAAGGAGCTCTCGGCCCGTGACGCCCGCAACGCGCAGACCGTGGTGGACTTCTTCAAGCAGCACCAGGTGCGTGTGGTGAACATGAGCTGGGGCGGCAGCGTCGGCGACATCGAACGCGAGCTGGAACAGTGCGGGCAGGGCGGTGACGCCGCCGCGCGCAAGGCCCTGGCCCGCGAGCTGTTCAACACCGGCAAGGCGGCCCTGACCAAGGCTTTCGCCAGCGCGCCGAACATCCTGTTCATCGCCGCCGCCGGCAACAGCAACAACGACGCCAGCTTCACCGAAAGCATGCCGGCCGACATCGAACTGCCCAACCTGCTGACGGTGGGCGCGGTGGACAAGGGCGGCGACGAGGCGCCCTTCACCAGCTACGGCAAGACCGTGAAGCTGCACGCCAACGGCTACCAGGTGGAGAGCTACCTGCCGGGCGGCGCGCGGGTGGCTTTGTCGGGCACCTCGATGGCCGCACCGCAGGCCGCCAACCTGGCGGCCAAGCTGCTGGCGGCGAAGCCTTCGTTGAAGCCGGTGGAGCTGATCGCGCTGATGACCGGCACCGCCGACCGCAGCGCCGACGGCCGCCGGGTGCTGATGAACCCCAAGGCCGCGCTGGCGAAGGTGCAAGCCAAGCCCTGAGGCCCCACGTGGGCACGCCGTCGGGAGGCGGCGTGCGCCCACAGCCCCCCCCGGCGGGGGGAGGCGCCCCATCCCCCTGCGGCGCCCCCAGTGGGCGATCGCCCGCGCCGGGCGCGCTGGGCAGCATGGCCATCCTGTTCACACCACAGGAGCGCCCCATGCTGACCACCCGCCGCCAAACCCTTGTCCGCCTGGCCACCTGGGCCGCAGCGCCTGCGGCCGCCCTGTGTGCGCCCGCCGCAGCGGCCAGCACACGCGGCGCGCCGCCGCTGATGCTGGCGCGCGAAGCGCCCGCCAGCGTGGACCCGGCCGGCTTCTTGGTCAGCGAAAAGTACGACGGCGTGCGCGCGTTCTGGGACGGCCGCCAGCTGCGCTTTCGCAGCGGCTTGCCGGTGATGGCACCGGCCTGGTTCACCGCGCGCTTTCCGGCCACACCGTTGGACGGCGAACTGTGGCTGGACCGCGGGTGCTTCGATGCGTTGTCGGCCACGGTGCGCCGCGCCCAGCCCTTGGACGACGAATGGGCCGACGTGCTGTTCCTGGCCTTCGACCTGCCAGGTGCCGCCGGCACCTTCGCCGAACGCAGCGCGCGCCTGGTGCAGTTGCTGGCCGGCCACCGCCGGGGCGGTCTGTGGGCCGTGCAGCAGCAAACGCTGCCCGACCGCACGGCGCTGCAGGGCCTGTTCCACCAGGTGCTGCAGCAAGGCGGCGAAGGCCTGATGCTGCACCGCGCCCAGGCCCTTTGGCAGCCCGGCCGCAGCGGCGACCTGTTGAAGCTGAAGCCGCAAGACGACGCCGAGGCCACCGTGGTGGGCCATGTGCCGGGCCGCGGCCGCCTGCAGGGCTTGTTGGGGGCGTTGCGCGTGCGCGACGAACAAGGCCGTGAGTTCCAACTCGGCACGGGCTTCAGCGACCAGCAGCGCGCCACACCGCCGGCCCTGGGCACACGCGTCACGTACACCTACCGGGGCCGCACCGGCACCGGCCTGCCGCGCTTCGCCAGCTTTCTGCGTGTGGCCGAACCCGGCGCAGAAAGCTCCGCGGCCCCGGCGCTGTGACCCGGTTGGGGCCACAGCGGCGCGGGGCCGCGGTGGGGTGAAGCTGTCGGCGGTGTGCCGGCGCAGCGCGGTTTACAACACGTCGGAAGCGAAGTCCGCCAGGCGCGAACGTTCACCACGCGCGAGCGTGACGTGGCCGCCGTGCGGCCAGCCCTTGAAGCGGTCCACCGCGTAGGTCAGGCCGCTGGAACCTTCGGTCAGGTAGGGCGTGTCGATCTGCGCCAGGTTGCCCAGGCAGACGATCTTGGTGCCCGGGCCGGCACGGGTGATCAGCGTCTTCATCTGCTTGGGCGTCAGGTTCTGCGCCTCGTCGATGATGACGAACTTGTTCAGGAAGGTGCGGCCGCGCATGAAGTTCAGGCTCTTGATCTTGATCTTCGAGCGCACCAGGTCGTTGGTGGCCGCGCGACCCCATTCGCCGGCGCTGCTGTCGGTGCGCGCCAGCACCTCCAGGTTGTCGTCCAGCGCGCCCATCCACGGGCCCATCCGGTCCTGTTCGTCGCCGGGCAGGAAGCCGATGTCTTCGCCCCCCGGCACGGTGACCCGCGTGACGATGATCTCGCTGTAGCGGCGTTCGTCCAGCACCTGGCTCAGCGCCGCGGCCAGCGTCATCAGCGTCTTGCCGGTGCCGGCCGTGCCGGTCAGCGTGATGAAGTCGCAGTCCGGGTCCATCAGCAGGTTCAGCGCGAAGTTCTGTTCGCGGTTGCGCGCCGTCACGCCCCACACGGCGTGCTTGCCGTGGCTGTGGTCGCGCAGCGTCTTCAGCACGGCGCTCTTGCCGGTGATCTCGGCCACCCGGGCGTACAGCGGCGCTTCGCCGGGCACTTCCAGGTAGACGAACATGTTGATCAGCAGCGAAGGCACGACCGGCCCGGTGATGCGGTAGAAGGTGTTGGTGCCTTGCTGCCAGCTCTCCATGGTCTTGCCGTGTTTCTCCCAGAAATCGGCCGGCAAGGCCTGCACCCCGGTGTACAGCAGGTCGCCGTCGTCCAGGGTCTTGTCGGTGACGTAGTCCTCGGCCGGCAGGCCCAGGGCACGCGCCTTCACGCGCATGTTGATGTCCTTGGACACCAGCACCACTTCGCGGTCGGGGCGGCTCTCGCGCAGGCTTTGCACCACGCCCAGGATCTGGTTGTCGGCCTTGCCCTGGGGCAGCCCGGCGGGCAGCTTGTAGTCCAGCAGCAGCGTCTGGAAGAACAGCTTGCCACCGGCCTCGCGGTGGCCGGTCTTGGCCAGCGGGATGCCTGAAGAAGAGTCGATGCTGCCGTCGTCGGCCTGCGTGAACGAAGCCAGCGCGTCCAGGTCGCGGCTGACCTGGCGGGCGTTGCGCGCCACTTCCGTCATGCCCTTCTTGTGGCCGTCCAGTTCTTCCAGCGTGATCATCGGCAGGAAGACGTCGTGTTCCTCGAAACGGAACAGGCTCATCGGGTCGTGCATCAACACGTTGGTGTCCAGCACGAACAGCTTGATGCGGCCCGTGCCACGTGGCGTGCGCTCGCGCTTGCGCACGCTGGCGGCGGCCGACGGGCTGGGGGCGGCCGGCACGGCGAACGTGGGTGCTGGGGCGGGGCTGGCGGCGGTGGGGCTGCCCACCGCGGCGCGGGCCGGTGCACGGGCCGGTGCACGCGGCGCCGCGGCGGCTGGGGCCACTGGTGCGGCGCTGCGCGGGGTGGCCTTGCCGGCGTTGGCACGCTTGGTGGCCACCGCGGCCGGCGCGGCGGCCACCGTGGTGGCGGCGCCAGCGACAGCGCGGGCAGCGCCCTTGCCGCGGCGCGCGGCCGTGGGCGCCGGGGCCGCTGCGGCCGGCGGTGCTTCAACGCCGGTGTCGGCGTCCGATGCGTAGGCGGAAGGGGCCAGCTGGCTGGCCTTCTTGGTCGGCGGCTTGGGCAAGGGCATGGTGTTGCTGACGTCGAAGTGGTGGGTGGAGCGGGCCCGCGTGCGGGCCCTCAGGTGCAGCGCCGTCGGCGCCGTGGTGGCCCGCGCAACACGGGCGGGCCAGAAACAAAACGGCCGCCCCGAGGCAGGGGCGGCCGGTCAAAGGTCGGGCGGCACGCGCGGGCGTGCAGCCTGGAAATGAAAAAGCCGCACGGGCAAGCGTGCGGCTTTGTTCGGCAGGGGGCGGGGCAGTCAGCCTCAAGGGCTGTCTCCGGGCGTGGCCTGTGCGCGATGTCAGGCCGCCTTCTTCAGTGCCTTCACGGCCTTGAGCACTTCTTCCACGTGCCCGGCGACCTTGATGCCACGCCATTCGGCGCGCATCACACCGTCGGCGTCCATCAAGAAGGTGCTGCGCTCGATGCCCTTCACCTTCTTGCCGTACATGATCTTGTTCTTCACCACACCGAACATGTGGCAGAGCTTCTCTTCGGTGTCGGCGATCAGCTCGAACGGCAGTTCCAGGCTTTGCTTGAACTTCTCGTGCGACGCGAGGTTGTCGCGCGACACACCGAACACGACGGCACCGGCCTTGAGGAATTCTTTGTGGCTGTCGCGGAACTGCATGGCCTCGGTGGTGCAACCGGGCGTGGCGTCCTTCGGGTAGAAATAAAGCACCACCGCGTGGCCCAAATTGGCCTGGGGGGTGAACTTCACGCCGCTGGTGGCAGCAGCTTCAAATTCCGGGAGGGCTTTATTGACTACAGGCGTCATGGATGGTTTTCTCGGAAACTTGGCATGCCGGGTCCGGCCTAGTTGCTGATTATAAATGCCCGCGGCAGTCCGCCCCGGCAGTTGCCAAGTTTTGCCGCCTTGATGGCCCGTCCAACCCTCAGATCAGCAGGGCGGCCACCACCGAACGCCCCTCGGTGACCAGCACGTTGTAGGTGCGGCAGGCCGCGGCCGTGTCCATGGTCTCGATGCCGATGCGGCGTTCGATCAGTGCGCGCGTCAGCGACGGGTGTGGGAAGCGGATGCGGGGGCCGCTGCCGAAGATCACCACCTCCGGCGCCAGCGCCGCGATGCGCTCGAAGTGCGCCGCCGTCAAGCCTTCGAAATCGGTCAAGCCCCAGTTCTCCGGCGTGCCGGTCCAGGGCAGCAGCAGGGCGTGTTCATAGGCGGTGGGCCCCACCCAGACGCAGCCGGGCTGCTGGCGCGACACCACGTTGACGCCGCTGGCGGATTCAGGCTGGAACTTCATGCGGGATAATTCTAGGTTCGCTGGAATGTCCAGCGCTGAATGTGGTTGGCCGGCCCTGCCGGCGATGTTGGAGCCCCCTGCCGTGAAACCCATCGTCAAGTCCGCCAAGTTGGCCAACGTCGGCTACGACATCCGTGGCCCCGTGCTCGACAAGGCGCGGCAGATGGAAGAAGAAGGCCAGAAGATCATCAAGCTGAACATCGGCAACATCGCCGCCTTCGGCCTGATGCCGCCGGATGAGATCGTGCAGGACATGATCCGCAACCTGTCGTCGCAGACGGCCGCCGGCTACACCGACAGCAAGGGCCTGTTCGCGCCGCGCAAGAGCGTGGTGCACTACACCCAGGAAAAACACATCGCCGGAGTGACGGTCGACGACGTCTACCTGGGCAACGGCGCCAGCGAGCTCATCGCCATGAGCATGAACGCGTTGCTGGACGCCGGTGACGAGGTGCTGATCCCGTCGCCCGACTACCCGCTGTACACGGCCGTGGTGTCGCTGTCGGGCGGCACGCCGGTGCACTACCGCTGCGACGAAGGCTCGGGCTGGTTGCCCGACCTGGACGACATCCGAAAGAAGGTGTCGCCGAACACCAAGGCCATCGTCGTCATCAACCCCAACAACCCCACGGGTGCGCTGTACCCGGTGGACGTGCTGCAAGGCATCGTCGAGATCGCACGCCAGCACCAGCTGATCGTCTTCGCCGACGAGATCTACGACAAGACGTTGTTCGATGGCGAGGTGCACACCAGCATCGCCAGCCTGGCCGACGACGTGCTGTTCGTCACCTTCAACGGCCTGAGCAAGAACTACCGCAGCTGTGGCTACCGCGCCGGCTGGATGGTGGTGTCGGGCGACAAGCGCCACGCCAAGGACTACATCGAAGGCCTGAACATGCTGGCCAGCATGCGGCTGTGCGCCAACACGCCGGGGCAGCTGGCCATCCAGACCGCCCTGGGCGGCTACCAGAGCATCAAGGACCTGGTGGCCCCGGGTGGCCGCCTGTGCCGTCAACGCGACCTGGCCTACGAGCTGCTGAGCCGCATTCCTGGTGTCAGCGTGGTCAAGCCCAAGGCCGCCCTTTACATGTTCCCGCGCCTGGACCCGGCGATGTACCCCATCGCCGACGACCAGCAATTCGCCTACGACCTGCTGGCCGAGGAGAAAGTGCTGATCGTGCAGGGCACCGGCTTCAACTGGCCCCAACCGGACCATTTCCGCCTGGTGTTCTTGCCCAACTCCGACGACCTGACCGAGGCCATCGGGCGCATCGAACGTTTCCTCGCGAATTACCGAAAACGCCACGGCGCTTGATTCGCCGCGCTGCAGCCACGTCTTCAGAAAGCTTCCATGAATTCCATCAAAGTCGGCCTGCTGGGCTTTGGCACCGTGGGCACCGGCACCTTCGAAGTGCTGCGCCGCAACCAGGCGGAAATCCGCCGCCGCGCCGGCCGTGGCATCGAGGTGACCATGGTCTCGCGCCGCAACACCGCCGCGGCCCAGGCCGTGGTGGGCGACCAGGCCCAGGTGGTGGCCGATGCACGCGCCATCATCCGCAACCCCGAGATCGACATCGTGGTCGAACTCATCGGCGGCTACGAACTGGCGCGTGAACTGGTGCTGGAAGCCATCGCCGCCGGCAAGCACGTGGTGACGGCCAACAAGGCGTTGCTGGCCGTGCACGGCACCGAGATCTTCGCCGCCGCGCGCGAACGCGGCGTGATGGTGGGCTTCGAGGCCGCGGTGGCCGGGGGCATCCCCATCATCAAGGCGCTGCGCGAAGGCCTGACGGCCAACCGCATCCAGTGGGTGGCCGGCATCATCAACGGCACGACCAACTTCATCCTGAGCGAGATGCGCAGCAAGGGCCTGGACTTCGCCACCGTGCTGAAGCAGGCCCAGGACCTGGGCTACGCCGAGGCCGACCCCACCTTCGACATCGAGGGCGTGGACGCGGCGCACAAGGCCACCATCATGAGCGCCATCGCCTTTGGTGTGCCGGTGCAGTTCGACAAGGGCCACGTGGAGGGCATCACCCAGCTGCAGGCGGCCGACATCCGCTACGCCGAACAACTGGGCTACCGCATCAAGCTGCTGGGCATCACCAAGCGGCGCGACGACCTCGGCGGCATCGAACTGCGTGTGCACCCCACCCTGGTGCCCAGCACGCGGCTGATCGCCAACGTGGAAGGTGCGATGAACGCCGTGATGGTGCAGGGCGACGCCGTGGGCAGCACGCTGTACTACGGCAAGGGCGCGGGCAGCGAACCCACGGCCAGCGCCGTGGTGGCCGACCTGGTGGACATCACGCGCCTGCACACCGCCGACCCCGACCACCGTGTGCCGCACCTGGCCTTCCAGCCCGGTGAACTGCAGGACACGCGCATCCTGCCCATGGACGAGGTGGTCACCTCGTTCTACCTGCGCCTGCAGGTGGCCGACCAGGCCGGCGTGTTGGCGCGCATCACCGGCATCTTTGCCGAGCACGACATCAGCATCGACGCCGTGCTGCAGCGCGAAAGCGCGGCCGGCGAAAAGCACACCGACCTGATCATCCTGACGCACGACACCGTCGAGGGCCGCTTGCGCGCCGCGCTGGAGCAGATGCAGGCCTTGCCCACCGTGCTGGCCCCCATCGTCAAGATCCGCAAAGAAGAACTGAACTAGTCCCCCCCCGAAGCGCCTGCGGCGCTCCCCCCCAGGGGGGCGACCCCAGCGGCCCGGCAGAGCCGGTTCCGCGGCGTCTGCTGGGTGAATGCCTGAAGGTGCCTGGAAGCACATGACCATGAAATACATCAGCACACGGGGTGACCGCACCGAACGCGGGTTCTCGGACATCCTGCTCGAGGGCCTGGCGCCCGACGGTGGCTTGTACCTGCCCACCCACTACCCGCAGCTGGACGACGCGACGCTGAGCCGTTGGCGGGCGGTCTACGGGGCAGGGCGGCCGGGGGGGTATGCCGACCTGGCGTTCGAGGTGCTGTCGCTGTACATCGACGACATTCCGCCGGCCGACCTGAAGGCCCTGGTGCAGCGCACCTACACCGAGGCCGTGTTCGGCACGCCGGCCATCACGCCGCTGCGCGGTTGCGGTGAAGGCGTGTTCATCGAAGCCCTGTCCAACGGCCCCACGCTGGCCTTCAAGGACATGGCCATGCAGTTGCTGGGCCACCTGTTCGAATACGAACTGGGCCGCCGCGGTGAACAGCTGAACATCCTGGGCGCCACCAGCGGCGACACCGGCAGCGCGGCGGAATACGCCATGCGTGGCAAACGCGGGGTGAACGTGTTCATGCTCAGCCCGCACGGCCGCATGAGCCCGTTCCAGCAGGCGCAGATGTTCAGCCTGCAGGACGCCAACATCCACAACATCGCCGTGGAAGGCGTGTTCGACGACTGCCAGGACATCGTGAAGGCCGTCAGCAACGACCTGGCCTTCAAGCGCGCGCACAAGATCGGCACCGTCAACAGCATCAACTGGGCGCGGTTGTTGGCCCAGGTCGTGTACTACTTCGCCGGCTACTTCCAGGCCACGCAGAACAACGCTGAACGTGTCAGCTTCGCGGTGCCCAGTGGCAACTTCGGCAACATCTGCGCCGGCCACGTGGCCCGCATGATGGGCCTGCCCATCGAGCGCCTGGTGCTGGCCACCAACGAGAACAACGTGCTGGCCGAGTTCTTCCAGACCGGCACCTACCGCGTGCGCGGCAGTGCCGAGACCTACGAGACCAGCAGCCCGTCCATGGACATCAGCAAGGCCAGCAACTTCGAACGTTTTGTGTTCGACCTGCTGGGCCGCGACGGTGCGCGCACCCAGGCGCTGTTCGGCCAGGCCGTGGCGAAAGACGGCGGCTTCACGCTGACGGCCGAAGAGTTCGCGCGTGTGGCGGGTTTTGGGTTTGTGGCCGGCACCAGCACCCATGCCGACCGCCTGTCCACCATCCGCCAAGCCTTCCAGCAACAGGGCACGGTGCTGGACACCCACACGGCCGATGGCCTGAAGGTGGCGCTGGAACACCTGCAGCCCGGTGTGCCCATGCTGGTGCTGGAAACCGCGCTGCCGGCCAAGTTCGAAGCCACCGTGCGCGAGGCTTTGGGCGAAGGCGCCCAACTGCCGCCGCCGCCCGCGGCGTTGCTGGGCATTGAGCACCTGCCCAAGCGCTTCACCGTGATGCCGGTGGACGTCGCCCAGGTGAAGCGGTACATCCAGGCCCACGTGGCCTGACCGCCTTGGCCGCCCGCGCCCAGCCCCAGGCGGGCAAGGCGGCGGGCCAGGCTTTAAGCTCACAAGCATGAACGCACCCCGCCCCCTGCTGAGCCTGGACGACGCGCTGCAGCGCCTGCAGCAAGGCGCCGCGGCGCACCGCCTGACCGCCGAAGAGCCCACCAGCACCTTCGACGCGCTGGGCCGTGTGCTGGCGCGCGACCTGGTGTCGCCGTTGGCCGTGCCACCGGCCGACAACACGGCCATGGACGGCTACGTGTTGCACAGCGCCGACGTGCCGGCCGCGGGCGTGGTGCTGCCGGTGTCGCAGCGCATCCCGGCCGGTGTGGTGGGTCACACGCTGCAGCCGGGCACGGCCGCGCGCATCTTCACTGGGGGGCAGATCCCCGCCGGCGCCGACTGCGTGGTGATGCAGGAACACTGCGAAGCCCTGCCGGCCGGGCCCGGCACCGGCCTGGGCCAGGTGCGCGTGAACACCGTGCCCGAGCCCGGCCAGTGGATACGCCGCCGCGGTGAAGACGTGCAGGCCGGCGCCGTGGTGCTGGCCGCCGGCACGCGGCTGACGCCCCAGGCCCTGGGTTTGGCGGCTTCGGTGGGTTTTGCGGAACTGCCGCTGCTGCGCCGTCCACGCGTGGTGCTGTTTTCCACCGGCGACGAACTGCAGATGCCCGGCGAGGTGTTGCGCCCCGGCGCCATCTACAACAGCAACCGCTTCACGCACCGTGCGCTGTTCCAGGCCGCAGGCTGCGAGGTCAGCGACCTGGGCATCGTGCCCGACCGGCTGGACGCCACCCGCGCCGCGCTGCGTCAGGCGGCCGAAGGCCATGACCTCATCGTCACCTGCGGTGGGGTGTCGGTGGGCGAAGAAGACCATCTGAAGCCTGCCATGCTGGCCGAGGGCACGCTGGAGCATTGGCAACTGGCCATCAAACCCGGCAAGCCGCTGGCCTTCGGCACCGTGCGCCGCGCCGACGGTTCCAGCGCGCTGTTCGTGGGCTTGCCGGGCAACCCGGTCAGCAGTTTTGTCACCTACCTGCTCTGCGTCACCACCGTGCTGCGCGCCCTGCAAGGCATGGCGCCGGGCCTGCCCGCAGCGCTGCCCCTGCGCGCCGACTTCGACTGGCCGCGTGCCGACAAACGCCGTGAATTCTTGCGTGTGCGCTTGAACGCCGCGGGCGGGCTGGACCTGTACCCCAACCAGAGCTCCGGCGTGCTGACCTCGGCCGTCTGGGCCGACGGCCTGCTGGACAACCCGCCCGGCCAGACCATACGCCGTGGCGACACCGTGCGGTTTCTGCCGCTGGCTGAGCTGATCAACCGTTGAAAGCACGATGAAGATCCAGGTGCGTTATTTCGCCTCGCTGCGCGAGGCTCTGGGCCCCCAGGAAACGGTTGAACTGCCAGCAGGATGCACGCTGGGCCAGCTGCGCGATCAACTGCTGGCCCGTGGCGGGCGCCACGCCGAGGTGTTGTCACGCCACCGCGCGGTGCGCGGCGCGGTGAACCAGAAGATGGTGGATGAAGACCACGACCTCGCCGATGGCGCCGAAGTCGCCTTCTTTCCGCCGGTGACGGGTGGCTGACCCCATGGCCAACGCCACCTCCACCGCCCGCGTCAGCATCCAGACCGCCGACTTCGACCTCTCCACCGAAGTGGCACGCCTGCGCGCCGGTGACCACGCCGTGGGCGCGGTGGTCAGCTTCATCGGCACCGTGCGTGACCGCAACGGGGGGGCGGCCGGCGAGGTCAGCGCGCTGGAGCTGGAGCACTACCCCGGCATGACCGAGGCCAGCATCGAGGCCATGATCGACCAGGCCTTGCAGCGCTTTGACGTGCGCGCCGCGCGCGTGGTGCACCGTGTGGGCCCGCTGCTGCCGCCGGACCAGATCGTGCTGGTGGCCGTCAGCTCGGCCCACCGCGGCCAGGCCTTCCAGGCCTGCGAGTTCCTGATGGACTACCTGAAGACCCAGGCGCCTTTCTGGAAAAAAGAAACCACGCCCGACGGTGCACGTTGGGTCGATGCCCGCGTCAGCGACGACGCCGCTTTGCAGCGTTGGGGCATCGAGGCGCGCAATGCCTGACCACCCGCCCACACCCCATCCGCAGCCCGACGCGCCACCTGCCGCCAGCCTGGACAGCACCACACTGCGCCATGCCCTGGGGCGCTTCGCCACCGGTGTTACCGTCATCACCTGCACGGCGGCCGATGGCCACCGCGTGGGGCTGACGGCCAATTCTTTCCAATCGCTGTCGCTGCAACCGCCGCTGGTGATGTGGGCGCTGCGCTGCAGCAGCGGCAATCTGGCGGCCTTTCTGGCGGCACCGGCTTTTGCGGTGAACGTGCTGGCACAAGACCAGGTGGCGCTTTCCCAGCATTTCGCCAGCCGCAGCACCGACAAGTTTGCAATGGGTGACTGGCAAACCGGCCAGGTCGGCGCGCCTGTGCTGGCAGGCTGCACCGCGGTGTTCGAATGCACGGTGCACAGCCACCAGACCGTGGGCGACCACGTGCTGTTCATCGGCGAGGTGCGCCATCTGGCCGAAGCCGACCGTGCGCCGCTGTTGTTCCAAGGCGGCCAGTACCGAAGCGTCGGCCCCGCGATCTGACGGCGCCTTCGCTTCGGCGGGCAGCGGCCGGTGAGCGGGCCGGCCCCGCTGTTCGGTGAAGAACCGAAGGCGGGTGCGGCGGCGCCGCATGATGCGGGGTGGATTTGACCTGCCGCAAACCGGCGGTGCTTGAATCCGCCGGTGGGGGCCCCACCTCTGGTTCAACCGAAAGGAACCCACCCATGCGAGCCGACAAGTTCACCACCGCCTTCCAGCAAGCCCTGGGCGATGCGCAGAGCGCTGCCAACGCCGCAGACCACCCCTACATCGAGCCCGCCCACGTGCTGGCCGCCATGTTGCAGCAGGCCGACGGCCCCAAGGCCCTGTTGGACCGCGCCGGCGCCAACACCGCGGCCCTTGCCCAGTCGGCCGAGGTGGCGCTGCGCAACTTGCCCAGCGTCACGGGCGGCAGCCAACCCCAGCCCAGCCGCGACCTGCTGCAGCTGCTGACCTCGGCCGACAAAGAAGCCACCAAACGCGGCGACGCTTTCATCGCCAGCGAGATGTTCTTGCTGGCCCTGGCCGACGCCAAGACCGACCTGGGCGGCGTGGTGCGCGGCCATGGCCTCAGCCGCAAGGCCCTGGAAGCCGCCATCGACGCCGTGCGCGGCGGCCAGAAGGTGGACTCGGCCGAAGCCGAAGGCCAGCGCGAGGCGCTGAAGAAGTACACGCTGGACCTGACCGAACGTGCCCGCCTGGGCAAGCTGGACCCGGTGATCGGCCGCGACGACGAGATCCGCCGCGCCATCCAGGTGCTGCAACGCCGCAGCAAGAACAACCCGGTGTTGATCGGCGAACCCGGCGTGGGCAAGACCGCCATCGTCGAAGGCCTGGCGCAGCGCATCGTGAACGGCGAGGTGCCGGAGAGCCTGAAGAACAAGCGTGTGCTGGTGCTGGACATGGCGGGCCTGCTGGCCGGTGCCAAGTTCCGCGGTGAATTCGAAGAACGCCTGAAGGCCGTGCTGAAAGAAGTGGCGGCCGACGAGGGCCGCATCATCCTGTTCATCGACGAGCTGCACACCATGGTGGGCGCCGGCAAGGCCGAAGGTGCCATGGACGCCGGCAACATGCTGAAGCCCGCGCTGGCGCGCGGTGAGCTGCATTGCATTGGCGCCACCACGCTGAACGAGTACCGCAAGTACGTGGAGAAAGACGCCGCGCTGGAGCGCCGTTTCCAGAAGGTGCTGGTGGACGAGCCCACGGTGGAGGCCACGGTGGCCATCCTGCGCGGGTTGCAAGAGAAGTACGAGGTGCACCACGGTGTGGAGATCACCGACCCGGCCATCGTGGCCGCGGCCGAGTTGAGCCACCGCTACATCACCGACCGCTTCCTGCCCGACAAGGCCATCGACCTGATCGACGAGGCCGCGGCCAAGATCAAGATCGAGATCGACAGCAAGCCCGAGGTGATGGACAAGCTGGACCGCCGGCTGATCCAGCTGAAGATCGAACGCGAGGCCGTGCGCAAGGAGACCGACGAGGCCTCCATCAAGCGCATGGGCTTGATCGAAGAAGAGATCGTCAAACTGCAGCGCGAGTACGCCGACCTGGAAGAGATCTGGAAGAGCGAAAAGGCCCAGGCCCAGGGCTCGGCGCAGGTGAAGGAAGAGATCGAACGCATCCGCCTGCAGATCGAAGAGCTCAAGCGCCAGGGCGACTTCAACAAGGTGGCCGAGCTGCAGTACGGCCGCTTGCCGGAACTGGAGAAACGCCTGAAGGACGCGCAGGCCAAGGAAGCCGGCAAGAAGGGCAGCAGCGGGCAGGGCGGTGCGCCGCAGCTGTTGCGCACCCTGGTGGGTGCCGAGGAAATCGCCGAGGTGGTCTCACGCGCCACCGGCATCCCGGTCAGCAAGCTGATGCAGGGCGAGCGCGACAAGCTGCTGCAGATGGAAAGCAAGCTGCACGAGCGTGTGGTGGGCCAGGAAGAGGCCATCGTGGCCGTGGCCGACGCCATCCGCCGCAGCCGCGCCGGCCTGAGCGACCCCAACCGGCCGCTGGGCAGCTTCTTGTTCCTGGGGCCTACGGGCGTGGGCAAGACCGAACTGTGCAAGGCATTGGCCGGGTTCCTGTTCGACAGCGAAGACCACATGATCCGCGTCGACATGAGCGAGTTCATGGAGAAACACAGCGTCAGCCGCCTGATCGGCGCGCCGCCCGGCTACGTGGGCTACGACGAAGGTGGTGCGCTGACCGAAGCCGTGCGCCGCAAGCCTTACAGCGTGGTGCTGCTTGACGAGGTGGAAAAAGCCCACCCCGATGTGTTCAACGTGCTGCTGCAGGTGTTGGACGATGGCCGCCTGACCGACGGCCAGGGCCGCACCGTGGACTTCAAGAACACCGTCATCGTGATGACCAGCAACCTGGGCTCGCAGATGATCATGCAGATGGCCGGTCATGACGCCGAGGCGATCAAGGACGCCGTCGGGGGCGAGGTGAAACAGCACTTCCGGCCGGAGTTCCTGAACCGCATCGACGAGGCCGTGGTCTTCCACGCGCTGGACCAGCGCCACATCGAAGACATCGCCGCCATCCAGCTGCGCCTGCTGGAAGCGCGCCTGGCCAAGCTGGAGATGAAGCTGGAGGTGTCGCCGGCCGCGTTGTCGGAACTGGCCAAGGTGGGCTTCGACCCGCTGTTCGGTGCGCGTCCGCTGAAGCGCGCCATCCAGCAGCGCATCGAGAACCCGGTCAGCAAACTCATCCTGCAAGGCCGATTCGGCCCCAAGGATGTGATCCCGGTGGACGTGGAGAACGGCGAGTTTTCCTTCGCCCGCGTGGTGCACTGAGGCGGGCCCGCCGCCCGGTGCCTGCCAGCGCACTGCGCTGGCAGGTGCTTCATGGGCCGGCTACACCACGGCCGAGAGGTTGGGCGGTGCGACGCGGTCGAGTTGCATGCGGGCCAGCGTCAGGTTGTTGGTGCTGGCCTGCAACACCAGGTGCAGCACCACGCCGCCATGGCCAGGCACCGGCCGCAGCAGCAGGTGGCGGCTGCCAAAACTGATGGCCGCCTCGGGCAGGGTTTCGCCCGCGCCCAGCGCCTCCCCGGCGTTGGCCATGCCGTCCATCAGCAGGCCGCCCTGGATGGCCAGGCGTTCCGCCGAAGGTTGGCTTTCGCCGACATGGGCCAAGGGCAGTTGGCTGCGCAGATCGAAAACACAACAGGCCACCACGCCCTTGATGGCAAAGCAGCGCTGCGCGTAGTCGGCCCAGCGCGCGGCGGTGCCCGTGGGTGGCGGCGCCAGACTCTTGCTGATGGAAATGGGCTGAAAGACGGTGCTCTCGTGGCTGGCCGCGTCGTGGTGCGAGGAGGGCGGCGGCGCCATCGGCACCGGGTTCCGTGCGGGGGCGGGCCGGCCCGCCAACGGCATGGGTTCGGTGGGCGCCTCGGGCAGCGGCACCTGCGGCCGCGCGACGGCGCGGCTGAGGTCGGTTTGCAACACGCCCATCGGGCGCGTGGCGACCTGCTGTTGGCGGTTCCAGGCGCCGGCGATGAACGCCCAGGCGTCGTTGGGCCGGGCGGCCTGCGGCGTGACGCGGACGGCGACGGTGGACGTCCCCAACTGCGCGGCGGCCTGCGCGGCCAGCGCCGGACTGGCCCCCAAGGGCAGCACCAGCATTTCGTGGTTCACCCAGGCTGCACGTGCCATGCCCTCGCGCAGCGGCAGCAAGGCGGCGGCCATCACCTGCGGCCGCACCTCGCCCAGCATCAACACCGCCAAACGGCTGCGGGCCAGCAACACCTGGCCCAGGGTCTGGCGCGCGCCGCCGTCGGCTTGCACGTCGGTGGTGTAGACCCGCACGGCCTGGCCACCGGCCAGCGGCACCTCCACAAAAGGCAAGACGGCCAGGGCCGCGCCTTGGCCCTGGCGGCGGATGCTCAAGCGTTGCACGCGGGCGCCGGCGGCCGTGGCCAAGGCGTTCAACAGGTGCAGCGTGGCGCTGGTGCCCAGGTCGTGCAGCGCGATGTAGTCGGGGGCCTGGCGTTCCAACTGCTGTTGCAAGCCCAGGGCGGCGTCGCCGGCCACGAAGAGCTCCACCTGGTCCTCTGCCACGCGCCGGCCCACCTCGTGCAGGCCCTGGCCCAGGTAGGCTTCTTGGTCACCCACGATCTGGGTGGCCGGGTCGGCCAGGGCGTGCAGGTCAGGGGCAGGGCGCCGCGGTTGGTGGCCGGGTGGCGGCCAGGGCAGGTCGTCTTGGTGGTCTCTGGACATGTGGTGATGGCACCGGGTTGTGTGCACCCGGTTGCTCCCTTCATGCAGTGATCTTAGGCAATATGGTCAAACTTGTGTATCCATTCGATGAAGGGCCCGCCCTACATAGAATGAAAGCCATCTGATCCATTCGGCGCATCCATGAATTCAAACGCTCAAAACCTGCCTGTGGTGGTGGTGGGGGCAGGCTTGGCGGGCTTGGTGGTGGCGCTGCAGTTGGCCGAACACCGGCCGGTGGTGGTGTTGGCCAAACGCGCCTTGGAAGAGGGCGCCACGGCCTGGGCGCAAGGCGGCATTGTCGGCGTCCTGGGCCAGGACGACAGCGTCGACAGCCACGTGCGCGACACGCAAGATGCGGGTGCAGGCTTGGTTGACGAACGCACCGCCCGCTTCATCGCCGAGAACAGCGCGTCCGCCGTGCAGTGGCTGGTGGACGCCGACGTGCCCTTTTCGCCCGACCCCGATGGCCCGTTGGGCCTGCACCTCACGCGGGAAGGCGGCCATGCCGTGCGCCGCATTGCCCACGCCGCAGACGCCACGGGCAAGGCCATCCACGACGCCCTGCTGGCGCGCGCCCGCGCCCACCCCCGCATCAGCCTGCGTGAACGCTGGATGGCGGTCGACCTCATCACCAGCCGCCACCTGCGGCGCACCGAGCCGCCGCGCTGCTACGGCGTCTATGCGCTGGACATGGACCAGCGCAAGGTGGAAACGCTGGCGGCGTCGGCGGTGGTGCTGGCCACGGGCGGCGTGGGCAAGGTCTACCGCTACACCAGCAACCCCGACACCGCCACCGGCGACGGCATCGCCATGGCCTGGCGCGCGGGCTGCCGCGTGGGCAACATGGAATTCGTGCAGTTCCACCCCACCTGCCTGTACCACCCGCAGGAGCGCAGTTTCCTCATCACCGAAGCCATGCGCGGCGAGGGCGCGTTCCTGACCTTGCCCGACGGCACCCGCTTCATGCCCGCCCACGATGAGCGCGGTGAATTGGCGCCGCGCGACATCGTGGCGCGTGCCATCGACTTCGAGATGAAGAAGCACGGGCTGGACCACGTCTGGCTGGACGCGCGCCACCTGGGCGAAGCCTTCCTCAAGGCCCATTTCCCCACCATCCACGCGCGCTGCTTGAGCCTGGGCATCGACATCGCGCAGCAGCCCATTCCCGTGGTGCCGGCGGCCCACTACACCTGCGGCGGTGTGGTGACCGACCTGGAAGGCCGTACCGATCTGCCCGGGCTCTACGCCGTGGGCGAGACCACCTACACCGGCCTGCACGGCGCCAACCGCCTGGCCAGCAACTCCTTGCTGGAGTGCGTGGTCCTGGGACGCACCTGCGCTGCGCGCATCGATCAGACCCCGGTGCCCGACACGGTGCCGGTGCCGCCCTGGGACGAAAGCCAGGTGGAGGACGCCGACGAGCAGGTGGTCATCGCCCACAACTGGGACGAGCTGCGGCTGCTGATGTGGAACTACGTGGGCATTGTGCGCACCACTCGGCGCCTGGAGCGCGCCCTGCACCGCATCGACCTGCTGCGCGCCGAGATCGACGACTACTACGCCAACTTCCGCGTCACGCGCGACCTGCTGGAGCTGCGCAACCTGGTGGAATGCGCTGAACTCATCGTGCGATCTGCCTTGCATCGACACGAAAGCCGCGGCCTGCACTACAGCCGAGATTTCCCTGGCACGCTGCCCGTGAGCTTCCCCACGGTGCTGACCCGGGCGGCCCGCAGCGAAAAGCGCTGAAGCGGCCTGGCCCGGTGCTGGGCCCCGCCGGGGGACGCCGGCGGCCCAGACATTGTTGCGCTCAGAGCATTTTTTCCATGCGCCAGACCTGGTAGCGCAAAGCCGCCACGGCACCCGCGCCAATGCCCACCAAGGCCAGGAAACTGCCCAGCGACAGCGTCGACACGCCGGACAACCCTTGCCCGATGGTGCAGCCCATGGCGGTGACGCCGCCGACCCCCATCAACACCGCGCCCACCAGGTGGTTGGCCGTGTCTTCCACCGAACCAAAGCCTTCCCAGCGGAAACTGCGCTCCAGCAGCGCCACCACGGCGGCGCCGACCACCACGCCCAGCACGCTGACGATGCCCAGGCTCAGCAACTTGCTCGTGTCGCTGTAGAACATCAACCAGTCCAGCAGGTAACCGATGGGGGCCACCATGCTCATGGCCTCCATGCGTTTGCTGTTGGTGGCCAGGAACACCTCTTCCAGCGTGTTCGGGTCCTCCGCCACGTAGCCCAGCCGGCCCGACACCCACCACAGACCCACGATCACCAGGCCCACGCCCACGCCGCCCAGCCACACCTCGGCGCGCCGGCCTTCGGGGCGCCACAGCACCCAGGCCAGCATCAGCGCAGCGAACGCCAGGGCCAGCCAGGGTGCCCAAACCGCGGCAGTTGCACCCCAGGCCTGGGCTGCCAGGCTGGGCAGGTCTTGACCGGCGGGCAGGGCCACCGCCACCTTGTCGATGGTGCCCACGCGCCACACGCCGGTGATGCCCTTCATGGTGATGAAGCCGCTCAGACCGATCAGCACCACCACCACCAGCGACTTCAGGTTGCCGCCACCCACGCGCACCAGGCTCTTGCTGCCACAGCCCGAGGCCAGCACCATGCCGAAGCCGAACATCGCGCCCCCCACCAGCGCCGACAGCCACAACAGCTGCGGCCCGCCGTACACCGACTTGCCGGCGCTGACCCAGCCCAGCCCCACCATGGTGTTGAAGCCCAACATCGCCACCGCCACGGCCAGCACCCACATGCGCATGCGGGTCCAGTCGCCCATGTTGACGATGTCGGCAATGGCACCCATGGTGCAGAAATGGGTGCGTTGCAGCAGGGCGCCGAACAGCGCCGACAGGGCGAAACCGGCCCACAGCACGGTGTGGGTCAGGGCAGGGAGGTCAAGGGCTTGCATGCCGGTATTGTCGCCGCCGGTGGTGCGGCCTTCGCGGCAGTGCCGACGCCAGCCCATCGGGTTCAACCCGCAAGCCTTCTGGCTGGGATGGAATATCGGTGCCTGCGAATAGAATGTTGCAGCGAATTCAGCCTGCCTGCCCACATGACCACCGACACCCGCGACGCCGCCACCCAAGACCGCGTGTTTGACTCCGTGGCCGAACTGTTTTCGGTGCTGTCCACGCCCATCCGGCTGAAGATCATCAGCGCGGTGTGCCAGGGCGAGAAGAACGTGTCGGAACTGCTCAGCGAGATCAACACCACACAGCCCAACATGTCGCAGCACCTCAGCATGCTGTACCGCAGTGGTGTGCTGTCCAAGCGCCGTGAAGGCACGCAGGTGTTTTATCGCCTGCAAAGCGAACGTGTGGCCACGCTGTGCCGCGCCGTGTGCACCCAGGTGGCGATCGAGCTGGACGGTGAAGAGCCGGTGGACCCGTCGAACCGGTTGCTGCCCGCTGCGCACCGCTGAATTGGC
>JBKCUM010000027.1:0-15911 GCA_046318395.1 Rubrivivax sp.
GTAGACCACGGCCGTGACGGCCGCGCCCGTGACCACCAGCGCGCCCAGCGCCATGGCGGCGATCAGCGTGACCGCGTAGGTCTCGAACAGGTCGGCGGCCATGCCGGCGCAGTCGCCGACGTTGTCGCCCACGTTGTCGGCTATCACCGCCGGGTTGCGCGGGTCGTCCTCCGGGATGCCGGCCTCCACCTTGCCCACCAGGTCGGCGCCGACGTCGGCGCCCTTGGTGAAGATGCCACCGCCCAGGCGCGCGAAGATGGAGATCAAGCTGGACCCGAACGCCAGGCCCAGCAGCGGTTTCAGCGTGGCCGAATCCACTTGGGTGCCGCCCGTGAGCAGGTAGAAGAAGATGCCCACGCCCAGCAGGCCCAGGCCCACCACCAGCATGCCGGTGATGGCGCCGCCCTTGAAGGCCACGTTCAACGCCGGGCCGATGCCTTGGGTGGCGGCCTGTGCGGTGCGCACATTGGCGCGCACCGAGACGTTCATGCCGATGAAGCCGCAGGCGCCTGACAACACGGCCCCCACAACGAAACCGGCGGCCGTGAGGCCGCCGAGGAAGATGAAGATCAGCACCGCGAGCACGACGCCGACGATGGCAATTGTTTTGTATTGCCGCGCCAGGTAGGCCGCGGCGCCCTGTTGGATGGCGCTGGCAATCTCTTGCATGCGCGGGTTGCCAGGGTCTTGGCTCAGGATCCAGCTGCGTTGTACGAAGCCGTACACCACGGCGGCCAGGCCGCAGGCCAGCGCTACGTAGAGCGCCATTGTTGTGGACATGGACAGGTCTCCTTCCTCGTTGGGGGTCTTGTCGTACCAAGGTCACCCGAGGTTCGTAGCCTGAGGCGCCTCGAATTCATGCTATGTGACGCAGCGCAAAGCCATGCGCGGGGTTTCCCTTTGCTGCTGCAGCCGATGTCGCGCGCCAAGCCGAGGTCAGAACAGGGTCAGCGTGGGCCCTAAAATTCAGCCATACCCCTGACCGAGAGTCTTTTGACCATGAGCCTGCACAACGTGACGCCCGGCGCCAAGGCGCCCAACGAGTTCAACGTGATCATCGAGATCCCCATGAACGCCGACCCGATCAAGTACGAGGTGGACCACGACACCGGCGCCTTGTTCGTCGACCGTTTCATGAGCACCGCCATGCATTACCCGTGCAACTACGGCTACATCCCCAACACCCTGGCCGACGACGGCGACCCGGTGGACGTGCTGGTCATCACCCCGGTGCCGCTGATCCCGGGCGTGGTCGTCACCTGCCGCCCGCTGGGCATGCTGCGCATGGACGACGAAGCCGGCGGCGACAACAAGCTGATCGCCGTGCCCATCGACAAGATCCTGTCGATCTACAGCCAGTGGCAAAAGCCCGAAGACCTGAACCCGCTGCGTCTGAAGACCATCCAGCACTTCTTCGAGCACTACAAAGACCTGGAACCCGGCAAGTGGGTCAAGGTGCTGGGCTGGGAAGGCCCGGAAGCCGCCAAGGCCGAAGTTGCGGCGGGCATGGCCAACTACGAGAAGCCGGCCGCCTGACGCGCCGCGCTGGCCGGGGCAGGCCCACCTGCCGCCCGGCCTTGCCATGAAGAACGGCCGCATCTGCGGCCGTTTTCTTGGGTGCAGCCGTCAGGGCTGCCCTTCAGCGGTCGGCCCCCATGGCACGTGCCCGCGCGGCTTGCGCCGTCAGTGCCGCGGCGTCGGGCAGGCTGCGCGTGTCCCAGCCTTGCAGGTGGCGTTCGGCCAACGCGCCCAGCGCCTGTGCCCAGTCGCTGCTGTCGTTCAGGCAGGGGATGTAGTGGAAGTCGCGCCCGCCGGCATGCAAGAAGGCCTCGCGGGCTTCCATGTTGATTTCTTCCAGCGTTTCCAGGCAGTCCGACGTGAAGCCGGGACAGGCCACGTCCACGCGCTGCAGGCCTTGCTGGGCCAGCGCGATCAGCGTGGGTTCGGTGTAGGGCTGCAGCCACTTGGCCTTGCCGAAGCGGCTTTGGAACGTGACCACCAGGCGGTCCGGCGCCAGGCCCAGTTGCTCACCCAGCAGGCGCGCCGTCTTGTGGCATTGGCAGTGGTAGGGGTCGCCACGCTCCAGCGTGCGGTGCGGCACACCGTGGAAGCTGAGCAGCAGTTTGTCGCCCTGGCCATGGGCCTGCCAGTAAGCGCGGATGCGCTGCGCCAGGGCGCTGATGTAGCCCGGGTCGTCGTGGTATTGGTTGACGAAGCGCAGCTCCGGTTGCCGGCGCAGGCCCTGGGCCCAGCGCATGACGGTGTCGTTCACGGTGGCCGTGGTGCTGCCGGCGTACTGCGGGTACAGCGGTAGCACCAGGATGCGCGTCGCGCCCTCGGCTTTCAGCGCGTCCAGCACCGAAGGCAGGCTGGGGTTGCCGTAGCGCATGGCGTGGCGCACCGTCACGTGGTGGCCGCGTTGGTCCAATTGGGCTTGCAGGCCCTGGGCCTGGCGCGTGGTCCAAACGGCCAACGGCGAGCCTTCGGGCGTCCAGATGCTGGCGTACTTGGCCGCGCTCTGAGCGGGCCGGGTGCGCAGGATGATGCCGTGCAGGATGGGCCACCACAGCAGCCTTGAGATCTCCACCACACGCGGGTCGCCGAGGAATTCCGCCAGGTAGCGGCGCACCGCGGAGGCGGTGGGTTCGTCGGGGGTGCCCAGGTTGGCCAGCACGACGGCGGTGCGGGGCGCGCTGCCGTGGCTGTAGGCCGGTTCGGCGCGGGTGCTCACAGGCGGGCCCTCACGTCGGCCAGGGACTGCAGCACGGCGCGCAGCTCCACGGGCTTGCTCCAGCAGCCGTCAAAACCGGCGGCGGCCGCGGGGCCGGACAGGGCTTCAGGGTCGTCGGCGCTGCACAGGAAAGCGGGCATCTGGGGTGCGTTCAAAGCTTGGCGGAGTTGCGGCAACAAGGCGTAGCCGTTGGTGTCGGGCAGGTGCAGGTCGATCACCAGCACCTGGGCGTCGAAGGTCTGCAGCACCTCCAGGGCCTCGGCGCCACTGCCGGCGCAGGCCACCTCCAAGCCGCCATCCAGGCGGCAGGTTTCTTCAAACAGGATGGTGTTGATGCGGTCGTCGTCGACGTAAAGCACGCGCATGGGCGGTGGGTGTCCAGTTCGGGGGGCGGGCGCGCGCGCGTGCAGGTCAGCCTGCGTGCAGGTCGTGCGACAGCAGGGGTTGTGTGTCACCGAAGCGCAGCACGTCGAAGTGCACGCAGGCCGCGCCGGCGTCGTTGGGCGAACCACCCAGGCCCACCACGCCACTGCCGTGCAGCGTGCAACTGCCGCGGCGCAGGCTGACGATCTCGCCGTCGGCAAACTGCACGTAGGTGCCGTTGTAGCTGAGGTCGGTGAGCTGGAAGCTGCCGCTGTGCCAGTCCACGCGGGCGTGCGAACGCGAGACGCGCGAGTCGTCCACGCAGAAGGTGGCTTGCGGGCTGCGGCCCAGCACCACGGGCATCTGCTGGCTGGCGAACACGCGGTTCAGGTCCAGCCAGGTCAGGCGCAGGCCGTCGGGCTCGGTCACGGTGGACACATCGCCGAACTGCGTGGCCGGCATGTCGGTGCCGCCACGGCGGCCGCCCATCACGTGCACCTGCACGGGCTCCACCCGGCCGCGCAGCACCAGGCGGTCCAGGCTGCGGAAACGCGAGCGCTGTTCCAGCGTCAGGCCTTGCAGCACCTCGGCGGTGATCAGGGTTTCGTTGTCGCCAGCGTGGTCCAGCAAGCGGGCCGACACGTTAACGGCGTCACCGAAACAGTCGCCGGCCATCTCCACCACTTCGCCGCGCGCCAGCGCCACCTGCAACCGCAGGCCACGCAGGCCCGAAGACGCACCGCGCTCGCTGCCACGCGAGACCATGCCGTCCAGCACGTCGTGCATGTGCATCGCTGCGCCCAGCCCGGGCGCCGGGCTGCTGAACACGGCCATCAGGCCGTCGCCCAGGGTCTTGATGACGCGGCCACCGGCCTCGCCCACCGTGCGCGCCAGCGCGTTCACACAATGGGTCACCACCGACGTGGCTTCAGCGTTGCCCAGCGTCTCGTACAACGCGGTGCTGCCGCGCAGGTCGGCGAAGAGAACGGTGAGGTCGGAGATCTGAGTCATGGGCGGCGCGAAGTGTAGCGCCGCGGGGTGCTGGACGCCGGCCTGGACCCCGGAGACCTTCCGGGTTCACACCGGCGTCGCCGGGCCGTCTGGCCGCAGGTTCAGAACCCGACTTGCAGCGAGAGCAGCGGGCCGTGGGCGCGGTAGTCCAGGTGCATGTAGCTGATGCCGCTGACGAAGCCGAGCTCGGTGTCCAGCCGGGCCTTCGTGAACTGGTAACCCAGGCCCAGCAGGAGGTGGCGGTTGGCCGCCCACACCAGGCTGGCGTTCGCTTGTGTGTAGTGGCCGTCGCCGCCGCCGAAGGTGGCGCGGCCGTCCAGCCACCAGTCGCCCTGGCCCAGACGCTGGCGGCCGAAGACGCCCAGCGCAGCCACCAACCCGGCGTCCCAGTTGTTGCTGCTGGTCAGGTTGGCGCCACTGCCAGTCTGGCGCACGTTCAGCCGCGACGCGACCGACTGGCCGCCGAAACTCACGCCCAGTTCGCTGTCCGGCGTCTGCACAAAGGCGTAACCGCCTTGCACGCGCAGCACCGTCTGGCGGGCCTCGCTGAACACCGACGTGCCCTGGGCGAGCGTGTTGTCGCTCAGGTCCAGCGACCGGCTCAACACCGTGCTGCCTTCCCGCCGGTTGACTTCGTAGGTCACTTCGATGCGCCAGCGGTTGCCGATGCGCTGGCCGAACTGCACGGTGCCCGCGGTGCCGCGGCGCGGCAGCTGCAGGTCGCTCTCGTGCGAGACGTCGGTGCCGCTGCCGCTGAACAACCCGTCGTAACGGGTGGTGGCCTTGGTGTTGGCGTGCACGCCCTGCAGCATCAGCCAGGTGCGTGCCGGTTCCTGGGCGGGTGCTGGGGTTTGGGCTTGCGCGGCCGTGCCGCCGCACAAGGCGCCGGCCAGTGCTGTGGTGGTGAGTGCAGCGCGCCAGCGCGCGAGGGTGTGGTGGTGTGACAAAGCTGCCTCCCTGGCAGGTTGGGCCAGGCTACCGCCGCCTGTCTTTAGCGCACGCGGTTGGCGGTCTGGGGGTTGAGGGTTTGCGCGCCAGCTCGTGGAGCACCATCAGCCGCCGCCGCGGCGGATTCTGCGTCAGGCCGCTGGCGGCTGCCCGCCCTGGGCAGGCACTGGCGCGGCCGGCGTGGGCTGTGGCGGCAGGTGCTGCGCCGAGGTGACCCCCATGGACACGTAGATGCTGGTCAGGCCGTCCATGCCCACATCGGCCGGGCTCACCCAAGCCTGGGGCACGTAGACCAAGGCACCGCCCACCGGCACCGGCGCCGTGGGCACCAGGACGCCCAGGAAAGGTTGGCCGCCCACCAACACAGGCTCGGGCGTGGACAGCAGGCCCAGCACCGCGGCGGCCTGGCCCGGCCCGCCGAAGTGCAGCCACACCGGCCGCATGGAGCGGGTGCCGTTGTCGTCACGCTGCGACAGCAGTTCCACGAACTTGCGCACCAGGTCGTACACGTTGCGCACCAGCGGCACCTGCTGCACCAGGTTGTCCACGCTGGCCAGCAGCCAGCCATGCAGGCGGGTCTGCACCAGCAGGCCCAGGCCGAAGATGGCCAGCACCACCAGGCCCAAGCCGATGAGGTAACCGGCCACCTCGCTGCCGGTGACGCCCAGGCCCAGTTGCTTCAACACCCCGCCCACCGCGCTGTTCGGGCCCAGCCAGGCGTAGAGCGTCACCACCGTCCAGCCGACGATGAAGGCCGTGGCGGCCAGGGGCAGGGCGGCCAGCAGCCCGGTGAGGAAGACTTGGCTGGCACGGCGGGCGGTGGTTTTCATGCGGAAGCTTGGGCAGGGAAAGCGGCCGAAGTGGCCAGCCGCAACGCTAACCTAAACGATGCTGCACACTGCAGGTTTCAGCCCACGGCCAGAACGGCCAGGGCTGCCGCCCAGCGGGCCGCCATCCGCGGCCACCCGCTGGTTTTCTGTGCACCACCCCTGCCCACCTTGAACCGCAAACTGCTCCTGCTGGCACCGGCCTTGGCCGTGTTGCTCGGCGCCTGTGCCACCGCGCCGGCGCCAACCACCCCGGCCGAGGCCGTGTTCCCGCCCAATGCCAACCTGTTGGTCCAGGGCATCCCGCCCATCCCGCAAAGCCTGGTGGACCGCGTGCAGCGCTACACCGAGTTCCGCGGCCACAGCTTCGTCGACTGGCACCCCACGCGCCGCGAGATGCTGGTGGCCCACCGCAAGGCCGGCGACAACACGGCCCAGCTCTATCGCCTGGCCGAACCGCAAGGCCCGCTGCAGCAGCTGACCTTCGAGCAGGAGCCG
Organism: Rubrivivax sp.; assembly: GCA_046318395.1. GTDB lineage: Bacteria > Pseudomonadota > Gammaproteobacteria > Burkholderiales > Burkholderiaceae_C > Rubrivivax. Next base: position 6,379 of record JBKCUM010000027.1, read on the forward strand.
GTGACCCGCGCCACCTACGAACCCAAGGCCGGCCAGTACCTGGTGTACGAGCGGTCCAGTGGCGGCAACGAAGCCGCCCAGCTGTACCGGCTGGACCTGGCCAGCGGCCAGAGCACGCTGCTGACCTCGCCCGACGAACGCCACGCCACCGGCCCCTGGCTGAACGCGGGTGGCCAGCTGGTCTACAGCTCGGTGCCCTTGGACCGCACGGCCGCGGGTGGCACGCGCGCTCAGATCACCACCACCTACTGGCTGGTGGACCCGTTGAACCCGCAAGGCCGCCGCAAGCTGGCCGAACTGCCCGGCCCGGGCTGGTTCGGCGCCGAGCTGTCGCCCGACGACCGCCAGATGGCCGTGACGCGCTACCTCAGCGCCAACGAGTCGCAGGTGTGGCTGGTGAACCTGGCCGACGGCAGCCGCCGCCAGGTGCTGCCCGCGCCCGGTGACACCACCAAAGCCGCGCACTTCCCCGGCAAGTTCCTGCCTGATGGCAGCGGTCTGTACTTCGCCAGCAACCGCGCCGGGGAGTTCCGCGAGCTGATGAAGCTGGACTTCGCCAGTGGTGCCGTGCAGCGCATCACCGCCCACATCCCCTGGGACGTGAGCGGCGCCACGCGCAGCGCCGACGGCCAGCTGGTCGCGTTGCAGGCCAACGTGGAAGGCCGTGACGAGCTGCACTTCATCGATACCCGCACCCAGCAGCCGGTGGCCGTGCCCGCCGGCCTGCCGGTGGGTGTGCTGGGCAGCACCGAGTTCCACCCCCAACGCGCAGAGTTGGCGGTGTCGGTGAACAGCGCGCAAGGCCCCAGCCAGCTGTACACGCTGGACCTGGCCCAGGGCCGCTGGGTGGCCTGGACCACGGCGCAGGCCGCGCCCGGCATCGACACGCGCGAGTTCAGCAGCCAACAAACCGTGCGCTGGACCAGCTTCGACGGCCGCAGCATCTCGGGCCTGATGACGCGCCCGCCGGCCAGCTTCAAGGGCAAGCGTCCGGTGGTCATCGACATCCACGGCGGCCCCGAAGGTCAGGCCACCGCGGGCTTCCGCGGCCGCAACGCCGCGCTGACGCAGGCGCTGGGCTTGGTGGTCATCGAGCCCAACGTGCGCGGCTCTTCAGGCTTCGGCAAGACCTTTTTGACGCTGGATGACGGCTATCAACGCGAAGACTCGGTGAAAGACATTGGCGCGCTGTTGGACTGGATCGCCACCCAGCCCGACCTGGACGCCTCGCGTGTGCTGGTGATGGGCGGCAGCTACGGCGGCTACATGTCGCTGGCGGTGGCCGTGCACTACAGCGACCGCATCGCCGGTGCGGTGGACGTGGTGGGCATCTCGCACTTCGTGACCTTCTTGAACAACACCGAAAGCTACCGCCGCGACCTGCGCCGGGCCGAGTACGGCGATGAGCGCGACCCGGCCATGCGCGCCTTCCTGGACCGCATCTCGCCGCTGACCAACGCCAGCCAGATCAAGAAGCCGCTGTTCGTGGTGCAGGGCAAGAACGACCCCCGTGTGCCGTACACCGAGGCCGAACAGATCGTGGCCAAGGTGCGCGCCAACGGCACGCCCGTGTGGTACCTGCGCGCCGAGAACGAAGGCCACGGCTTCGCACGCAAAGAGAACGCCGACTTCTACCTGTACGCGGTGGTGAAGTTCATCGAGACCGTGTTGCTGAAGTAAACGGAACCCGCCCAACAAAAAGCCTCGCTGAAGAGCGAGGCTTTTTTTCATGAGGCAGGGCGCGGTGGTTTACATGCCCGCGTAGTTCGGCCCGCCGCCGCCTTCAGGCGTCACCCATACGATGTTCTGCGTGGGGTCCTTGATGTCGCAGGTCTTGCAGTGCACGCAGTTCTGCGCGTTGATGACCAGCTGGTCGGCGCCGTCCTTCACCACGTACTCGTACACACCGGCTGGGCAGTAACGGCCCTCGGGGCCGGCGAACTTGGCCAGGTTGATGGCCACGGGCACCGACGCGTCTTTCAGCGTCAGGTGGGCCGGCTGGTCTTCTTCGTGGTTGGTGTTGCTGATGAACACCGAGCTCAGGCGGTCGAAGGTCAGCTGGCCGTCGGGCTTGGGGTAGTTGATCTTGGGCACCTGGCCGGCGGCGTGCAGGCGCTCGTGGTCGTACTGCTTGCGGTGAATGGTCCAGGGCGGGCTCTTGAAGCCCAGCTTGGGCAGCAGCCACTGTTCGATGCCGGTCATCACCGTGCCCACGGTGTTGCCCTGCTTGAACCACTGCTTGAAGTTGCGGCTCTGGTTCAGTTCTTCGAACAGCCAGCTCTTCTCGAACGCTTCCGGGTAGGCGCTGAGTTCGTCGGCGCTGCGGCCGGCGGCCAGGGCCGGCTGAATAGCCTCGGCCACCAGCATGCCGGTCTTGATGGCGGCGTGGCTGCCCTTGATGCGCGCGGCGTTCAGCGTGCCGGCTTCGCAGCCCACCAGGGCGCCGCCCGGGAACACCAGCTTGGGCAGGCTCAGCAGGCCACCGGCCGTGATGGCGCGTGCGCCGTAGCCGATGCGCTTGCCACCTTCGATGTGGGCACGGATGGCCGGGTGGGTCTTCCAGCGCTGCATTTCTTCGAAGGGGCTGATCCAGGGGTTCTGGTAGTCCAGGCCCGTCACAAAACCCAGCGTGACCTTGTTGCCTTCCAGGTGGTACAGGAAACCACCGCCGTAGGTGTGTTCGTCCATGGGCCAGCCGGCGGTGTGCACCACCAGGCCGGGTTGGGCCTTGTCGGCCGGCACTTCCCACAGCTCTTTCACGCCCAGGGCGTAACTCTGCGGGTCACGGCCTTGGTCCAGGTGGAACTTCGCGATCAGCTGCTTGCCCAGGTGGCCGCGTGCGCCTTCGGCGAACACCGTGTACTTGCCCAGCAGTTCCATGCCCAGCTGGAAACCACCGTGCGGTTGGCCATCTTTGCCGATGCCCATGTTCCCGGTGGCCACACCGCGCACGGCACCGGCTTCGTCGTACAGCACTTCGGCCGCGGTGAAGCCGGGGAAGATCTCCACGCCCAGGCTTTCCGCCTGCTCGCCCAGCCACTTGGTCACCGCCCCCAGGCTGATGACGTAGTTGCCGTCGTTGTGGAAGCAGCCGGGGATCAGCCAATCCGGCGTGCGCGTCTGGTCGTCTTCGCTGAGGAACAGCACCTGGTCGCCGGTGACGGGCTGCAGCAGCGGTGCGCCGCGTTCCTTCCAGTCGGGGAACAGTTCGTTGATGGCGCGCGGGTCCATCACCGCGCCGCTCAGCGTGTGGGCACCGGGTTCGCTGCCTTTTTCCAGCACCACCACCGACAGCTCGGCGTTCAGCTGCTTCAGGCGGATGGCCGTGGACAGGCCGGCGGGGCCACCGCCCACCACCACCACGTCGTACTCCATGCTCTCCCGCGGGCCGTGTTGTTCGAGGATGTCTTGCGGGCTCATGGTGCGGTGTCTCCAGGGGTTGTGCCAGGGGGGCAGGGCTAGGGGCAAGGCGGAAATTGGGCGCGATTCTACGGGCAATGCCTGCAAAATCGAACGACCGTTCTTTTTTAGAGTGTGAGCTCGGTCGCGACCCAGTCGGCGATGGCCAGGCAGGACGTGAGCCCGGGCGATTCAATGCCGATCAGCTGCACCACACCGGGCACGCCGTGCTGGCGCGGCCCGGCCAGGTGGAAATCCGCCGCGGGCTGGCCCGGGCCGCTGAGTTTGGGGCGCACGCCACTGTAGGCCGGCTGCAGCGCGCCCGTGGGCAGGCCGGGCCAGTAGCGGCGGATGTCGGCTTCGAAGGCCGCGGCGCGGGCGGCCGGCACGTCGTAGTCCAGCGCCTGTGGGTCGGTGCCGGCAGGCAGCCACAACACGTCGGGGCCGAAGCGGGCCTGGCCGGCCAGATCCAGCGTCAGGTGCACGCCCAGGCCACCGTCTACCGGCGTGGGGTAGACCAGGTGGCGGAACGGCGTGCGGCCGCTCAGCGCAAAGTAGTGGCCCTTGGCCAGGTGCTGGGTGGGGATGGCCGCGGCAGGAAAGCCCGCCATGCGCTGCGCGACGCGCTGCGCCATCAGCCCGGCGGCGTTCACCAGCCAGCGGCAGTCCAGCGCAAAAGGCTCGGCACCGCCGGTGAAGACGCGCCAGCCCTCGCCGCTGCGTTCGGCGCGGTCGAAGGGGCTCAGCAGCGCCAGGGCGGCACCGGCGTTCTCGGCGTCGCCCAACAAGGCCGTCATCAGGCCGTGGCTGTCCACGATGCCCGTCTCCGGCGACCACAGCGCACCGGCGCAGGCCAACTCGGGTTCCAAGGCCCCGGCTTCGGCGGCCGACAGGCGCTGCAGGCTGTGCACGCCGCTGGCCTGGGCGTGGGCCAGGATGCCGTCCAACTTGGGCAGGTCGGCCGTGGTGGCCGCCACGATCAGCTTGCCGCAGCGGCGGTGGGCCACACCGCGGCTTTCGCAGTACGTGTACAGGCGCTGGCGGCCTTCCACACATAGCCGCGCCTTCAGGCTGCCGGCCGGGTAATACAGGCCAGCGTGGATGACCTCGCTGTTGCGCGCGCTGACGCCCTGGCCATAGGCCGTGGTGCTTTCCAACACCACCACTTCCAAACCGGCCAGCGCCAGCGCGCGGGCCACGGCCAGGCCTACCACGCCGGCGCCCACCACCACCACGTCGGTGCGGTCGGTGGCCGGGGCGGTGAAGGCCGATTCGGCGGGGTTTTCCACGGTGTTCATGGGCCGATTCTCGCCGCGGCCTGCGTGCTATCGTGATTTGCAGTGCCCGGTGCCGCCCTTCCGACGGGGGCGCACCGCGGCGGTTTCCCTGACAGCGTTGGAGTGTGCAGACATGGCTTACCAGCTTGATCTTTCCGGCCGTGTGGCCTTCATCACCGGGGCGTCCAGCGGCCTGGGTGTGCAATTCGCCAAGACCTTGGCGCAGGCCGGTGCCGCCGTGGTGCTGGCCGCGCGGCGGGTGGAGCGCCTGAAGACGCTGCGGGCGGAGATCGAAGCCGCCGGTGGTGACGCCCACGTGGTGGCGCTGGACGTGACCGACCCCGACAGCATCCGCGCCGCCGTGGCCCATGCCGAAACCGAGGTGGGCGCCATCGACATCCTGGTGAACAACAGCGGCGTCAGCACCACGCAGAAGCTGACCGACGTGACGCCCGACGACTACGACTACGTGATGGGCACCAACACCCGCGGTGCTTTCTTCGTGGCACAAGAGGTGGCCAAACGCATGATCGCGCGCAGCAAGGGCGAAGCACCCGGCACCTTCGCGGGTGGGCGCATCGTCAACATCGCCTCCATGGCCGGCCTGAAGGTGCTGGGCCAGATCGGTGTGTACTGCATGAGCAAGGCCGCCGTGGTGCACATGACGCGTGCGATGGCGCTGGAGTGGGGCCGCTACGGCATCAACGTCAACGCCATCTGCCCGGGTTACATCGACACCGAGATCAACCACCACCACTGGCAGACCGACGCCGGCCAGAAGCTGGTCAACATGCTGCCGCGCAAACGGGTGGGCCAGCCGCAAGATCTGGACGCGCTGCTGGTGACGCTGTGCGCCAAAGAAAGCCACTTCGTCAACGGCGCCATCATCGCCGCCGACGACGGCTTCGGCGTTTGAGCGGGGGGCTGAGCGCATGCGTGCCCTGACGCCCCTGGAAGCCCGTGTCCTGGGCGTGCTGGTGGAAAAGCAGCACACCGTGCCCGACACCTACCCGCTGTCGCTGAACGCCCTGGTGGCCGGCTGCAACCAGAAGACGGCCCGCCACCCGGTGATCGAGGCCACCGACGCCGAGGTGCTGAGCGCCATCGACGGCCTGAAGAGCCTGAGCCTGGCCTTCGAGGGCAGCAGCAGCCGCGTGGTGAAGTTCGAACACAACGCCGCGCGCGGCCTGAACGTGCCACCGCCGGCCGCGGCGCTGCTGGCCGTTTTGATGCTGCGTGGGCCACAAACCGCGGCGGAACTGCGGCTGAACACCGAGCGGCTGCACAAGTTCAGCGACATCGCCGCCGTGGAAACGGTGCTGGAAGAACTGGCCGACCGCTACCCGCCGCGCGCCATCAAGCTGCCGCGCGCCGCCGGCGCACGCGAGGCGCGCTGGGCGCAGCTGCTGTGCGGCGACGTGGCCCCGCCGGAGCACATCGCCCCAGCCGGTGAAAGCAGTGTGGGTGCGGTGGAACTGGTGGCGCTGAAGGCCGAACTGCAGCGCCAGGGCGAAGAACTGGCGGCCCTGCGGGGCCTGGTGCACCGCATGGCCGCTGAGTTGGGCTTGCCGGTGGACGCGGCCGCCACACCAGGGCCCGGCGCGCCGTGAGCGGCCTGCGCTTCACGCTGCCGGCCGACAAAAAGCTGGTGCACGAGATGGTGGTGCCGGTGCGCTGGGGCGACATGGACACCATGGGCCATGTGAACAACACGCTCTACTTCCGCTACATGGAGATCGTGCGGCTGGACTGGCTGTTCAAGCTGGGCATCCAGGCCAAGCCCGACGCCGGGGAAGGCCCGGTCATCGTCAACGCCTTCTGCAACTTCTTGCAGCAGCTGGAGTTCCCGGCCGACCTGCTGCTGCGCCAGTACGTGGCCCAGCCCGGCCGCACCAGCTTCGACACCTACCTGACCATGGCGCGCAGCGACGAGCCCGAAGTGCTGGTGGCCGAAGGCGGCGCCAAGATCGTGTGGACCGACTACAGCGCCCGCAAGAGCGCGCCACTGCCGGACTGGCTGCGGGCGCACATCGTCTGAGGTTTCAACCCAGGATGTCGTAAGGGCCGCCAGCCTTCAGCGCCCGTTGGTAGGCCGGGCGGGCATGGATGGTGGCCAGCCAAGCCTGCAGGTGCGGATGGCGCGTGTCCAGCCCGCCGCGGGCCGCGGCGGCTTCCAGCGGGAAGCTCATCTGCACGTCGGCCGCGCTGAAGCTGTCGCCGGCGAACCAGGGCTGGCGCGCCAGAGTCTCGTTCATGAACTTCAGCTGCGCGCTGATGTTGGGCAGCACGAAGCTGCTGAGCACCTTTTGCGCGATGCCCTTGGCGATGGGCTTCACGAAGAACGGCAGCTTGGCCTGCTGGATCTTGTCGAACACCAGCTTCATCACCAGCGGCGGCATGGCCGTGCCTTCGGCGAAGTGCAGCCAGTAGGTGAACTGCAGCGCGGCGGGCGTGCCGGCGGCGGGGCGCAGCGCACCGGCCTTGGCCACCAGGTATTCGACGATGGCGCCACTTTCGGCCACGGTGGTGTCGCCGTCAGTGATCACCGGGCTCTTGCCCAGCGGGTGCACGGCGCGCAGCTCGGGCGGCGCCAGCATGGTCTGGCGGTCGCGTTCGTAGCGTTTCACTTCGTAGGGCAGGCCCAGTTCTTCCAGCAGCCACAGCACACGCTGCGAGCGGGAGTTTTCCAGGTGGTGGACGACGATCTTGTTCATGCGGTGCGGTGGCAGGGCGGAAAAGGCGCGCCGGTTCAGGCGCCAACCCGGTGACGGTACAACGAAGTTGTTCGGTGCCCAGCGGCGCCGGCCTTTCAGCCCGCGCGGGCTTCAACCGCTGAGCAGCTTGTTCACCAACTCGGGCGTGGTAGCCGCGCCGGTCTTGCGCATCAATCGGGCGCGGTAGACGTCCACGGTGCGTGGGCTGATGCCCAGGCGTTTGCCGATGAGCTTGCTCGTCAGGCCGTCGATCAACAGCGCGGCGATCTCCCGTTCCCGCGCGGTGAACTCCACCTTCAGCACGCGGCGGGAGGACAGGTCTTCAAAGGCCCAGATGCCTGCCTCGTGCGGTTGCGCCGGGTTCAGCGCCCGGCCGCTGACGTGGCACCAGAACAGCTCGCCCGCGCGGGAGCCATCCAGGCGCTTCATCACCCGTTCATCGGCGTAGTGGCCCCGGCTTGGGCCGCTGGCGTCCAGGCTGGCGACGATGCGTTCGCCCGTGCGCTGGAACTCGTCGGCCGTGGGGTACAGCACCTCGAAGCTTTGCCCCACCAATTGGTGCCGTTCGGCGCCGAACATGTCCAGCAGCGCCTGGTTCACGTCCAGCATCAGCCGCTGGCGCGACAGCACCAGGCCGATGGGCGCCAGCTCGAAGGCGGTGCGGTAGTCCAGCGTCTCCGCGGCCGGCGGTTGGGGCGCGGCCGCGGTGGCGCAGGTCGCGTGGGCGCCCACCACCGGCTTCAAAGCAGGGCCAAGGTGGCCGTGGCGTGGGCCGCGAGTTCGTCGTCGGCGTTGATGACCTGCACCTCGCCGAACACCAGCTTGTTGCCCATGCGCAGCACGCGTGCCACCACGCGCGCCACACCGCTGCTGCCGGCGATGGGGCGCAGGAAGCTGGTCTGCAGTTGCACGGTGGACATGGGCTTGAAGCCGCCGAGTTTGGTCATCACCGCCAGCACCAAGGCCGTGTCGGCCGCGGCCATCAGCGTGGCGCCGCCCACCACGCCGCCCTCGTGCACATGGGTGCGGGTGATGGGCAGGGCCAGCGTCACCTCGCCGGCACGCGCTTCCAGCACGCGCAGGTCCAGCCCACGCACCCAGTCTGAAAACACGTGGCCGAGTGCGGCTTGCAGCATTTCCAAGTCGGCAAAAGACTGGGTTTCCATGGAAGCTCCTGTGCGGGTGGGTGACCAGCGCCTATGGTGGCAGCTTCGCGCGCTGCAGACGCCCATTGCGCGTTGCTCCGTAGTCAATTCTACGTAACGCATTACGTATTAAGCTGCGCGCCATCCACTGGAGGCTTCACCGATGAAAAAGCTGTTCCCCAGCGCGGCCGCCGCGCTTGAAGGCATCGTGCAGGATGGTCAATTGCTCGCCGTCGGCGGCTTCGGCCTGTGCGGCATCCCCGAGGCCCTCATCGGCGCGCTGCGCGACAGCGGCGTCAAGGACCTCACCGTCATCTCCAACAACGCCGGGGTCGACGGCTGGGGACTGGGCCAGCTGCTGGAGACGCGGCAGATCCGCAAGATGATCTCCAGCTACGTGGGCGAGAACAAGGAGTTCGAGCGCCAGTACCTGGCCGGCGAACTGGAGCTGGAGTTCACGCCCCAGGGCACGCTGGCCGAGAAGCTGCGCGCCGGCGGCGCCGGCATCCCGGCGTTCTTCACGCGCACCGGCGTGGGCACGCTGGTGGCCGAGGGCAAGGAGCTGCGCGAGTTCGACGGCCACACCTACGTGATGGAGCGTTCGCTGCGCCCGGCCGTGAGCCTGGGCAAGGCCTGGAAGGCCGACGAGCGCGGCAACCTCATCTTCCGCCGCACGGCGCGCAACTTCAACCCGGCCGTGCTCATGGCCGGGCAGACCAGCGTGGTGGAGGTGGAGGAGATCGTGCCGCTGGGCTCGCTCGACCCCGACGCCATCCACCTGCCGGGCATCTACGTGCACCGGCTGGTGCTGAACCCGACCCCCGAGAAGCGCATCGAGAAGCGCACCACCCGGCCCGCCGCCTGAGGAGACTTCACATGCCCTGGACCCAAGACCAGATGGCCGCAAAGGCGGCCGCCGAACTGCAGGACGGCTTCTACGTCAACCTCGGCATCGGCCTGCCCACGCTGGTGGCCAACTTTGTCGACCCGTCGATCGA
>JBKCUM010000028.1:0-102268 GCA_046318395.1 Rubrivivax sp.
ACCAGGCCCTTGTCCAGTTCGGTGGCTTCACCCACCTGCACCAGTTCGACCTTCTTGCCCAGCTTGCTGGCCAGGTCGCGCAGCATGCGGGGGAAGCGGTTGAACACCAGCGACATCGGGATCATGCGGATCGACATCACCGCTTCCTGCAGGTCGCGGGTGTTGCGTTCCAGGTCGGCCAGGCCGCTGGTCAGCTGCTGGTGCAGCGCGTTGTCGATGCCCTTGCTGTTCTGCGCCAGCATGGCCTGGGTGATGACGAGTTCGCCCACCAGGTTGATCAGCTGGTCGACCTTGTCCACGCTGACGCGCAGCGTGCTGGATTCGGCGGCACCGGCGGCTTTCTCGGCGCGGGCCGGCGTGGCGCTCGGGGCCACGCGGGCGGGGGCGGCGGCGGCGGGTGCGGCTTCGGGCGTGGGCACGGCGGCCTGCACGTCTTCCGGGGCACCGGGCGCGTTTTCGAAGAAGCCGTAACCCACCGGGGTTTCTTTCGGGCCGTCTTCGCGGGGCGCGCCGGGCGCGCCTTCGTGGAAACCGTAGCCCGTGCCCATGGTCGAGAGCTTCACGTGTTCACGGGCCACGTGGAAGGTGAACAGGTCCAGCAGGTCGTTGTCGGCCGTGGCGGTGATGACCTTGAAGCGGCGCATGCCGTCGGCGGCCTTGCCAGCGTCCAGCGGTTCGATGGTGCCGAGGTCGGTGATTTCCTTGAACAGGTCCACCAGGTTGTCGGCCACCGACGTGTCTTGCAGCGGGCCCACGCTCAGTTCCAGCGTGCGCACCGGGGCAGCGCCGGGCTTGCCCACCGGGGCCGGTGCGGCGGCGGCGGGGGCCGGGGCGGGCGCGGGGACGGGCACCACGTTGACGGGGCGGCCACTGGGGCGGCCTTCCACCAGCGCGCGGATGCTGACCAGCAGCTCGCGGGTGTCGATCGGGCCGGCGCCGTTGCCTTGGTGGCGGGCCAGCTGGGCTTTCAGCGCGTCGCCCGAGGCCAGCAGCACGTCCACCATGGACGGCGTGGGCGTCAGCTCGCGGCGGCGCAGCTTGTCCAGCAGCGTTTCCATCTCGTGCGTCAGCTCGGCCACGTCGGTGAAACCGAAGGTGGCGGCGCCGCCCTTGACAGAGTGCGCGCAGCGGAAGATGGCGTTCAGCTCTTCGTCGTCGGCCTGTTCGATGTCCAGACCCAGCAGCATCTGCTCCATGGTGTCCAGGTTTTCACCGGCTTCTTCAAAGAAGACCTGGAAAAACTGGCTCAGGTCGATGCCGGCCGACTGGCTGGCGTGGTCGTGGGTGGTGTCTGCCATGGTGTGCTCCCGTGCTGGCGCTTGGCGGTTTCAGCGGATGACTTTGCCGATCACCTCGACCAGCTTGGCCGGGTCGAAAGGCTTCACCAACCAACCGGTGGCACCGGCGGCACGGCCGGCCATCTTCATCTGGTCGCTGCTCTCGGTCGTCAGGATCAGGATGGGCGTGCTCTTGAACTTGGGGTTCTCGCGCAGCTTCTTGGTCAGGCTGATGCCGTCCATGCGGGGCATGTTCTGGTCGGTCAGCACCAGGTTGAAGTCCCGGGTGTTGGCCTTCTCGAAGGCGTCCTGGCCGTCGACGGCCTCGACGACGTTGAAGCCTGCGTTCTTCAAGGTGAACGAAACCATCTGGCGCATGGAGGCGCTGTCGTCAACGGCAAGGATGGAGTGCATGGTGGTTCTCTTTCGGCAGGAAGTCGGTGTTGTTGGTTCGGCGTTGCATCGTCAGAAGAGTTCGACGGACCCAGCGTCCATCTCGTCCTGCGTCACCGGGTTGGGACGCAGTGGCATCTCTTCGATGAGGGCCACGCCCTCCTCGTCGTCTACCAGGGTGTCGCGTGCCAAGCGGTCTGCGCAGTTGCGCAGGCGCTTGACGGTGTGCATCACCAGCTGGGAAGCCATGTCCTGGAACTGCATGGCCGTGATGGCCTCCGCCATGTGGCCCATGGCGGCATGCAGCTGATCGGTGTTGATCTCGGGGTGTTGGGCTGCGACGTGCAACAACTGCTTCAGTTCGCCGCTGGCGCCATAAAAATTCGCCAGCAAGGTGTCGCAGGCGTCGGACAAGAGCCGCTCCAGCCGGTCGAGGTCGTTGCTGGCGACCAGCAGGTGGTCCTGCAGGTCGGCAGCCGCCAGCAGCGTGAAGCCGCCTTCGGGCGCTGGTTTTTGAGCTTCCTGAGTGAGCATCGGGGCTCCGTCTTGTTGAGAGTTTCGACCTCGACGGCTTGTTGAACAGCACCTTCAGGGGTGTGTCGAACAGGCTTTCGATCTGTCTTCCAGCGCTTTTTCGGCACAACCCACCCGGACATTGAGGGTTGGATCACAGGTTTCTGCCCTGAAAAACCCGCCAGTTCCCCGCCATGCCCGGTTGCGAGGCCTGGCTGGGCCATACTTCACGGCATGAGCGGGCCTGTTGCACCGGTGCGCCTGCTGCACCTGGAAGATGCCGAATCCGACCACGCCCTGGCGATGGCGCAGTTGCGCCGCGCCGGGCTGGTGGTGGACACACGCCGCGTCGATTCACTGGCGGAATTCGACGCCGCGCTGGACGAGCCCTGGGACCTCATCCTGTCGGACTACAACCTGCCCGGCTTCACCGGACTGGACGCGCTGCAGCGCCTGCGCCAGCACGGTGCGGCCCTGCCGTTCATCCTGGTGTCGGGTGAAATCGGCGAGGACACCGCGGTGGCGGCCATGCGCAACGGCGCGTCCGACTACCTGCTGAAAAACAACCTGGCCCGCTTGGCGCCGGCGGTGGAACATGCCATCGCCGCCTCAGAAACCGCCCGCGCCCGCGCGCGGGCCGACCGTGAGCTGCAGGCCTCCCGCGCGCGGCTGTCTGAACTGGCGCAGCACCTGCAGACCAGTGTCGAGAACGAACGCCACGCCATCGCGCGGGAGATTCACGATGATGTCGGCGGTTCTCTCACCGCACTGAAGTTCGATCTGGACTGGATCAACCGGCGCACCACGGCGCCCGAGGTGAAACAGCGCCTGCAAAGTGCGCTGGACACCGTGACCCACGCCATCGAGGCCAGCCAACGCATCATGCACAACCTGCGGCCGGCCATCCTGGAACAAGGCCTGGTGGCGGCGCTGCAGTGGATGGCCAGCCGTTTCGAGAAGCGCAACGGCACGGTCTGCGCCTTCCGCACCAGCCACGACAAGCTCAGCCTGCCCACCGGCGTGCCCCTGGTGGCCTACCGAACGGTGCAGGAAGCGCTCACCAACATCAGCAAACACGCGCAGGCCACGCAGGTGGGCATCGACCTGTCCATCAGCGGCGGCGTGCTGAGCGTGGAGGTCAGCGACAACGGCCGCGGCCTGAGCGCCGCCGACCTGGCCAAGGCGCAGAGTTTTGGCATCCGCGGCCTGAAAGAGCGTGCGCTCACCGTCGGCGGTTGGGTGGACCTGAGCAGCGGCCCGCGCGGCACCACGCTGATTTTGTCGGTGCCGTTGGATGAGCAGGCGCTCACATCGGACGACGCTGCCGCGCAGGCCGACGACGAACCGCCGCCGCACAACCACGACCCCTCCGCCTGGGCTGCCCTTTGAAAACCTGCTTGCACGTCGCACCCGTCCCCCGGCCATGATCAAAGTCATCCTCTGCGACGACCACGCGCTGATCCGCCGTGGCATCCGCGACACCCTGGCCGACGCGCCCGACATCCAGGTCGTCGGCGAAGCCAGCGACTACGGCGAACTGCGTGGTCTGATGCGCCAGCAGCACTGCGACGTGCTGGTGCTGGACATCAACCTGCCGGGCCGCAGCGGCCTGGACGCGCTGCACGCGCTGAAAGAAGAAGGCTCGCCGGTGAAGGTGCTGGTCGTCAGCATGTACCCGGAAGACCAGTACGCCATCCGGGCGCTGCGGGCGGGCGCCTTCGGTTATGTGAACAAGGGCGGCGACCCCCAGGTGTTGGTGCAAGCCGTGCGCACGGTGGCGCAGGGCCGCAAGTACGTCACGCCCGAGATCGCGCAGATGCTGGTCGAAAGCCTGACCGCGCCCACGCTGGAAAGCCCGCACCAGAAGCTGAGCGACCGCGAACTGCAGACGCTGGTGATGATCGCCAGCGGCAAACGCCTGGCCGACATCGCCGAAGAACTGACGCTGAGCCCCAAGACGGTGTCGGTCTACCGCGCCCGGGTGCTGGAAAAGCTGCAGCTGACCAACAACTCCGAGATGACGGTGTACGCCATCCGCGCCGGCCTGGTGGGGCAGTAGCCGCCAGCGCCGGGCGATGTTTTGACGTCAGTGTGCGCAAACTTCTTTTCTAGATGCCCGCTCACCAAGACCCGCTGGGCGGCGAACTGACCGATCCGCAGCAAGCGCGCACCGCCGAAGCCGGGCCCTTGTCGCTGGCCTTGTTGGACGCGCGCAACCGCCTGCTGCGCTGGCTGCAGGCCTTCGAAGCCGCCCAGCCCGATGGCGCCGGCCTGCAGCTGTCTTTGCAGGGCTGGACGGCCCGCCACCGCTTCGCCCAGGCGGCCGACTACACCGAACGCTGGATCCACCGCAACGCCCAACTGGCGCGCGGCGAAGCCGGCGACGCCCACCCGCCGGTGGGCCGCAGCCACCGGCCGGAGTGGGCGGCCTGGTTGGCCGGCTCCGGCCGCGGGCAGGACGCGCCCAGCGCCCAGGCTTTGCGCGAAGGCCTGGCCGACAACCTGGACACCACGCTGGGTCTGCTGGAGCGCGCCGGCCCCGGCGATGCGGCGCTGCATTTCTTCCGCCAGGCCCTGCGCCATGAAGACCGGCTGTGCGAGGCCTTGGCGGAAATCGCCCAGGAAGCGCAGACCCCGGCGTTTGCCCACCTGTTGGCCGCGCCCGAGGCCAAGGCCGAGCGCGCCGCGCTGTGGATGCCGGCGGCCACCGTCACCCTGGGCAGCCCGCCGGGCGGTGCGGTGCCCGACAACGAACGCTGGGCGCACCCGGTGGACGTGCCGGACTTCGAGATCGACGCCCAGCCCGTGAACTGGGCGCAGTACATGGCCTTCAGCGAAGACGGCGGCTACGACCAGCCCGCCTGGTGGAGCGAGGCCGGATGGGCCTGGGTGCAGGTGGAAGGGCGGCGCGCGCCGCGCCATGTGGAACAGCTGCGCGGCAGCGTGTTGTTGCACCGCCAGGGCCGCGTGCAGCAGGTCAACCCGCGGCTGCCGGTGCAGCATGTCAGCCGCTTCGAGGCCGAGGCCTGGTGCCGATGGGCCGGCCGCCGCCTGCCGACCGAACCCGAATGGACCCTGGCCGCCCAGCACGCCGCCAGCCGGGGTTTCGTCTGGGGCATGGTGTTTGAATGGGTGGCCGGCAGCGCCCGCCCCTGGCCCGGCCACCACAGCGGCGTGGGCAGCCTCGACACCATGCCGCCCGAAGGCGCCTACGGCGTGTTGCGCGGCGCCAGCCACATGACCCGGCCGCGCGCTCGCCATCTGCAGGCCCGCCGGTTCGCGCCGCCGGGGCGGGATACGATGTTCTGCGGCTTTCGCAGCTGCGCGCTGTGAACCCCGGCGCACCGCACCGCCTGCGCGCACCTTGACCGGCGCGGTGGGCCGCCGTGGCCAACGCCCCGGGCCGCGGCACCCAGCCGCTGGCCCGCTTTCAACAGAACAACCACCGGAGACCCGGCCCGCCATGCCCACGCTTTCATTGCACGTCAACGGCCGCCCCGTGCAGGCCGACACCGACCCCCGCACCCTGCTGGTGGACCTTTTGCGCGGCCCGCTGGGCCTGACCGGCACCCATGTGGGCTGCGACACCAGCCAGTGCGGCGCCTGCACCGTGCTGCTGGACGGCCTGGCCGTGAAAGCCTGCACCGTGTTGGCCGTGCAGGCCGAAGGCCGCCAGGTCACCACCATCGAAGGCCTGGCCGCGCCCGGCGCGCCGCTGCACCCGGTGCAGGAAGCTTTTGCCGCCTGCCATGGCCTGCAGTGCGGTTTCTGCACACCGGGCATGGTGATGAGCGCCTGCGGCCTGCTGGCGCAGAACCCGCGTCCCAGCGACGACGAGGTGGCCGACGCGCTGGAAGGCAACCTGTGCCGCTGCACGGGTTACGTCAACATCGTGCGCGCCGTGCAAGTGGCCGCAGCCCAGCTGCGTGGTGAAGGGGGCGTGGCATGAGCGCCGATCTGAACGCCACCAAGTTCGGCAGCGGCGCCGTGGTGCGCCGCATCGAAGACCCGGCGCTGCTGACCGGCCAGGGCCGTTACACCGACGACGTGAACACCGAAGGCCAGGTCTTTCTGCGCTTCGTGCGCAGCACCACGGCCCACGCCAAGCTGCTGAACATCCACACCGACGCGGCCCTGGCTGTGCCCGGTGTGCTGCGCATCTTCACCGGCGCTGAACTGGCCGCCGCGGGCGTGAAGCCCATCCCGGTGGCGCCCAGTTTCAAGCGGCCCGACGGCCAGCCCATGGCCACGCCGCCCAAGCGTGCGCTGGCGGTGGACAGGGTGCGTTTTGTCGGTGAAGCCGTGGCCGCCGTGGTGGCCACCAGCCGCGAGGCCGCACGCGAAGCGGCCGACCTGGTGCAGGTGGACGTGGAAGACCTGCCCGCGGTGGTCAGCGCCGTGGCCGCCGTGCAGCCCGGTGCGCCTGTGGTGTGGCCGGCCGCGCCCGACAACGTCAGCGCCGAAATGCGGCATGGCGACGCCGCCGCCGTGGCCGCGGCCTTTGCCAGCGCGGCCCATACCGTGGCGCTGGACCTGGTGAACCAGCGCCTGGCGCCCAGCCCCATGGAGCCGCGCAGCGTGCTGGCCTACCCCGAAGGTGAGCGGCTGTTCGTGCGCCTGTCCAGCCAAATGCCCACCGCCGTGCGCAACGGCCTGGCCGACGCCATCCCCGGCCTGACGCCCGGCAACGTGCGCGTGCTCGTGGGCGACGTGGGCGGTGGTTTCGGCATGAAGACCGGCCTGTACCCCGAAGACATCGCCGTGGCCTACGCGGCGCTGCAACTGCAGCGGCCGGTGAAGTGGCAGGCCGAACGGCTGGAAGAGTTCTTGTCGGCCGTGCATGGCCGCGACGTGACCAGCCACGCCGAACTGGCGCTGGCCGCCGACGGCCGCGTGCTGGCCCTGCGGGTGCGTTCCTGGGCCGGTGTGGGCGCCTATCCCAGCACCACCAGCGCGGCCATTCAGCTGCTGATCGGCCCCTGGGTCAGCACCAGCGTCTACGACATCCCGCTGGTGGACCTGCACTACACCGCCGTGCTGACCAACCAGGCCCCCACCGGCGCCTACCGCGGGGCCGGCCGGCCCGAGGCCATCTACATCACCGAACGGCTGATGGACGCTGCGGCCCGCAAGATGGGCCTGGACGGTGCAGAACTGCGGCGGCGCAACCTCATCCGCCCGGAGCAGTTCCCGTACAAGAACCCCATGGGCCAGGTCTACGACAGCGGCCACTTCCCGCAGCTGTTGCAGCAAGGCCTGGCGCTGGCCGACTGGGCCGGCTTCGACGCCCGCCGCGCGCAAAGCCAGGCCGCCGGCAAGCTGCGTGGGCGTGGCATCGCCACCTTCCTGGAATGGACCGGCGGCAACGCGCTGGAAGAACACGTGCAGGTGAACGTGACGGCCGATGGTTTCATCGAGCTGACCAGCGCCACCATGCCCATGGGCCAGGGCATCGCCACCAGCTACACCCAACTGGCGCACGACGTGTTCGGCGTGCCGCTGGACCGCATCCGCGTGCTGCAGGGCGACACCGACCGCGCCAACGGCTTTGGCAGCGCTGGCAGCCGCAGCCTGTTCACCGGCGGTGCCGCCGTGAAGGTGGCCAGCGAACGCACGGTGGACCACGCCAAAGACCTGGCCGCGCAGGCGCTGGAAGCCCCGGCCGGCGACATCGAGTACCGCGCCGGGCGTTTCACCGTGGCGGGCACGGACTTGGGGCTGGGCCTGTTCGAGCTGGCCGCCCGCCAGGGCACGGCCCGCATCACGGTGGACGCCAGCGCCAAGGCCGGCGCGCCCAGCTGGCCCAACGGCTGCCACATCGCCGAGGTGGAAGTGGACCCCGCCACCGGCGAGGTGCAGGTGGTGGCCTACGCCAGCGCCAACGACATCGGCCGCATCGTCAGCCCGGCCATCGTGCAAGGGCAGATCGAAGGCGGTGCGGTGCAAGGCATCGGCCAGGCCCTGTGCGAGCGCGTGGCCTACGACGCCGACAGCGGCCAGCTGCTGAGCGCCAGCTTCATGGACTACGCCCTGCCCAAGGCCGACGGCTTCCGCGCCTTCAAGACCCGCTTCGACGAAAGCACGCCCTGCCTGACCAACACGCTGGGCAGCAAGGGCGTGGGTGAGCTGGGCACCATCGGTGCCACGCCGGCCGTGGTGAACGCCGTGGTCGACGCCCTGGCCAGTGCCGGCCTGGGTGCCGCCGCTGAAAAAGTGCAGATGCCGTTGACCTCTGAAGTGGTGTGGCGCGCCCTACAGGGCGACTTCGACACCGTGTTCCCGGGGTGAGTGCCGCGCGTTCCACCGCCAGTGCGTGGTGGGGCGTGGCCTTCGCCGAGGGGCCATGGGCTGGCCCCGCGCCTGACCTTCTCTGCCGTTGATCCTGATCAGGGGCGCGGTGCCGCCTCAGAGGTAACGTCTGGTTCGAATGGTGGGTTAAACGTTTTACCTCGGCGCTGTGCCGACCTATGGTGGGGAGGTCCGGCCATGCGGTGAGCCGTTGGCCGCCGTGTGGGCCGCACTGGCAGCGCACCCACCTCGCCCATGCAAACTGACGACCTCTCGCACGAAGACCTGTCCACCCTGCTGAAGCAGGCGGTGGCTGCGCAGGCCATGGGTCAACATGCCACCGCCAACGCCTTGTTCGCCTTGGTGGTCGAACGGGCGCTGGTGCTGGGCGGATGAGCGCACGGCGGCTTGTGCCCGCGTGCACTGGACGCTGAGCCTGGTGCGGCGCGGCGACCTGGAAGCCGCCGTGCACTGTGGGCAGCAGGCGCTGGAGCAGGTCCGAACCCAGGGGCCGCAGGCGCTTCATGCACAGGTTCTGGCGCACCTGTCTCTGGCCTTTGAACGCTCGGGGTTGGCGGCGGTTGCTGCGGGCCATGCCGAACAGGCCCTGGTGCTGGCCCGGGCTTGTGGCGATGTGGCCCTGCAGTGCAGTGCGCTGATCCGCCGGCGACTGCCGAACACGACATCGATGGTGGCACCCGCAGCCAGGACCTGCTGATGCAAGCCTTGGCGCAGGCCCGAGGCCTGTCGTCGCAAGAGCTGGTGTTTTCTGCGCTGAACAACTCGGCACGTTTGTGGGTGGTGCAGGCCGACCGATCGGCCGAGCGCGGTGAGGACCCTCAGCGGTGGCTCGCGCAGGCCCGCGGGCCAGCCCTGGAAGCTGCGCAGATCGCGCAGGCGGCAGGCCAGCCAGGTTGGCAGATCAACGCCTGGGCCAATCTCGGTGGCATAGACCGACGCCTGCGCCAGGTTGAACCGGCGCGGCAGCACTTCGAGTCGGCCTTGGCGATGGCCTTGAGGCTGGGCGAGACCGCACAAGTGGCCACATTGAAGCTGGCGCTGGCCTGTCTGGCCTTCGAGGCGGCGCCTGGCCCCGAGACCTGTGCAGGTGTGGAGGCTTGTTTGGACGCGCCCGCAACGGGCACCGACCACGAGTTGCTGCGCCAAGCGCGCCACACCCTGGTTCAGGGTTGCCGCCGCATGAACGACTTGGGGCGCGCGTTGCACCACATGGACCAGCTGCACCGCAGCACCATGGCCGAGCACGTGCGGCAGGCCGATCTCCAGGCGCGTCTGCTGTTCGCGCGTGCTGAACTGGCGCAGGCGCGCCACCAGGCCGAACGTGCGCAGCTGGACGCGGAGCTTCAGCGGCTGCGTGCCGAGGCTGCCGTGCGTGCCAAGGCGCGTTTTCTGGGTGTCGCCGGGCATGAACTGCGCACACCGCTCAACGGCGTTCTGGGTATGTTGGAAGTGTCCCGGCGCTTGAGCACGGACCCTGCCTTGAGCCGCCGGCTCGACATGGCGGTGGATGCCGGGCGGGGCCTCGCGGCGCTGGTGTCGCAGCTGTTGGAGGTCGTCGCGGCCGAAGAAGGCGGGTCGGTGCCCGACACGGCCAGCGATTGGTGTGCGCTGATGCAGTCCGCGCTGGACAAGTTTCAAGCTGACGCGCGTGGTCGTGTCCTGGGGGCCCGTCTGGACATCGGCCGTGACCTGCCCCAACGGCTGAAGATCGACGCCGCCAAAACCCACCGTGTGCTGGAACTGCTGCTCGACAACGCGCTGAAGTTCGCCACCCAGGGCCCCGTGGTGGTGTCGGTCCACTGGCAAGACGGCTGGCTGGCGCTGGATGTGGCCGATGGCGGCCCCGGCATCGCCGCCGAGGTCCAGCAGCGTTTGTTCCAGGTGTTTGAACTGGGCGACGCCTCCAGTACCCGAACCCGAGGCGGCCTGGGTTTGGGGCTGGCCCTGGTCCGCAGCCTGGTGTTGTCGATGGGCGGCACGGTGGGTCTGGACACCGCCCCGGGCCGGGGCAGTGTCTTCCGGGCCCGTTGGCCGGCGTCGGCGGTGGACGCGTCCAGCGACCGGCTGGACGCCGTGGCTCAAGGGCAGCCGGCGCCGAACAGTTCCTCGGCCCAGGCCGGGTAGTCCACGAACGGGTTGCGGTTGCCCTGGCGCTCCACGATGCGCGCGTGGCGGCGGACCTCGCTGTCGTCCACCGGGTCTTGGCGGTGCCAGGTCATCAGCGTGCAGCGCTTGCCGATCAGGTTGCCGCTGGTGCCGGTGTTGTCGGCCATTTCCAGGTTGCCCACGCCGGTGGTGTCGTTGCCCTCGTAGCGCACGGCCATGTAGAAGATCATACGGGCGATGTCGCCCTTCACGGCGTTGCGCGGCTCGAAGCTGTCGGCGTCGGTCAGGTTGCCCGGGGCTTCGCCGATGGCCGAACCACCCCAGTCGAAGTCCTTGTCGCCGCGGGTGCTGTTCACCGACACGTCGGCCGGGCGCAGGTGGTGGATGTCGGTGTGGGCCCACTGGCTCTCGTTGGGGAAGCCGTGGCTCTTGGGCCAGACGTGTTCGCGGTTCCAGGCGTCGGGGTCGTTGTTGCCCGAGGCGTTGTAGGTCTTGGCCTGCGAGCGCCCGGTGTAGATCAGGATGACGTTGGCCGTGTTGGCCGGGTCTTCGTCGGTGTACTTCAGCGCTTCCCACACGTCGGCGTAGCTGCGGCGCACATGGCCCAGCGCGGCGTGCTGGTTCAGCGAGGTGCGCAGCGCCACACCGGTCTTGCCGATGGCTTGCACGTAGTAGGCCTGGAAGCCCGACCAGGTGGCACCACCGCCGGGCGGCGTGCTGGCCGCGGTGTACTGGGCCTTGATGGTGACGCCCGAGAACGCCTGGTAGCCATACAGGCCGATGTGGTACCGCGTGACCTGCGGTTGTGCGAAAGAACAGGTTTCGTTGTTGCCGTTGACGAAGGGGCGGCAGTCGTAGGTGCCGGTCGTCGGCTCGCTGCCCGCGCGCACGTACAGGTCGGCCGCGCCGCTGCCACCGCTGCTGGTGACGACCAGGTTGGTGGCCCCCGTGGGCACGTCGATGGTGTAGCGCAACCAGGCGCCCTGGGCCGCGCCCTGGCTGCCCAGGGCCACGTTGTTCTGCAGCACCACGGGCGCGGTGGAGGTGCCGGCCGGCGTGTAGGTGGCCACCAGGCTGGCGCCGCTGTAGGCGGCGTAGCCCACCAGCCGCACGTAGTAGGTGGCGGCCGTGGGCGTGGCCACGCTGCAGGTTTCGGCGTTGCTGGCGCCGTTGGAGCGGCAGTCGTAGGTGCTGGTGGTGGGCACCGCGGCGCGGCGCATGTACAGGTCGGCGTCGCCGGTGCCACCGCTGAGCTTGAAGCTCAGCGCCGTGGCGCCGGCCGGCACGACCAGGCTGAAGTCCTTGGTCGAACTGGCCGCGCCCGACAGGCCGGTGACGGCCACGCCCCGCGTCAGCGCCGTTTGCGCCCAGGCCGCCGGCACCACACCGGCGCCCAGCGCCAGCACCAGGGCCAGGCCCCACCTCGAAGACACACGCTGCATGTTCAAGCTCCGCTGAGTACGTGGACGCCGAAGATGCTAACGCGCATCTGTGACAGCAGCTGTCACACAGCAAGACTTGCGCCAAGCCACGGCCTCGGTGGTGGCCGCGGGGGCCCACGGTGGGCCGTTCAGCCGCGCCTGGCGCCCGGCCCCAGCCAGCGCGAAGCCGTGGGGCCTGGGCCCTGCTGCCCGGCCAGCACCTGGGCCAGGTGTTCCAGGCTGGCCAGGTTGTGCGTGGGCAGGAAACTGTCCACGTGCGGCAGCATGGCCTTCACGCCACCGGCGCGCGGTTCGAAAGCGTCGTAGCGCAGCAGCGGGTTCAACCACACCAGGCGGCGGCAGCGTTTGTGCAGGCGTTCCATCTCAAACGCCAGTTCGCCGGTGTGGCCGTGTTCCAGGCCGTCGGTGATCAGCAGCACCGTGGTGCGCCCGTTCAGCACCCGCCGCGCCCAGTGGTGGTTGAACTGGTGCAGGCAAGCGCTGATGCGGGTGCCGCCGCTCCAGTCTTCCACGTCTTTCACCACACGGGCCACGGCCTGGTCGGGGTCTTTGTGGCGCAGCGCGTGGGTGGTGCGTGTCAGCCTGGTGCCGAACACAAAACTCTCCACGCGCAAGTCGGCGTGGCCCAGGGCGTGGGTGAAGTGCAGCAGCATGCGCGAGTAGCGGCTCATGCTGCCGGAGATGTCGGCCAGTACCACCAGCGGTGCCGGCACCTGGCGCGGCCGCTGCCAGTGCAGTTGCCACAGTTCACCGCCCTGCCGGGCCATGGCTTTCAGCGTCGCGCGGCCGTCCACCCGCGCGCCTGGGCCCGGGCCCGTGGCCGGCGCGCGGCGGCGCGAGGGCAGCGGTTCGAACAGCAGGGCCAGACGCTGCAACAGCCCTTGTGCGCGCCGCCATTCGTCGGCGGTCATGGTGTCGAAGTCGGCCTTGCGCAGCAGTTCGCGGTCGTTCCAGGTCAGCTGCGCGTCGATCTCCACCTGTTCCTTGGGCGGCGGCGGTTCAGGCGCGTTGGGCTGGTGCGGGAACAGGGCTTCGCCCAGGCGCCGGTTCTCGGGCGGAGGCGGCGTGGTGTTTTCTTTGGCCTGCACCTTGGGCAGCAGCAAGGCCATCATGCGGCCTGCCAGATCGGGGTTGCGCCAGAAGAGTGCAAAGGCCTGGTCGAAGAGTTCGCTGTGCTCGGCACGGTCCACAAAACAGGCGGCCAGGGTGTCGTGGAAGTCGCGCCGGCTTTCCAGGCCGGCCACCTGCAAGGCCTGCAGCGCCAGCGCGATGCGGTCGGTGCCCAGCGGCAGGCCAGCGTCGCGCAGCACACGCCCGAAGTGCATGACGTTGGCGGCCAGGTGGCCGGGCAGGGTGTCGGGGGCGCGTATCACCGGCGGCGCTCGTTTCAGGCGTCAGCCGTTCAGCTGTGTGCGCACCTCGGCCAACAGCCGCGCGGCCTCCGAGCCCTGCACCTTGGCGATGTCGTCCTGGTACTTCAGCAGCACGCCCAGGGTGTCGTTCAGCGTTTGCGGGTCCAGCACCACGGCGTCCAGTTCCATCAAGGCACGGGTCCATTCGATGGTTTCGGCGATGCCGGGCAGCTTGTAGAGCTCGATCTCGCGCAGCCGCTGCACGAAGGCGATGATCTCTGCCGCCAATTTCTGCGGGGCACCGGGCACACGCCGCGCCAGGATGGCCTGCTCGCGTTTGGCGTCAGGAAAGCCCACCCAGTGGTACAGGCAGCGGCGCTTCACGGCGTCGTGCAGTTCGCGTGTGCGGTTGCTGGTCAGCACCACGATGGGCGGTTGCTGCGCCTTCACGGTGCCGTATTCGGGGATGGTGATCTGGAAGTCGCTCAGCACCTCCAGCAAAAAGGCCTCGAAGGCCTCGTCGGCGCGGTCGAGTTCGTCGATCAGCAGCACCGGTGGCACGGGCTGGGCCGGGTCCACCGCGTTCAGCAGCGCGCGGCGGATCAAGAAACGGCTGCTGAACAGTTCTTCGGCCAGCGCGGCACGGCCGACCGGGCCGCCTTCGGCGCGGGCGCTGTCTGCCTCGGCCAGGCGGATCTCCAACATCTGCCGCGCGTAGTTCCACTCGTAGGCCGCGCCCGCCAGGTCCAGGCCTTCGTGGCACTGCAGGCGGATCAAAGGCCGGCCCAGCATGGCGGCCAGGGCCTTGGCGATTTCGGTCTTGCCGGTGCCGGGTTCACCTTCCAGCAGCAGCGGGCGTTGCAGCTTCAGCGCCAGGAAGACGGTGGTGGCCAGCGCACGCTCGGCCACGTAGTCCAGCGCCAGCAGGCGGTCGGTGGTGTCTTGGATGCTGGTGGGCAAGGTGGTGTCGGCCATGGGGCTTTCCTGGGGTTCGGGCGGGCAGGGCGGTGGCAGGTGGGTGGCAAGGTAGTGGGGCCAGGCGTCACACCGCCGGCCGGGCGCGCACGTGCAGTTGTTGCCGCAGGTCGTTGAGCAGGGTGCGCGCGGGCAGCGAGAGTGGGCGGTCTTTGCGCCACACCAAGTGCCACATGCGGCGGATGGGGAAACCGCGCACGGGCAGCACGGTCAGCCCGTCTTGCGCGGGGTCGCTGGCCAGCGTGTGGCGCGACAGCACCGCCAGGCCCAGGCCGGCGCGCACCGCGTGTTTCAGCGCCTCGTTGCTGCCCAGGGCCATGCGCGGTGGCCAGTGCAGCGCCTGTTCGGCCAACAGGCGTTCCAGGGCCAGGCGGGTGCCCGAGCCGGCTTCGCGCACCAGCAGGGGTTGGTCCAGCAACTGGCTCAGGCTGAGCCGGCGGCGCTCGGCCAAGGGGTGGTCGGCGGCGGCCACCACCACCAGCGGGTTGGCCAGGAAGGGCCAGCGGTGCAGTGGCAGGTGGTCCGGCGGCAGCATCATGGCCGCCAGCTCGGCCTGGCCTTGTTCCAGCCGGGCCACCACGCTGTCCCGGTTTTCCACCGCCAGTTCGATGTGGATGCCCGTGTGCGCACGCGCGAACGGGCCCAGCAGGTCGGGCAGGAAGTACTCGGTGGTGGTCACCGCGGCCAGCTGCAGGCGCCCACGGCGCAGGCCCTGCAGTTCGGCGGCGTGTTCTTCAAAGCGCTGCCAGGCGGCGAACATTTCGCGCGCGGTTTCGGCCAGGTGTTCACCGTGGGCCGTGGGCGCGAGGCCGCGGCCGCGCGGTTCCAGCAGCGGCAGCCCGGTGGCCGCGGCCAGTTCCTTCAGCTGCGTGGACACAGTGGGCTGCGCCAGGTTCAGCGCCTTGGCCGCCAGGCCCACCGCACCCAGGCGCACCACGGCCTCGAAGCTGCGCAGCTGCACCAGGCTGACGCGGGGTGCGCGGTCCAGGCCAGGCGGTGGTGTGGTTTTCATTGGCTTGTCTGATGCGAAGTATCGGGAAACATCATTTTGGCCGATGTGGGTATTTGCGGACACTGCGCGACCATGCAAGCCCTGCTCGACCCGTCCATCCTGTTTTTCGTGTTCGGCCTTCTGGCCGGAGCGCTGCGTTCCAACCTGGAGATCCCGGCGCCCATTTCGCGCTTCTTGTCTTTGTACCTGCTGATGGCGCTGGGCCTGAAGGGCGGCTTTGCGCTGGCTGCTTCGGGCCTGAACACCGAGGTGCTGGCCAGCCTGGCCTGTGCGGTGCTGCTGGCGGTGCTGGTGCCGGCCTTGGGTTTTGCGTGGCTGCGCCGTTGGTTGAACGGTTTCGACGCTGCGGCCGTGGCCGCCACCTACGGCTCGGTCAGCGCGGTCACCTTCATCACCGCCGTGCAGTTCACCGAGGCGCGCGGTCTGGCGCCCGGCGGCCACATGGCCGCGGCCATGGCGTTGATGGAGTCGCCGGCCATCGTGATGGCCGTGTTGGCGGCCAACGCCTTGCGCCGCCGCGAAGGCAGCGGCGCACAGGCGATGCCGCTGCGTCAGGTGCTGCACGAGTCGCTGACCGACGGTGCGTCGCTGCTGCTGCTGGGCGCCATGGCCGTGGGCCTGCTGACCGGCGAGGCCGGGCAGAAGGTGATGGCACCGTTCTCGGTGGACCTGTTCAAGGGCATGCTGGCCTTCTTCCTGCTGGACATGGGCCTGCTGGCCGCACGCAATGCACCGGCCCTGCTGAAAGCGCCCAAGGGCCTGGTGGCCTACGCGGTGTTGGGCCCCCTGGTCCACGCGGGCCTGGCCTTGGGCCTGTCCTGGGCCGTGGGGCTCAGTGCCGGCAACGGCGCCTTGCTGATGGTGCTGGCGGCCAGCGCCTCTTACATCGCCGTGCCGGCGGTGCTGCGCCAAGCCGTGCCCGAGGCGCAGCCGGCGCTGTACTTCGGGCTGTCGCTGGGGCTCACCTTCCCGTTCAACATCCTGCTGGGCATTCCGCTGTACACGGCGTTGGCGCAGCGGGTGTTGGCGGCCGCTTGAAGACCCGGCCCCGGGCCGTGTGAACAGCCCGGGGCCGGCCGCGATCAAACGATGGCGCGGGCGGCCAGCACCGGGATCAGCGCCGCGCGGTAGGCGGCCGAACCGTGCAGGTCGCTGTTCAGTTCCGCCGCCGACACCGTGGCACCCTGCAGCGCGGCGGCGCTGAAACCACCGGCCAGTTTGGCTTCCAGTTCGCTGGCGCGGAACACGCCGTTGGCACCGGCGCCGGTGACGGCCACTCGCACACCCTGCGGGCCCTGGCTGACGAACACGCCCACCAGGCTGAAACGCGAAGCCGGCTGCTTGAACTTCTGCCAGCCGGCTTGGGCCGGGATGGGGAAGCTCACCGACGTGATCATCTCGCCTTCGCCCAGGGCCGTGGTGTAGATCCCCAGGAAGAAATCGTCGGCGTGGATGCTGCGCTGGTTGGTGTGCACCGTGGCGCCCAGGCCCAGCACGGCGGCCGGGTAGCAGGCCGCGGGGTCGTTGTTGGCCAGGCTGCCACCGAGGGTGCCGCGGTTGCGCACCTGGCGGTCGCCGATCTTGCCGGCCAGGTCGGCCAGCGCGGGGATGGCCTGCTGCACAGCAGCGCTGGCCGCCACCGTGGCGTGCGTGGTGCCGGCGCCGATGGTGACGTTGCCGCCTTCCACGCGGATGCCGGCCAGGCCTTCCACGGCGCCCAGGTCCACCAGGGCGGCCGGTGCGTTCAGGCCCAGCTTCATGCTGGGCAGCAGGCTCATGCCACCGGCCAGGTACTTGGCGTCTTCGGCGCCGGCGGCGCGCACGGCGTCGGCCACGGTGGCGGGCTTGGCGTATTCAAATGCTTGCATAGCGTTTCCTCGAAATCTGCGTGTCTTTTAACCCAGCGGCCGACGCGGAACCGGCTTCGCCGGGCCGCTGGCGGCGCCCCCTGGGGGGGAGCGCCGCAGGCGCTTCGGGGGGGTCAGGTCTTTGCTTGCAGGGCCTTCCACACATTGTGTGGGCTGGCCGGCATGGGCATGTCTTTCACGCCCAGGGCGTGGCAGACGGCGTTGATCAGCGCCGGCGGGCTGCCGATGGCACCGGCTTCGCCACAGCCCTTCACGCCCAGCGGGTTGTGCGTGCAGGGCGTGCCCTTGGCGGTTTCGATGGTCAGGTGCGGGATGTCGTCGGCGCGCGGCATGGCGTAGTCCATGTAGCTGCCGGTCAGCAACTGGCCACTGTCTTCGTCGTAGACGCAGTTCTCCAGCAGCGCTTGCCCGATGCCCTGCACCAAGCCGCCTTGCACCTGGCCTTCCACGATCATCGGGTTGATGATGTTGCCGAAGTCGTCCACCGCGGTGAAACGTTCCACCTTCACCACGCCGGTGGCCGGGTCCACCTCGACCTCGCAGATGTAGCTGCCGGCGGGGTAGGTGAAGTTGCTGGGGTCGTAGAAGGCGTTTTCGTTCAGCCCGGGTTCCAGCTTGTCGTGCGGGAAGTTGTGCGGCACATAGGCCGTCAGGCTGACGCTGGCGAACGGCACGCTCTTGTCGGTGCCGGCCACCTTGAAGTGGCCACCTTCGAAGACGACGTCGCTGTCGGCGGCCTCCATCAGGTGGGCGGCGATCTTCTTGCCCTTGGCCACCACCTTGTCCAGCGCCTTGATGATGGCGCTGCCGCCCACGGCCAGCGAGCGGCTGCCGTAGGTGCCCATGCCGAACAGCACTTTGCCGGTGTCGCCGTGTTCGATGCTGACGTCGTCGATGGGGATGCCCAGTTTGTCGGCCACCACCTGCGCGAAGGTGGTCTCGTGGCCCTGGCCGTGGCTGTGGCTGCCGGTGAACACCGTCACCTTGCCGGTGGGGTGCACACGCACCTCGCCGGCTTCGAACAGACCGGCCCGCGCGCCCAGGGCGCCGGCCACGCTGGACGGTGCAATGCCGCAGGCCTCGATGTAGGCGCTGTAGCCGATGCCCCGCAGCAGGCCCTTGGCGGCGCTGGCGGCCTTGCGGGCTTCGAAGCCGGCCACGTCGGCCAGCTCCACGGCGCGGTTCATGGTGGCGTCGTAGTCGCCGGTGTCGTAGGTCAGGCCCACGGGCGTGGCGTAGGGGAAGCTGCGGATGAAGTTCTTGCGGCGCAGTTCGGCGGGGTCGATGCCCAGTTCACGCGCCGCGGTTTCCACGATGCGTTCCACCGTGTAGGTGGCCTCGGGGCGGCCGGCGCCGCGGTAGGCGTCCACCGGCGCGGTGTTGGTGAACACCGCGTTCACCGTGCAGCAGATCTTGGGCGTGGTGTACTGCCCGGCCAGCAGCGTGGCGTACAGGATGGTGGGCACGGCGCTGGCGAAGGTGCTGAGGTAAGCGCCCAGGTTGGCCGTGGTGTGGATGCGGAAGCCGATGAACTTGTGGTCTTTGTCCAGCGCCAGTTCGGCCGTGGTCAGGTGGTCGCGGCCATGGGCGTCGGACAGGAAGGCCTCGGAGCGGTCGGCCGTCCACTTGATGGGGCGGCCCACCTGCTTGCTGGCCCAGACCAGGGCGGTTTCTTCGCCGTACAGGAAGATCTTGCTGCCGAAGCCGCCGCCCACGTCGGGTGCGACCACGCGCATCTTGTGTTCGGGGATGCCCAGCACGAAGGCGCACATCAGCAGGCGCTCCACGTGCGGGTTCTGGTTGGCCACGTACAGCGTGTACTCGTCGCCGGCCTGGTTGTAGCTGGCGTTGGCCGCGCGCGGCTCCATCGCGTTGGGCACCAGGCGGTTGTTGCGGAAGGTCAGCTTGCTGACGTGGGCCGCGTTCTTGAACGCGTCGTCCGTGCCTTCCTTGTCGCCGATCTGCCAGAGGTAGCAGCGGTTGTCGGGCGCTTCGGCGTGCACGCTGGACGCGATGGTGTTGGCCGTGTCCAGCGCGATCACCGGCGTCAGCACCTCGTATTCCACCTCGATCAGGTTGGCTGCGGCCTTGGCCTGTTCCAGCGTGTCGGCCACCACCAGGGCCACACGGTCGCCCACGTAGCGCACCTTGCCGTCGGCCAGCACCGGGTGCTTGGGCTCCTTCATCGGCGTGCCGTCGATGTTGTTGATCAGCCAGCCGCAGGGCAGGCCGCCCACGGCCTTGAAGTGTTCGCCGGTGAAGATGCCCAGCACGCCGGGCGCCTGCGCCGCGGCGCTGGTGTCCAGCCGGGTGATGTTGGCGTGCGCGTGCGGGCTGCGCAGGAAGTGGCCGTAGCTTTGGCCGGGCAGCACGATGTCGTCGGTGTACTGGCCCTTGCCGGTGAGGAAACGCGCGTCTTCACGGCGCGTGACACTTTTGCCGATGAAACCTTCGGGTGCGTTCATGGGGTGTTCCTTGTGCCTGGTGGTGTGGGGTGCCGGCTCAGGCCAGGGCCTTGGTGGCGTCGGCGGCTTGCGCCACGGCCTTCACGATGTTCTGGTAACCCGTGCAGCGGCACAGGTTGCCTTCCAGGCCTTCGCGGATCTGCGCCTCGGTGCTGCAGGGGTGGTGCTTCACCAGGTCGATGGCGCTCATCACCATGCCCGGGGTGCAGAAGCCGCACTGCAGGCCGTGGCACTGTTTGAAGGCTTCTTGCATCGGGTGCATGGTGCCGTCGGCCCCGGCCAGGCCCTCGATGGTGGTGAGCGTGCTGCCGGCAGCCTGGCTGGCCAGCATGGCGCAGCTCTTCACCGCGCGGCCGTTGATGTGCACCGTGCAGGCGCCGCACTGGCTGGTGTCGCAGCCCACGTGCGTGCCGGTCAGGCGCAGGTCTTCACGGATGAATTCCGACAACAGGGTCTGCGGTGCGACGTCGCGGGTGACGCTGCGGCCGTTGACGGTGAGGGTGATCTGGGCCATTCCAAGTGTCTCCTGTGGGTGTCTGGCTGCGGGTGTGCCGCGCACCGCCCACACGGGCGAAACGGCTGCAGCTTGGGGCGCGGCTCAGCATAGGCTTCGCCCCAGCGCGCGCATCAGGGAAAGCTTGGATGTGCCAGGACGGCACAACGGCGCCGCTTCAGCGGGGTGGTTTCGGCCGACGCCGGTGCCCCGGACTGGCCTGTTCCACCGCTGGCGTGCTCACGCCGGCGGCGTTGGTGGCGCCTGCGCTCAGCGCCCGCAAGCGCGGACGTCGCGTGCTTCCACACGCACCTCGGCCACCGGGCAGGCCGGTGTGGGTTCGATGGTGACGGCGTCGCCCATGAAACAGTCGGTGGAGATGCCCACGAAGTTGCGTGCCACGCCGCGCGTGCCGGTGGTGCCCGGGCAGTAGGCGTGGTAGTGCACGTCCACGCAACTCACCGGGCGCGGCTTCACCTTGGGCAGCAGGCCCACCATGTAATAAAGGCCTTTGCCGTCGGGGCACTTGCGTGCAGCCAGTTTGGTGCCGGCCAGCAGGGCTTGCAGGTAGTCCCGTTCGGCCTGTTCGGCCGCCTGCTTCTCGGCCCGCTCCTTGGCTTCCCGTTCCTGTTTCTCGCGCTCGCGCTGTGCCGCGGCCTCGGCGCGCTGGCGTTCGCGTTCTTGGGCCTCCCGCTGGGCCTTCGCCTCGCGCTCGCGTTGTTCGGCTTCGCGCTGGCGCTGTTGTTCCTGGCGTTGCTGCTCGGCCTGTTGCTGCGCTTGCTGACGCTGGCTGTCGCTCACGGTGGCCGAAAGCACCGCGGCGGTGCTGGCGCTGGCCGTGCTGGTGCCCGCGTTGCCAGCGGCGCTGGTGCCGGTGCTGCGGCTGGTGGTGGGCGCAGCCGTGGAGGGGCTTCGTTGGCTGCTGGAACTGCTGCTCGGTTGGGCACTGCTGCTGCGTGCGGCCTGTTGTTGGCGCGCCTGTTGTGCCATGCGGTCGATTTGTTGCAGTTGCGCCAGGCCTTGCGCCGTGGTGCTGGTGAACCCTTGGGCGAAAGCGCCCAAGGCGCCCGCGTTGGCCTGGCTGCGGGCCTGCTGCCGTTCTCTGGCCGCTTGTGCCTGTTGTCGCTGCGCCTGGTCTGCCGCCAGGCGGCGCTGGCGTTCTTCCTCGGCGGCCGCCTCCTCGCGTGCGCGGCGCTGCCTCGCCTCGGCCAGCCGGCGTTCTTCGGCCAGCTTGGCCTGTGCTACCCGTTCGCGGTGCACGCTGTCGATGCGCTCGCCGCGGGCCATGGTGCAGGGTTCCTCTTCGCCGGCGTGCACGCACCGGCCTTCACCTTCCGCCGGTATGACGGGGAAGTTGTTGGCCGAGGAGGCGTAGCCCTCGAAGAACTTCCGGTCTTTCCAGGTGCCGACCCGGCGAATCAGCCCCGATGCCGAGGTTTCCGTGCCTTGCCACCTCAACCAGTCGCGGCACTGGCCCTCGAACAAGCCACCGCCGGGCCAGCGCACCGTGCAGGCGCCGTTGCGCTCACCCACCACCTCGGCGCCGGTGTGGTCCAACCAGCGACCCGCTACGTGGACACCGTCCGCCCAGCGGCCTTCTTCGATGGCGCCGCTGGCCAGCGTCAGGCGGCCTTCCCCGTGGCGTTTGTCGTCGCGAAACCCGCCGGTGTAGACACTGCCGTCGGCGTACCGGATGCGGCCTTCGCCGTTGAAGCGGTCTGCGCGGAACGCGCCCTCGTACTCCGTGCCGTTGGCGAAGCGGTAGCGACCCTGACCTTCGAGCTTGCCATTGACAAAGTTGCCGTCGTAGCGGTGGCCGGAACTCCAGGTCATGACGCCTGGGCCGTTGGCTTTGTCGTCGGTGAAGGTGCCCGTCAGGCGCCAACCATTGGGGCCGGTCTTGCTGCGCGTGCCCGGGCCTTGGAGTTTGCCGCCGGCGAAGGTGCCTTCTTCGACGATGCCTTCTTTGAGTTCGTAGACCCCCGGCCCCGTAGGCTGCCGTTTGGCATCCAGGGCGCCTTTGAATCGCCCCTCGGGCAGTTTCCACCAACCGTCGCTTTGGGCCGGCATGGACGCGCCGCAAGCCTGCAGCAGCAGCACCGTGGCCAGCACTGCGGCCCAGGCGGTGGCGCCGCGACGGGCGGGTTGGTGGAGAGCGGCCGCTGGGCGGCCGGCGCGGGGGGTGTGTGATCCAGGTGCCATGGCGGGTCCACCTTTGGGTTGGGCCAGCGGCGGCGGCTGCGGCGGGCGCCAAACCCGCCCCGCAGGGCCGCCGCCTGGGCGGTTCAGTTCGATGCGGCGCGCACCTCTTCCAGCGTGGTGTGGCCGGCCAGCACCTTCTCCAGGCCGTCGTGGCGCAGCGTGCGCATGCCTTCGCTCAGGGCGGTCTGCTGGATGATTTCGGCGCGGGCGCCGGTTTGGATCAGGTTGCGGATGGCGCGCGTCACCGTCATCAGCTCGTGCACCGCGACGCGGCCGCGCCAGCCCGTGTGGTCGCAGGCCGGGCAGCCCACCGGCCGGTGCAGGCGCAGGCGGCCGTCCTGCGCGTGGCGGCCCGCCCAGCCACGCACCAGGGCGTCGGGTTCGGGGCGGCCCGGGGCATCGCCCCAGGCGTGCAGCCAGTCGTTGGCCAGTTCCTGCACCTGTTCTGCGGTGGCCGGGCTGGCGGTTCGGCAATCCGGGCACAGGCGGCGCACCAGGCGTTGGGCCAGCACGGCCAGCAGCGAGTCGGCGAAGTTGAACGGGTCCATGCCCATGTCCAGCAGCCGCGTCACGGTTTCCGGGGCGCTGTTGGTGTGCAGCGTGCTCAGCACCAGGTGGCCGGTGAGGCTGGCTTCCACGGCCATCTGCGCGGTCTCGCGGTCGCGGATCTCGCCAACCATGATCACGTCGGGGTCGGCCCGCAGGAACGAGCGCAGGGCTTTGGCAAAGGTCCAGTCGATCTTGTTGTTCACCTGCACCTGGCGCAGCCCGGCCTGGGTGATTTCGATGGGGTCCTCGGCCGTCCAGATCTTGCGGTCTGGCGTGTTGATGTGGGCCATGGCCGAGTGCAGCGTGGTGGTCTTGCCCGAGCCCGTGGGGCCCACACACAACACCAGGCCGTAAGGCCGGCCCACCGCGGTTTCCAGGCGCACCCGGTTGTCGTCGGCCAGGCCCAGTTGCGCCAGCGGCAGTGGCTTGGCGCTGGCCAGCAGGCGCAGCACCACGTCTTCCAGGTTGTTGTTGGTGGGGATGGTCACCACCCGCAGTTCCAGCGCCTGGCCGGGGACGAAACGCGCGAAGTTGATCTTGCCGTCCTGCGGTTTGCGGCGCTCGGAGATGTCCAGGTCGCACATGATCTTCAGCCGCGCCACGATAGCGTTGCGGTAGGTGTGCGGCAGCTCCATGTAGGGGCGCAGCACGCCGTCTTTGCGGAAGCGGATCTTCAGCTTCTCGCGGCCGGGCTGGGTCTCGATGTGGATGTCGCTGACGCGCTGGCTCTGCGCCTCGATGATCATGGTGTTGATCAGCCGCACCAGCGAGTTGTCGCTTTGTTCGATGGCGCGTTCTTCGTCGTCGCCCAGGCGTTGTTCGTGTTTGTCCTGCAGTTCCAGCGTGGCCAGCAACTTGCCGGCGTCGTCGGCTTCAAAGTCCAGCCCACCACCGCCGTCGCCACCGCGCTGGTTGAAGTCGATGGCGCCCAGCTTTTCATAGGCCCGGTCGATGGCCGCCATCAGCACGCCGGTGCGCGCCAGCACCGGCACCACCTTCATGTCCGACGCGAACTCCATGTCGTCCAGCGCCAGGCGCTGGGTGGGGTCTTCCAACGCCACCACCAAACGGCCGGCGTGCAGCATCAGCGGCAGGCCCAGCTGTCGGGTGGCCACCGCGTAGGGCAGCTTGGTCACGGCCTGGGTGTCCACCGGGAACTTCAACACGTCCACGATGGGGTAGCCCATCTTGCGGGCCAGCGCCGTTTGCAGGTCGGCGTGGCTGATCCAGCCCTTGTGCAACAGCAGTTCACCCAGCGGGATGCTGCGGTCGGCCTGCTGCTGGCTCAGCGCTTCTTCCAGCTGGGCTTCGCTGATGAAGCCCAGCGCCGTCAGCGCTTCGCCGATGCGCACCATGGGCATGCGCGCCTGCTGTTCAATGGCCACCGCCAGCTCTTCGGGGCTGATGATCTGCTTCACCACCAGCATGTCGCCCAGGCGCTGCTGGCGCATCTGCTGCTGCTCCTCCAGCGCCTGGTGCACCTGCTCTGGCGTCACCAGGCTTTGTTCCACCAGCGCTTCGCCCAACAGTTGCCCGACGCGCACCTTGGTGTAGCTGCTGTCGGGCACGAAGATGCGCCGCACGGCGCCCCCCAGGTCCACGGGTTCGAACAGGAACACGCCGTAGGCCGTGTGTTCGTAGCCCACGGTCAGGCCTTGGTACTGGCCTTGGTCGCCGGTGAGCACCAGGGTGTAGGGCAGGGCCGGGCGCTGGTTCAGCAGCTCGGCCGCGGGGGCCACGGTGTCGGTGGTGGGAGGAACGGGGTTCAGCGTCTGCAGCAGGCGCAGGCGCCGGAACTGGTCGAAACGCAGCGTGATGGTGCCGCGTGAGGTGGACAGGCGCAGCCTGATCTGCCGCCCATGGGGGTCGAAGGCCATGATCCAGCCGTTCATGGCGCGGCCGTTCAGGCCTTCCACTTCGCAGGGGTCCAGCTTCAGCGGCCGCTGTGACACGGGGTAGCCGGCCAAAGCGGGCACAGGCCACACAAAGCCTTCGCCCACGCCGGGCGGCGTGTCCATGCCCAGGGTGTCGGTGGGGGCCGGTGGCGTGGCCGACAGGGGCGCCGATGGCGATGCCAGCGGACCCTGGCCCGGTGGGGCGTCCAGGGGCAGCAGGCTCAACGGGGGCAGGGACATGTCGGCCATGGGGCTTCCTTCAGCAGCGGCAGCAGGCCGGCGTCCCGCAGGGGACACCTCGCCTGTGCGCGATGCTAGGCAGCCCGGTCGGTCGGCAAAGCCGGAAGAAGCCGGCCATCGCCCCCCAGTTCGACGCCCGTCCGGCGCTTTACCGCATCTGCTGCGGCAAGAAGGTGACGATGGCCGGGAAGAACCACACCATGGCCACGGCCGACATCATCAGCAAGAAGAAC
The DNA here is from genome assembly GCA_046318395.1 of Rubrivivax sp. Lineage (GTDB taxonomy): Bacteria > Pseudomonadota > Gammaproteobacteria > Burkholderiales > Burkholderiaceae_C > Rubrivivax. Next base: position 25,325 of record JBKCUM010000028.1, read on the forward strand.
GGCAGCGTGCGCAGCGCAATCCAGCCGATGGGCTTCTTGGTCATGCCCTGCAGCACAAAGAGGTTGAAACCCACGGGCGGGGTGATCTGCGCCATTTCCACCACCAGCACGATGAAGATGCCGAACCACAGCGGGTCGATGCCGGCCTTTTGCACCGTGGGCAGGATGACGCCCATGGTCAGCACCACCATGCTGATGCCGTCGAGGAAGCAGCCCAGCACCACGTAGAACACCATCAGCACCAGCAGCAGCTGGAAGGGGCTGAGGCCCAGCGTGGCGATCCACTCCGCCAGGTGGCGTGGCAGGCCGATGTAGCCCATGCTCAGCGTCAGGAAGGCGGCGCCGGCCAGGATGAGGCCGATCATGCAGTACAGCCGTGTGCCGCCCATCAGGCTGTCTTTGAAGGTCTGCCAACTCAGCGAGCCCTGGGCGGCGCTGATGACCAGGGCGCCCAGCACACCGATGGCCGCGGCCTCGGTGGCCGTGGCGATGCCGGCGTAGATGCTGCCCAGCACGGCGGTGATCAGCAGCACCACGGGGATCAGGTGGCGCGACTCCTTCAGCTTTTGCGCGAAGCTCATAGTCGCGTCGGCCGGTGGCACGGCCTGCGGGTTCAGCAGGGCCCACACGACGAGGTAGCCCGAGAAAAGCAGGGCCAGCATCACGCCGGGCAGCACGCCGGCGATGAACAGCTGCGCGATGCTGACCTCGGCGGTGACGCCGTAGACGATCATGATGATGCTGGGCGGGATCAGCAGCCCCAGCGTGCCGGCCCCCGCCAGTGAACCGATGGCGATGCCTTCCGGGTAACCGCGGCGCGCCAGTTCCGGCAGGCTCATCTTGCCGATGGTGGCGCAGGTGGCGGCGCTGCTGCCCGACACCGCGGCGAAGATGGCGCAGCCCACCACGTTGACGTGCAGCAGCCGGCCGGGCAGGCGCTGCATCCACGGCGCCAGCCCGCGGAACATGTCCTGGCTGAGCCGCGTGCGGAACAGGATTTCGCCCATCCACACGAACAGCGGCAGCGCCGTCAGTGTCCAGCTGCTGGCGCTGCCCCAGATGGTGACGGCCATGGCGTCGCCCGCGGGCCGGGCGCTGAACAGCTGCATGGCGATCCAGGCCACGCCGGTGAGCGCCAGGCCTATCCACACGCCACTGCCCAGGATGAGGAACAGGGCCGCGATCAGCAGCCCGGTAACGGCCAGGTCATTCATGGTGGGCGGCCTCCGCGCCGGTGTTGCCGCGTTGGCCGCGCAGTTCCAGCACCCATTCGTCGATGAACGCGATGGCCAACACCACGTTGCCCACGGCCATGCTCAGCTGCGGGATCCACAGCGGCGTGGCGTCGTTGCTGGTGGAGATGTCGTTGAAGCTGTGGGACTGCCAGGCCAGCTTGATGGCGTACCAAGCGGCCAGCACCGCCAGCAGCGTGGCCAAGCCCAGCGCGAACAGCTCCAGCGCACGTTGGCCGCGGCCTTTCAGCGCGCCCAGCAACAAGGTGACGCGGATGTGTTCACCGCGCTTCAAGGTGTGGGCCAGGGCCAGGAAGCCGGCGCCGGCCATCAGGTAGCCGGCGTAGGCGTCGGTGCCCGGCACATGGAAGCCCAGCTGCCGGCTCAGCACCGACAGCAGCACCATCACCAGCAGACCCACCATGCACAGCGCGGCCAGGGCGGCGCAGCCGTTGTACAGGGCGTCCAGGCCGCGCCGCAGCGGGCCTGGGGTGGGCACCGCGCTGGGCGGTGCTTTCAGCGCGGTGTCCATGTGGGCTTACTTGGTGTAGGCGTCCACCAGGGCCTGGCCTTCGGGGCCGGCCTTCTGCAGCCATTCCTTCAGCATGGTGTCGCCCACCTTCTTCAGGTCGGCTTTCAGGGCCGGCGAGGGCGGCAGGATGTTCATGCCGTTGGCCTTCAGCTTGTCCAGCGTTTCGCCGTTGGCCTTCTTGGCCGCGGCCCAGCCGCGGGTCTCGGCGTCGGCGCCGGCTTTCAGCAGGGCGGCCTGGGTGGCGGCGTCCAGCGCGCTGAAGGCGGCCTTGTTCACGATGACGGCGTTCTTCGGCAACCAGGCCTGTGTGTCGTACCAGTACTTCACGTGTTCGTAGAGCTTGGCGTCCCAGCCGGTGGAGCCGCTGCTCATCATGCTTTCGGTGACGCCCGTGGCAAAAGCCTGGCTCACTTCAGCGGCTTGCACGGTGACGGGTTGGGCGCCCACCAGCTCGGCGATGCGCGCCGTGGCCGGGCTGTAGGCGCGCCACTTGATGCCCTTCAGATCGGCCGCGCTGTTCAGCACGCGCTTGCTGTAGATGCCCTGCGGCGGCCAGGCCACGGCGTACAAAACCATCATGCCCTGCTCGGCCAGTTTTTTCTCCAGCAGCGGGCGCTGCACTTTCCAGAGCTTGGCGGCTTCGTCCCAGCTGTCGGCCAGGAAAGGCAGGCCGTCGGCGCCGAAGATGGGCCATTCGTTCTGGTAGTTCACCAGCAGGATCTCGCCCATCTGCGCACCGCCGGTTTGCACCGCGCGTTTGATCTCGGGCGCCTTGAACAGCGAGGCATTGGGGTGCACCGTGATCTTCAGCTTGCCGCCGGTGGCCTTGTCCACGTCGGCCGCCAGCGCGTTCAGGTTTTCGGTGTGGAAGTTGGTGGCGGGGTAGGCCGAGGGCAGGTCCCACTTGGTCTGGGCCTGGGCCAGCGCAGAGGCCAGCAGGGCGGCGGTGGCCAACAGGGTGTGCAGCAGTTTCATTCGGGCTCCTGGGGTGTTCTTCAAGGGTGGAACAGGGAAGGCCTGAAGCATGTCGCGTGCCGCGCCGCTGCCCGTCAGGGTTAGCGTGGGGGTGGGTGCTTCGTGGTTGAAGTCTAGGAATCATTCAGATAAATTGTCAATAAATCTTCAACGTTCTGGTGAAAACACGGAGCCCGCCCATGCCCACCCGCAAGACCGCCGCCCGTGCCATCACCAAGCCGGTGCCCGCCGCACCGAAAGCGCGCGCGGCCGGTGCAGGCATCGTCAGCAGTTCGCACCTGGTGTCGCCACGCAGCGTGGAACTGTCGGAGTTCGAGTTCGGTTTGATCGTGGCCTGGAACGCGTTCTCGCGCTGGGCCGTGCGCTGCATGGCCGCGGCCGGCCTGCCCGACCTGACCATCACCGACGTGCTGATGGTGCACAACCTCTGCCACCGCGCCAAAGGCAAGAAGCTGGCCGACATCGGCTTCATGCTGAACTACGAAGACACGCACGTGGTGGCCTACTCGCTGAAGAAGCTGGTGGCCGCCGGCCTGGCGCGCACCGAGAAGGTGGGCAAGGAAGTTTTCTACAGCCCCACGCCGCAGGGCGAAGCCTTTGTGGCGCAATACCGCGCCGTGCGCGAGGAATGCTTGGTGAAGAACCTGGACACCGAACTGAACGCCGACATCGGTGAACTGGCCCGCCTGCTGCGCACCATGAGTGGCATGTACGACCAAGCCGCGCGCGCTGCAACGTCTTTGTGACCCACCCCCGAAGCGGCTTCGCCGCGCCCTGCGGACCGCGTCGGGCCGGTGGCCCGACTCTTCGCCAGGCGCAACAGGTCCACTGGACCTGCCGCGTCCAGGCTCAGCCCCTTCAAGAGGGCGCCGCCAGCGGCCCGGCAGAGCCGGTTCCGCGGCGTCTGCTTGATCAAACCGGAGATGCTCTGTGAACGTTCAACAAGACCCCCGCTGGCAGTTCTGGATCGACCGGGGCGGCACCTTCACCGACGTGGTGGGCCGCGCACCTGGCGGCGTGTTGCACACGCTGAAGCTGCTCAGCGAGAACCCCGAGCAGTACCGCGACGCGGCGGTGGAAGGCATTCGCCGTTTGCTGGGGCTGGCACCGGGCCAGCCCATCACGCCGGCCTTGGTGGACTGCGTGAAGATGGGCACCACGGTGGCCACCAACGCGCTGCTGGAACGCCAGGGCGACCGCACGCTGCTGGTCACCACACGCGGTTTTCGCGACGCGCTGCGCATCGCCTACCAGGCGCGGCCCAAGCTGTTCGAGCGCCACATCCAACTGCCCGAGCTGCTGTATGAACAGGTGGTGGAAGCACAAGAACGTGTGGCCGCCGACGGCGAGGTGCTGCAGCCGCTGATGGAGGCCGCGCTGCGCGTCCAGCTGCAAGCCGCCTTCGATGCCGGCATCCGCGCCTGCGCCATCGTCTTCATGCACGGTTACCGCTTCACCGCCCACGAAGCCGCGGCCGCGCGGCTGGCGCGTGAAGTGGGCTTCACACAGGTGAGCGCCAGCCACGACGTGAGCCCGCTGATGAAGCTGGTCTCTCGCGGCGACACCACCGTGGTGGACGCCTACCTCAGCCCCATCCTGCGCCGTTATGTGGACCAGGTGGCGCAGCAGATGCCGGGCGTGCGCCTGTTCTTCATGCAGAGCAGCGGCGGCCTCACCGAAGCGCAGCGCTTCCAGGGCAAGGACGCCATCTTGTCCGGCCCGGCCGGTGGCATCGTGGGCATGGTGCGCACGGCGGTGGCCGCGGGGCATGGCAAGGTCATTGGCTTCGACATGGGCGGCACCAGCACCGACGTCAGCCACTACGCTGGTGCATTCGAACGCGCCTTCGAAACCCAAGTCGCCGGTGTGCGCATGCGCGCGCCGATGATGAGCATCCACACCGTGGCCGCGGGCGGTGGCAGCCTGCTGCAGTTCGACGGCGCGCGCCTGCGTGTGGGCCCGGCCAGCGCCGGCGCCAACCCTGGCCCGGCCAGCTACCGGCGTGGTGGCCCGCTGGCCACCACCGACGCCAACGTGCTGCTGGGCAAGATCCAGCCGGCCTACTTTCCCAAAGTGTTCGGCCCCCAGGCCAACGAGCCTTTGGACCGCGTGGCTGTGCAGCACAAGTTCGCCGAACTGGCCGGCCAGGTGCAGACCAGCACCGGCCGGCCCACCACGCCAGAGAGCCTGGCCGAAGGGTTCCTGCAGATCGCCGTGCAGAACATGGCCAACGCCATCAAACGCATCAGCGTGGCGCGCGGTTACGACGTCACGCAGTACACGCTGCAGTGTTTCGGCGGCGCCGGTGGCCAGCACGCTTGCCTGGTGGCCGACGCGCTGGGCATGACGCGCGTGTTCGTGCACCCGCTGGCCGGTGTGTTGAGCGCCTACGGCATGGGCCTGGCCGACCAGATCGCCATGCGCGAAGCCGCGGTGGAGCAGCCGCTGGGCGCAGAAGGCCTGGCCACGGCCGAAGCGCAATTGGCCACGCTGGCCGCCGCCGCCACGGCCGAACTGCAGGCCCAGGGCGTGGCCGCGGGCCAGTTGCAAACGCACCGCCACGTGCACGTGCGCTACCAAGGCACGGACACCGCGCTGCAGGTGCCGTTCGGCGACATGGCCCACATCACCGCGGCTTTCGAAGCCGGCTACCGCCAGCGTTTTGCCTTCCTGATGCCCAGCCGCGCGCTGGTGATCGAAGCCGTGTCGGTGGAAGCCGTGGCCGCTGGTGAAAGCCACGGCCTGGCGCAAGCCACGCTGATGCCCGCGCCTTACGCCCCCACGCCCGACGACACCGTGTCCATGCACGCCGAAGGCCGTTGGCACCAGGCCGCACTGCACGTGCGCGAAAGCCTGCGCGCAGGCGCCACCATCAGCGGCCCGGCCATCATCGCCGAGAAGAACGCCACCACCGTGGTGGAGCCCGGCTGGCAGGCCGTGTTGACGGCCGCCGGCCCCATCGAACTGCAGCGTGTGGCCGCGCGGGTCAGCCAACACGCCATCGGCACCGACGCCGATCCGGTGATGCTGGAGGTGTTCAACAACCTGTTCATGAACATCGCCGAGCAGATGGGCCTGCGGCTGCAGAACACGGCCTATTCGGTGAACATCAAGGAGCGGCTGGACTTCAGCTGTGCGCTGTTCGACGCCCAGGGCCAGTTGATCGCCAACGCGCCGCACATGCCGGTGCACCTGGGCTCGATGAGCGAGAGCATCAAGACCGTGATCGCCCGCAACCCGGCCATGCAGCCGGGTGATGTGTATGTACTGAACGACCCGTACCACGGCGGCACGCACCTGCCGGATGTGACTGTGGTGACACCCGTGTACTTGGAGCCCCCGGCAGGCGGGGTACCGCCTGCCACCCCCCCAGGGGGTTTGGGCACGGCAGCCAGCCCTGCGCAGCCCAGCTTCTACGTGGCCAGCCGCGGCCACCACGCCGACATCGGTGGCAGCACGCCGGGTTCCATGCCGCCCTTCAGCCGCCACATCGGCGAAGAAGGTGTGCTGTTTGACAACTTCCTGCTGGTGCGCGGCGGCGCGCTGCGCGAGACCGAGCTGCGCGCGCAGCTGGCCTCGGGCGACTACCCGGCGCGCAACCCCGAGCAGACCATCGCCGACCTGCGCGCGCAGATCGCCGCCAACGAAAAAGGCGTGCAGGAACTGCAGGCCATGGTGGCGCAGTTCGGCCGTGGCACGGTGGCGGCCTACATGCGCCATGTGCAGGACAACGCCGAAGAATCGGTGCGGCGTGTCATCACCGCGCTGAAGGACGGGCAGTTCACGCTGCCACTGGACAACGGGGCCGTGATCACCGTCAAAGTGACGGTGCACCGCGACACCCGAGAAGCCACCATCGACTTCACCGGCACCAGTGCGCAGCTGCCCAACAACTTCAACGCGCCCAAGGCCGTGACCATGGCGGCTGTGTTGTACGTGTTCCGCACCCTGGTGGACGACGACATCCCGCTGAACGCCGGTTGCTTGAAGCCACTGCACGTGGTGGTGCCCGAAGGCTGCATGCTGAACCCGCAGCACCCCGCGGCCGTGGTGGCCGGCAACGTGGAAACCAGCACCTGCGTGACCAACGCGCTGTACGGCGCACTCGGTGTGATGGCCGCGGGCCAGTGCACGATGAACAACTTCACCTTCGGCAACGCACGCCACCAGTACTACGAAACCATTTCGGGTGGCAGCGGCGCTGGGCCCTTGTTCGACGCCCAAGGCCAGGTGGTGGGCGGCTTCCACGGCACCAGCGTCGTGCAGACGCACATGACCAACTCACGCCTGACCGACCCCGAGGTGCTGGAGTTCCGCTTCCCCGTGCGTTTGGAAAGTTATGCCCTGCGCCAGGGCAGCGGTGGTGCAGGGCGTTGGCACGGTGGTGATGGCGGCGTGCGGCGCGTGCGCTTCCTGGAGCCCATGACCGCTGGCATCTTGAGCAACGGCCGCACCGTGCCGGCTTTTGGCCTGGACGGTGGCCAGCCCGGCGCCCTGGGCATCAACCGTGTGGAACGCGCCGACGGGCGGGTGGAAACGCTGGCCCACATCGGCACGGCCGAGATGGCTCCGGGCGATGTGTTCGTGGTGGAAACGCCGGGCGGCGGCGGTTACGGCGTGGCCTGAAGCCCCGGTGTTGGCACTGAGCGCTGGGCCACCGGTTGGCGGCCCAGCATCAACAGCGCTCCCGTCCAGCACAGCCAGGCGCTCCACAGCGTGTGGCTGGCGAAATGCGCGCCGCGCGCCAGCTGGGCCCAGCCGTACAAGGCACCCAGGGCCAGCACCGTGGCCAGCCACCAGCGCGCCGCCATCGGGTACCGCTGGCGCAGCGCAAAGTAGCCGCCCACGAACGCAAGGGCCGACGTGGCGTGGCCTGAAGGAAAGCAGTGGCCGGGCCCGCCGTCGGCCACACCCCAGCGCCAGTGCGACACGTAACGCGCCACGCCACCGAATTCGGCCAGCTCGTAGGGGCAGCTGCTCAGGCTGAACTGCTTCAATGCGGGCACCAGCAGCAGCAAGGCCACCGTGGCCCCGGCCCAGGCCCAGCGTTGTGGCGCTGTCAGCGCCGGCGTCCATGGCCGCACCAGGTTCAGCAGCAGGGTGCCCAGCACCAAGGCGCCCAGCCAGCGGCCTCCGTTGTGCAACACGGTGTCGGTGAACCCATGCGTGCGCCAGGCAAAACCTTCGGCGTCGCCGAACAGGCGCGACAGCGGCAGGTCGGCACCGCTGAAGTCCCACAGCAACACCAGCGACAGCGCCAACAGCGTGGCGGCCAGGTCTTGCAGGCGCCAACCCCACAGCGTGTGCGGCATCGACCGCGGCCTGCGCTGCCTGGGTTTGAACGGCGGTGTGAAGGGGGCCGGAATCAAGGCGGCTGGGGGCGGCGCCGGTGCCGGTGCTTGTGCCGATGCCGATGCCGGGGTGTGCGGTGCATTCATGGCGCCGTGGTGTGGCAGGCGCGGGTCAGGTCGTGCTCGGCGGCGTAGACGCTGCTGCGCACGTCCAGCAGCGCCATCAGGCTGTGGAACAGGTGGTCGTGTGCGGTGGGTTGTTGGGCGCGCTGGCGCAGGCAGGCGGTGTCCACACCGGCCGCGGCGGGAAAGCCCGCGCTCATCCACCAGACCATGGGCACGCGTTTTTGCACCTCGGGTGCGATGGCGTACGGCAGGCCGTGCAGGAACAGGTTGTTCTCGCCCAGGGATTCACCGTGGTCGGACACGTAGACCACGGCGCTGTCGACCTGGCTGGCCCGGGCCTGCAGTTGTTGGATCAGCTGGGCCAGCACGTGGTCGGTGTAGCGCAGCGCGTTGTCGTAGGCGTTGACGATTTCCGCCTGGCTGCAGCGCTGCAGGTCGTCTTGTTCACAGGCCGGCGTGAAGTGTTTGAACGCCGGTGGGTAGCGGCGGAAGTAGCTGGGCCCGTGGTTGCCCAGTTGGTGCAGCACCAGCAACTGCGTGCCTTGGGCCCGCGCCAGGCGCTGGTCCAGGCCGGCCAGCAGGCCTTCGTCTAGGCAGCGGCCGTCGGCGCACAGGCCGGGTGGGTTCAGCGCCAGCACCTGGTCTTGTGGCAGGCCTTCGCACACGCCTTTGCAGCCGCTCTGGTTGTCGCGCCAGTGCACTTGGACACCGGCGCGGTTCAGCAGGTGCAGCAGGCTTTCGCTGCCGCGGATGCGCTTTTCGTCGTAGTCGCGCCGGCCCACGGGGGCGAACATGCAGGGCACCGACACCTCGGTGTTGGTACCGCAGCTGACCACGGGGGCGAAGTGGATGACCGGCAGCTTGGCCAACTGCGGCGTGGTATCGCGCGGGTAGCCGTTCAACCCCCAGTTGGCGGCGCGGGCGGTTTCACCCAGCACCACCACCACCACCAGCGGTTTGCCGCCAGCCTGGCGGGCCAGGGCGCGGTGGCCGGGCTGCGCGTCGGCGCCCAGCACCTGGCGCGGGCCGGAGGCCTCGCGGGTGTCCAGGCCCAGGGCCTTGGCGGTGGACCAGATGAAGCTGGCGGGCAGCAGCAGGTAGCGCAGGTCTTTGTGCTGGCGCATCAACGAAGACAGCGGCTGGTAAACGGCCACCACCGAGCCCACCAACACCAGCGCGGCCACCACCCAGCTGCCCAGCCGCCAGGCCAGGGCTTTCAGCGTGCTGGCCCGGGCGCGGTGTTGCACCCGCCACAGCAGCACCGCCGGCAGCACGCCCAGCAGCAGCACGTGGGCCAGCAGTTCCAGGTTCAACAGTTCGCGCGCTTCCTGGGGTTCGCTGTGCAGCACGTTGCGCAGCATGGCCGGGTCCAGGTAGACGTTGAGCTGCACCACGAAGTAGTGGGCCGCGGCCGTGGTCAGCACCAACACGGTGAGCAGCGGTCGTGTGGTGCGCCGACCGGCCCAGGGCGCCAGCAACAGGTAGTGCAGTGCGGTGGTGGCCACCACCAGCGCCAGCACGAGGCGCAGGCCCGCACCCAGCGGTCGGTCGGCCAAGGCCCCGGCCATGAAGCGGTGGTTGGCCGCCAGCGCCCAAAACAGGCACACGGCCAGCACGGTGGTCTCCGCGCTCAGGCGGGGTTGAAAACGGGCGATCCAGGGCAGCCAACGCCCACGTGAACTCGGGTGCATCGCGGCAGTGTCATCAAACCGCCTTAGCTGAAAATGAAGGCATGTCTGCACCCGCCGAAACGCCCACTCCACCTGCTCTGCTGCTGACCGGCTTCGAGCCTTTCGGCGGTGAAGCCGACAACCCCTCCTGGCGCCTGGCCCAGGCCCTGCACGGCGAAACCATCGCCGGCCTGCGGGTGCAGGCGGTGCAACTGCCCTGCGTGTTTGCACAGGCCGGCGCGGCGCTGCAGACCGCGCTGCAGCAGCACCGGCCTCGGCTGGTGTTGGCCACCGGCCAGGCCCAGGGGCGCTGTGACCTGTCGTTCGAACGGGTGGCCATCAACCTGGTGGACGCGCGCATGGCCGACAACGCCGGCGCGCAGCCGGTGGACGACCCCGTGACCGTGGGCGGCGCAGCGGCCTACTTCAGCAGCCTGCCGGTGAACGCCATGGTGGCCGCAGCACGTGCCGCGGGTGTGCCGGCCAGCCTGTCCCACAGCGCGGGCACCTTCGTGTGCAACCAGGTCTTCTACCTGCTGATGCAGGCGCTGCAGGCCTGGCCCGGCGTGCGGGGTGGTTTCATGCACGTGCCCTTGTTGCCAGAGCAAGCGGCCCGTCATCCGGGCGTGGCCAGCCTGCCGCTGGACACTTTGGTGGCCGGCACGCGCGCCGCGCTGGCCGCGGCGCTGCAACACACGCAGGACCTGCGCTTGCCCGGCGGCACCGTGGCCTGAACGCGCACCGGTGCCGCGGCGCCCTCAGCGTGGTGTGCGCGGCGTGGGCGGCTGGGCCGCTGGCGCGTCTTCCGCGGTGCTTTCGCCATAGGCTTGCCAGCGGCCCATGGCCTGGCGCATCAGCTGCACCTGTTGCACGAAGCGCGGGCAGGCCTTGCAGATCACCATGTGCAGGCGCAGCCGCAGGCGTTCGCTGGTGCGCAGTGTGCGGTCTTCGCTTTGCAGCACCAGGCGCGTGGCTTCTTGGCAGGTGAGCATCGTCTTCATGCGGTGGCCCCGCGGGTGTCGAACCAGTTTTGCTGCAGGCACTCGCGCAGGCGCAGCCTGGCACGGTGCAGCAGCACCCACAGGTTGGTCGGCGTGATGGCCAGGGCCTTACAGATTTCTTCGGTGTCGAGTTCCAGCCACTCGCGCATCATGAACACCCGGCCTTGCACACCGGGCAGGTGCTGAACGCAGGCGTCCAGCACGGCCATGAACTGGTGTTCGCGCAGTTTGTGTTCGGGGTCGCCCCAGGCCTGGGGTGCTTCGCGCCAGTGGCCGTCGGCGGCGAACAGTTGTTCGTCCAGGTCGGCCTCGTCGTCGGGCGTGGTCAGCGAGGCCTCGCGGGTGTGGCGCCGCAGCTGGTCCACCAGCTTGTGCTTCAACACGCCCACCAGCCAGGTGCGCAACTGCGACTGGCCGCCAAAGGCCTGCGGTTTTTCCAGCGCGGCCAGCAGGGTCTCGGAGACCGCGTCTTCGGCCCAGGCGTCGTTGTGCAGCTGCGCGCGCGCAAAGCGCATCAGCATGGGGCGGTGCGACTGCACCTGCGCGGCGAAGTCGTCGGGGCTCATGCGGCGGTGGGCAGGGGCTGCGGTTTCATGGTGGCAACAATTTCTGGTGGGCCAGTGTAAGGACTGGCCGATGACGCCGACTATCGTTCAGCCGGCGGGCACCACCCGGTGCTGGCCTCGGCGCTCAAGCTGTCATCCACCTACTTTGATTGGACTTTGCACCATGAACCAACGCCTCATCGTTTCTTCCGCCCTCGCTTCCGCCCTGGCCTTGGGCCTGGTCGGCCAGGCCGCCGCCCAGGACAAGGGCAAGGAAAAGTGCTACGGCATCGCCAAGGCCGGCCAGAACGACTGCGCCAACCTGTCGGGCACCCATTCTTGCGCGGGCCAGAGCAAGGTCGACAACGCCGCCGACGAGTGGAAGTACGTGGCCAAGGGCACCTGCGGCGCCATGAAGGGCAAGACCGAGGCCGAAGCCAAGGCCGCGATGAAGAAGTAAGCCGCCCCGCCACGCCCACCCCCCCCAGCCTTCGGCCTGTTTCCGCCATGCATCCTTCCCTGACCACGCGCCACGTGGGCATCGGCCTGCGCCAGCCGCATTACCGCGACTTCCAGGCGCAGCCGCCCGAACTGCCGTTTGTGGAGGTGCACAGCGAGAACTTTTTTGCCGAAGGCGGCGCAGCCCTGCAGGTGCTGCGGGGCGTGCGCGAGCACTGCGACGTCAGCCTGCATGGCGTGGGGCTGTCGCTGGGCTCGGCGGTGGGCCTGGACGCGCAGCACCTGGACCAACTGGCCCGCCTGGTGCGGGCGGTGGACCCGGTGCGTGTCAGCGACCACGCCAGCTTTGCCCGGGCGCCACGGCGCAGTGGCCAGGCCCCGGTGCACGCGGCCGACCTGCTGCCCGTGGCCTTCACCGAAGCCTCGCTGGCCCTGATGGTGGCCAACGTGCAGCAGGTGCAGGACCGCTTGCAGCGGCCGCTGCTGGTGGAGAACCTGAGCGCCTACGTGCGCTGGGCCGACGACACCCTGGCCGAGCCGCAGTTCTTCAACGAACTGGCCCAGCGCAGCGGCTGTGGCCTGCTGCTGGACCTGAACAACCTGGTGGTGAACGCCCTGAATGCGCAAGGCCCGGCCACCCCCGAGCGGCCCCGCGACGAAGCGGCCGCACTGGTGCGGGCCTGTGCCTGGGTGGACGCGCTGCGCGGCGACGCCGTGGGCGAGATCCACCTGGCCGGATATGCCGACCTCGGCGACCTGGTGGTCGACGACCATGGCAGCGCCGTGCACGCCCCGGTGTGGGCGCTCTACCGCCACACGTTGCAGCGCCTGGGGCCGCGCCCCACCTTGGTGGAATGGGACACCGACGTGCCGCCGCTGGCGGTGATGTTGGCCGAGGCCGAGCAGGCCGAGCGGCTGCTGCAACAGGCGCCAGTGGACGGGCAGAGCCCTGTCCCACCCGCCCAGCAGGTTCACCGCGCGGGGCACCGTGCGCGCCTGAGCGCCACCGCACCGGTCTGAACTGCCGTGAACACCCCCACTTCACCCGCCGCCGTGGCCGCCTTGGCCAACCAGCCCGCCGTGGCAGCCGCGGCACGCCAACGCGAAGCCTTGCGCCAGCAAATGCTGTTGCGCGCCCTGTGGCGCGACGCGCCCGACGCCGTGGTGGCCGGTTGGCTGCAGGGCCCGGCCGACCGCGGTTTGCAGGCCTACCGCGACAACGCCGCCGCCTTGGCCGTGGTGGCCCTGGCGGCGCCGTACCCCACGCTGCAACAACTGCTGGGCGACGCGGCCTTTGCCGGTTTCGCCCGTGCCTTCTGGCGTGCCCAGCCGCCCCGCCAGGGCGACCTCGGCACCTGGGGTGCTGATCTGCCCGCCTTCATCGAAGCCGAGCCCGCGCTGGCCGACGAGCCTTACCTGGCCGATGTGGCCCGCCTGGAGTGGGCGCTGCACCTGGCCGAGCGTGCCGCCGACGCGGCGCCGCTGCAAGGTGTGGAGCGCTTGGCCGACACCGACCCCCAACAGCTGTGGGTGCGCTTCCAACCGGGTGTGGCGTGTTGGGCTTCGGCCCACCCGGTGGTCACCGTTTGGGTGGCCCACCGGCAGCAGCACGCCGACCGTTTCTTGCCGGTGCAGGCCGCTTTCCGCCAGGGTGTGCAGGAAACCGCCTGGGTGTGGCGCCAGGGCCTGGTGGCGCGGGCGCGGGCGTTGTCGGGGCCTGAAGCGCACTTTTGCCAGAGCCTGCTGGCTGGCGACAGCCTGGGCAGCGCCTTGACCAGCGTGCAGGCCCAGGCCGACACCGCGAGCTTCCACTTCGAAACCTGGTTGCTGAACGCGCTGCACGAAGGTTGTCTGGCTGCGTTCGACACCCAACCCCCGGCCAGCGCCACCGTGGTGGCCACGCGGTCGGTGTTGCCTTGACCTTTTTCATCTGCTGCCCATGTCTGCCTTGATCCACCACACCCTGCACCTGGCCCAACGTGGCACCGCACTGCTGGAGCGCGCCCAGCCGTTGGCCCAACTGGCCGCCCGTCTGTTCATCGCCCAGGTGTTTTTCCAGGCCGGGCTGACCAAGCTGAACGATTGGTCCACCACGCTGCTGCTGTTCGAGAACGAATACAGCGTGCCGCTGCTGCCACCGCTGTGGGCGGCCTGGGCCGGCACGGCCGGTGAGCTGGTGTTGCCCGTGCTGTTGGTGCTGGGGCTGGCCGGCCGCTTCGCGGCGGCAGGGTTGTTCGTCGTGAACCTGGTGGCGGTGCTGAGCCTGGCCGACATCGCGCCCGCCGCGCTGCAACTGCACCAGTTCTGGGGCACGGTGTTGTTGGCCTTGGTGTTGTGGGGCCCGGGCCGTTGGTCGCTGGACGCTTGGTGGTGGGCCAGGCTGGCGCCAGGCCGCGGCGCCGGCACCGCACCGCGCTGAGCGTTTGAGGGGGCCTTCACCCAGGCCCGCCCTGCACGCAAAACACCCAGGCTGCTCGATAGCAAAGCGGCGCCATCTCTATGGCTGAGGCGGGCTTTTCTCGCCTAGGCCCTGTGCGTTTTGACGCGGCTTTCCCGCACGCGGGGCCAGCCCACCGGCCGGCTGTTGCGCGGGGGTCATCGGCGTGTGGGAGCATGGGCCACCGTTCGCGTGGTGACCGTGCGGCGGTGCGTTCACCACCAAGCCGCCAGCGCTGTGCGGTCCTTTGTCAGCATGTCCCGACTTCCTGCATCCTCTTCGCGTGGGCCGTGGCCGCAGACCCTGGCCGACGGGGCCGCGCCATGAAGCGGCTGGTGTTGTTGGGTGCCGGCCCGGCCCACCAGGCGGTGCTGCAGGCCTTGGCGGCGCAGCCCTTGCCGGGCACCGAGGTGGCCTTGATCGCGGGCTCCAGCCCGGCCTGGCACGAGCCCTTGGTGCCGGCTTGGGTGGCTGGGCGTTTGCCGCTGGAACGCTGCAGCCTGCCGGTGCAGGCCTGGGCGCAGGCGGCGGGTGTGCAGTGGGTGGAAGCCACCGCGGCCCGCCTGGACACCGCGCAGCGCCAGGTGGTGCTGCACGACGGCCGCTTGGCCGAGTACGACCTGCTGTCGCTGGACCTGCCGCCGGCCATCGACCGCGACGGCCTGCCCGGCGCCTGCCGCCATGCGCTGTTCGCGCGGCCGCTGGGGCCGTTCACCCGCCTGTGCGGCGGCCTGTGGGCCCTGGCGCAGACGCGGCCACTGGACGTGGTGGTGCTGGGCGCCGACACCTTGGCCGTGGGCCTGGCGCTGGCGTTGCAACACCGGCTTGGGCAGGGCCGGGGCGCCAGCCGTGTCGCCCTGGTGGGCCATGGCCTGGGCTGGATGCCGGGCGCACCACCGGCCTTTGCCGCCCGCGCTGCGGCTTGGCTGGCGCAGCGCCGCATCACCTGGATCGACCAGGCCGCCGTCGCCTTGGACGGGTCGGCACTGCACCTGGCCAACGGTGCACGCCTGGCCTGCGACGCGGCGGTGGTGGCCACCCCGCCGGGGCCGCCGGCGGCCTGGGCCGGCAGTGGCCTGGCCCTGGACGACCAAGGGTGGCCCTTGTTCGATGCGTTGTTGCAGAACCCGGCCCGGCCCGAGGTGCTGGTGGCCGCGCCGGGCGCCGCGGCCACGGCCACCCTGGTGCACAACCTGCGGCGCTTGGCCGGTGGCGGCGTCCTGCAGACGGCCCCGGCCGCAGCTTCTGCGGCCTGGTGGCTGGACGGTGGTGATGGTCAGGTGCTGTGGGGCGGCCGCTGGGGCGCCCTGCAAGGCCGTTGGCTGCGGCCTTGGTTTGACCGCCAATGGCAGCCGCCGGTGCCCCCGTGGGGGGCCGAAGCCGCCGGAGCGCCGCCAGCGGCCGCCCGCCACCGCGGGCCCACCGAGGCCGAGGGGCCTACTCCTGGGGCCTGAAGACCACGATCAGCACCGGGGGCACGCGGCCGTTTTCGTCGCGCGGCAGGGTGGCCGTGCGGTCGATGGCGCGCAGCACGGCGTCGTCCCACACCGGGTTGCCGCTGGTCTTCACCAAGCGGCGCGCGATGATGGTGCCACCGGCCGCGGCGCGCACTTCGACCTCGGCCTCGGGGTTGCCGTTGACCGTGACCTTCACGTTCTGGCGTATGGCGCGCACCAGCTTGGCCACGTAGGCCTGTGAGGGGGCCGCGTCGGCGCTGGCCGTGCCACCGCCGCTGCCCGCCCCGCCGCCGTCGGGCAGGGCCGCTTGCATGCGGCGCAACTGCTCTTCGCGGAAACGCTGGTTGGCGGCCTCTTGCGCAGCAGACTGCGCGGCCGCGTCGGCTTCGGCGCGTTTTTGTTCCGCCTGCGGCGCCTTCTTGTCGGGCTTGGGCGGCGCCTTTTCGGTGGTCTTGCTCTCGCGCGGCGGCTTGGCTTTGTCGGCCGGGGCCGGGGTTTTGGGTGGTTTGGGTTCTTTGGCCGCCTTCTCGGGCTTCGCCGCGGGCTTGGGCGTTTCCGCCGGCGCTGGCCGGGGGGCGGCTTCGGTGGCGATCTCGGCGTTGGTGGCCGGTGGCGGGCTGGGCTCGGCCGCGGGCGGTGGCGTGCCTGCGGTGGTGTCGGCGCTGGGCGCAGGGGCGGGCGAGGGCAGCGGTGCGGGCGCCGGGGCCATTTGGGGCACGGCCGCCCACAGTTCGGCGCTCACCACTTCTGGCGTTTGCATGCGCCAGTCCACCGCCAGGGCCAGGGCGGCGATCAGGCCGCCGTGCACCAGCAGCGAGAGCGCAGCACCGGGCGCCAGGCCTCCGGGGGCGCGTGGCAGCAGGGCGTCGTGGGCCAGTTCAGCCATGGTGGCTTGGGGCGGTGCGGGTGTTGATGGGGGCGACCCTGCGGGCTTCAACTGCCCTGCTTGACGGACAGGCCCACGCGGCGCACGCCGGCGCGCTGCAGCGTGTCCATCACCTTCACCACGCTCTCGTAGCGCACGTTTTTGTCGGCGCTGATGACCACCGGCGTGTCGGCCTGGCCGCGCTGGTGTTCACGCACACGCGCCACCAGCTGGCCCAGCACCACGGGTGCAGGCTCGGGTGCACTGGTGCCGTCGATCAGCCGCAGCCGCAGCTGTTCATCGCTGCCCACGACCACCTCGACCACCGCGCCGGGCCGCTGTTGCGACTTGCCCACCGAGGGCAGGTCGACCACGCCGGTGGTGATGAGCGGGGCCGTCACCATGAAGATGATCAACAGCACCAGCATCACGTCGATGAAGGGCACCATGTTGATCTCGTTGATCGAACGGCGGCCGCGTCCGCGGCTGACCAGGGCGGGCATGGTGGTCGGGCCCCGGCTTCAGGTGCGCACGCCAGGCGCGGCGGCCGGGCTGGCGCTGGCGTTGCGCTGCAGGATGTTCGAGAACTCTTCGATGAAGGTCTCCAACTGCGTGGCGATGCGGTCGATGTCGCGCGCGAACCGGTTGTAGGCCACCACGGCCGGGATGGCCGCGAACAGGCCAATGGCCGTGGCCACCAGGGCTTCGGCGATGCCGGGCGCCACCGTGGCCAGCGTGACCTGCTGCAGGTTCGACAGGCCCACGAACGCGTGCATGATGCCCCACACCGTGCCGAACAGGCCCACATAGGGGCTGACCGACCCGACGCTGGCCAGGAAGCTGAGGTTGCTTTCCACCACGTCCATCTCGCGCTGGAAGCTGGCGCGCATGGCGCGGCGCGCGCCATCGAGCTGTGCGCCGGGGTCCAGGCGCTTTTCGCGCAGCTTCAGGAATTCGCGCATGCCGCTGGCGAAGATGCGCTCCATGGTGGCCGAGTCCACCTTGTTGGCAGCGGCCTGGTTCAGATCGGTCAGGCTGCGGCCCGACCAGAACTCGCGCTCGAAGTCTTCGTTCTGCGTGCGCACGCGCTTCAAGCCGAAGACCTTGCCGAAGATCACCGTCCAGCTGGCCAGCGAGATGAGCACCAGACCGGCCATGACGAGTTGCACCACCAGGCTGGCCTGGCTGACGAGGGTGAGGATGGAGAGGTCCTGGTTCATGCGAGGCGGTCAAGGATGACGGTAGGAATGCGCGTGGGCCGGAAGGTTCCCTGGTCCACGCAGCCGATGCGGATCTCGCCTTCGGCCAACAGTTGCCCGGCGCGCCAGGCCTGTTGAGCGATGTGCAGGCTGGCCTTGCCGGCCTGGCGCAGCACGACCGTCACGTCCAGCAGGTCGTCCAGCCGCGCCGGCCGCAGGTAGCGCACGCGGGTGTCGGCCACCACAAAGATGGCACCGGTTTGTTCGCGCAAGGCCTGCTGCTCAAAACCGAGGCTGCGCAGCCACTCGGTGCGCGCCCGTTCGAAGAACTTCAGGTAGTTGGCGTAGAACACCACGCCGCCGGCGTCGGTGTCTTCCCAGTACACCCGCACCGGGTGCCGGAAGGTGTCGGGGGTGGGGGGCAGGGCCAGGGAGGCTGGCGTGGTCGGCAACATCGGCAACATGAGCGGCCGGATTATGCGGGAGCCCCCAGCGCGCACCGCCGGGCCTGCTCGGCGCCGGCCCTTCTGGGTGTGGGCCTGCCTGTCGGCGGCCGCCTTGTCTGGGAGAAGCCCCTCAGGGCTGCTGGCTGCGTTGGAACACCGGGCCCCAGAGCGGGTGGCCGCTTTCCGAGCGGCTCAGCGCGAACTGCGGGTCGGCCTGGCGGGCCTGGCGGAAGGCGGCCTCGCACTCGCTGGGCCGCTGGCTGGTGCAGTAGATGAAGGCCAGCAGCTTGTGCGCCGTGGCCTGGTCGCGGCCATTGCGCAGGCCGCTGGCCAGCGCCAACTTCAGCGCGGTCTCGGCCTGGCTGTACTGGCCATCGTCGTAGGCACGCAGGCCGTCGAAGAGGGCGCGTTCGCCGGGCTGGGCCATCAGCTCCGTCAAGCCGGTGGGGGCGGGCGGTGCCGGCGGTGGTGGCGCGGCGCAACCCGCCAGCAGGGCCAGGGCGGCCCACGCCGTCAGCGCTGCAGAGCGGGCCAAGCCGTGGCGGCCTGGCATGACGGGTGGGGTGTAGTTCATGAGCCGAAACGGTGCCGCACGGTGACGGGTTGGTCGCCACTGACCTGCACCGTCACGCTGTGTGGTGGGAAGTCGCCGTTGCGCACGGTGATGGTGTGGCTGCCTTCGGGCAGTTCCAGGCGCGTCAGTGGCGGCGTGGTGCCCATGGCCTGGCCGTTGACTTCCACCTGCCCCCAGGGCGAGATGGCCAGTTGCAGCACCCCTTGCACCGCCGGTGCCGCCGGGCTGGCCAGCGGCAGCCGCGTGTCGCGTGCCGCCACGTTGGCCGTGCGGTTGCTGGGCTTGGCGGGGGTGCTGCGTGCGTCCGGCGTGCTGCGCGTGGGCGCGGTGCCGGCCGCCGTGGCGTCGGGGGGTGTTGCGGCCGGCGTGCCGGCCTGCGTCACAGGGCCGCCTGCCGTGGCTTCGCCCGGCGTGCCAGCGGGTGGGCTGCCGGTGGGTGCGGTGGCTGCCACGGGCGGTGCTGCGGCAGGGGTGACCGTTGGTGCCATGTCAGCAGCAGCCGGCACCGGGGCCGGCGCGGCCAAACGCCGGGCCGTGACGAACAGGGCCACGGCGGCCACGACGGCGGCTGCGGTACCGACCAGCACCCAACGGCCTTGCGCCGTGCGTTGGCGGATGGGGGCGGGCCGCGGGCGAGGGGTCTCGAAGACCGGCGCTGCAGCGCTGCCCGTGGCATTGGGGGCCTGGCCTTGGCGCCCCAGCCAACGGCGCAGGGCCAGGCTGAAGTCCGCCGCGCTGCGGAAGCGGTCGGCCGGCTGGCGTGCCATGGCGCGCGCGGCGATGGCCGACAGCTCCGCCGGGACCTCGGCGTTCACCGTGTGTGCCGGCGGCACCTGCGGGTTCAGCACGGCTTCGGTGATGTCGCGCAGCGTCGGGCCGTCAAAGGCTTTGTGGCCGACCAACAGTTCATAAAGCACCACGCCCAGCGAATACAGGTCGGTGCGGCCGTCGACCGCTTGGCCCAGCAACTGCTCGGGTGCCAGGTAGTGCGGAGAGCCGCTGACCAGGCCTTCCAGCCCCGGCAGTTCGGTGCTGTGGGCCACGCGCGCGATGCCGAAGTCCAGCAGCTTGGGCCGTTCGCGGTGGTTGATGAAGATGTTGCCGGGCTTGATGTCGCAGTGCACCACACCCTTGCCATGCGCATAGGCCAGGGCGTCGGCCACGCGGCGCGCCAGCAGGGCGCTGGTGGCCACGTCGGGCCGCCAACCACCGGCGAGGGCTTGGCGCAGGTCTTGGCCGCGCAGGCGTTCCATCGCGATGTAGACGCCGTGCGCCGACAAACCCGCGTCGAAGATGGTGACGATGCCGGGGTGGTTCAGCCCAGCCGCCAGCCGCGCTTCGTTCAGGAACAGGCCGTCCAGCGACACACGCGTGGGCGTGTCCAGGTTGAACTGCAGCGTCTTGACGGCCACCGTGCGCGACAGCAGCGGGTCCCAGGCTTCGTACACCGTGCCCAGGCCACCTTGCCCCAACGGGTGTTTCAACGCATAGCGGCCGATGTGCGACAGCGTGGGCACGGTCGCCGTCGCGAGTTCATCGCCCAGTTCAGCGGGCAGGGAATCGGGGGCCGGCAGCGAGTCTGGCGGCAGGGAATCGGCTGGCAGCGAGTCCACGCCGCTGCTGGCGTCGCTGCCTTGCGTGGAGGGCGGCGCCACGCTGGGCTGGCTGGCGTGGAAGGCGCGCGCCGTGATGGCGGGCCAGGGTTTGTCGGCCAGCGGTCCGTGTGGGGCCGCTGCGGCCTCACCTGGTGCGGCCGCGGGCGTGGAGGGGGCCGGTGCAGGTGTGAACGTGGTGGGCTGCGACAACAAGCCCGCCGCGGCTTCGGCGGCTGCCAAATCCGCGTCCGTCACCATTTCCGTGGCGGCGAACTCGGTCGCGGCCCCGGGTGGTGCTGATGGCGGTGGTTGGAAAGGCTTGAATCCCACAGTCGGGCAGCTTACGGGGCTGGCGGCCCAGGCACCCCCCAAAAAGCATGGTTTTGACCGCGCGTTTAACGGCTTGTCACGCCTTTATCCGCCGAAGTGCTGAACCTGCCACGCTGTTGCAGCCGGGCGGTGGTGCCGGCGCCCAGGCACGCACGGCTCAGCGGCCTTGCAGCGCGCGGCCCAAACGGGCCACGGCGGCCTGCAGCGTCGGCAGGCTGCTGGCGAAGGACAGGCGCAGGTAGCGTTCGGCGGCGGCCGGGCCGAAGTCCCGGCCCGGGGTCAGCGCGACGTGGGCGGTGTGCATCAGCTCGTGGCAGAAATCCCAGCTGCTGGTGCTGTAGCGCGACACGTCGGCCCAGGCGTAGAACGCGCCATCGGGCACCACCGGTACGGTCAGGCCCAGCGCATTCAGTGCCGGCACGATGTAGTCGCGGCGCGACCGCATTTCAGCGCGCCGGCGTTCAAACTCGGCCAGCGAAGCCGGGTCGAAGCAGGCCAGCGCCGCGTGCTGTGCCAGCGTCGAGGGGCAGATGAACAGGTTCTGCGCCAACTTCTCCACCGGCGCCACCAGCGCGGGCGGCAGCACCAGCCAGCCCAGGCGCCAGCCCGTCATGCCGAAGTACTTGGAAAAGCTGTTCACCGAGACGATGGCCTCGCCGAGGCCGTCTTCCAAGCCCAGCACGCTTTGGCTGAAGGCTTCGTCGTAGCTCAGGCCCAGGTAGATCTCGTCGACCAGGGTCACACCGCCACGCGCACGCACGGTCTGCGCGATGGCCGCCATTTCGCTGCGCGCGATGCTGGTGCCCGTGGGGTTGCCGGGGCTGGCCAGCAGCACGCCGCGCGTGGCAGGAGTCCAGGCCTGGGCCACGGCCGCGGCGTCGGGCTGAAAGCGTTGTGCCGGGGCGGCCGGCAGCAGCCGCGCCTGCGCCCCGGCGGCCGCCACGAAGTGCCGGTTGCAGGGGTAGCTGGGGTCGGGCATCAGCACCTCGTCGCCGGGCTGGAACAAGGCCAGGCACACCAGCTGCAGGGCGGCGGAAGCGCCCGCGGTGACGACGATGCGTTCCGGCGCGATGTCCAGCCCGAAGCGGTGGGCGTACCAGCCCGACAAGGCTTGCCGCAGTGCAGGCAGGCCCAGGGCCGGCGTGTACTGGGTGCGGCCCGCGGCCAGGCAGGCCTGCGCGGCCTGTTGCACCAAGGGCGGCGCTGTGAAATCGGGCTCGCCGATGTTCAGGTAGAGCATGGCCTCGCCGCCCTGGGCCGGGTCGCAGGCCGGGCTTTGGGCGATGCGGTCGGCGGCTTTGGCGCACTCCATCACCCAGAAGGGCTCGATGTGCTCAAGCCGCTGCGCCAGGCGTGGCGCGGCCTGCGGGGCGCCCGCGGTCACGGGGCGCTGCGGGCGGTCTTGCGGGCGGCCACTTCCACCGGGCGCAGGTCGCCCGCGGCTTTGTCGAGCACGCCGTTGACGTACTTGTGTCCGTCGGTGCCGCCGAAAGCCTTGGCCAGTTCCACGGCTTCGTTGATCGCCACGCGGTAAGGGATGTCGATGCAGTGCGTCAGCTCGTAGGCCCCGATCATCAACACGGCGTGTTCGATGGGCGAGAGCAGGTTGGTGCGGCGGTCCACGTGTTTGGCCAACACGGCGTCCAGCGTCGCAGCCTCGCCGATGCAGCCGTGCAGCAGCGCGTCGAAGTGCTCGCGGTCGCACTTGTCGAAGCCGTCTTGCTCGTGCATGTGGGCATCGATGACGGCGGGCTCGGCACCGCCCACCAGCCACTGGTACAGGCCCTGCAACGCCAGTTCGCGCGAACGGCGGCGAGGCGACTTCTGGGCCGGGCGCTTGCGGGCCGGGGCCGCGGGGCGGCGGGCTTCGCTGGGGGCGTTTTCGCTCACGACAGGTCTTCCAGCAGGTTGGCCATCTCCACCGCCACGCGGGCCGCGTCGCGGCCTTTTTCTTCGGTGCGGGCCCAGGCCTGGGCTTCGTTTTCCACCGTCAGGATGGCGTTGGCGATGGGCAGGCTGTGGTCCAGCGACACGCGGCTGACGCCGGCGCCACTTTCATTGGCCACCAGTTCGAAGTGGTAGGTCTCGCCACGGATGATGCAACCCAGGGCGATCAGCGCGTCGTATTCGCCGCTTTCTGCCAGCGCCTTCAAGGCCACCGGCACTTCCAGCGCGCCGGGCACGGTGACGTGGCGGATGTCGCTGGCGTCCACCTCCAGCCGCTCCAGTTCGGCCAGACAGGCCTGGGCCAGCTTGTTGGTGATGGCGTCGTTGAAGCGCGCCCGCACGATGGCGATGCGCAGGCCTTCACCGGCCAGTTCGGCGCTGTCGCCTTTGTCTGCGTTCTGCATGCGTTCCCTTTCAGGCGGCCGAGGCCTTGTAGCCCGTGACTTCCAGGCCGTAGCCCACCATGCTGGGCATGCGACGCGGGCTGCCCAGCAGCTGCATGCGGCGCACGCCCAGGTCGCGCAGGATTTGGGCGCCCACGCCGTAGGTGCGCAGGTCCATCTGGCCGCGGGCCGGGGCGGCGGGCGGCGCGGCCGGAGGGACCAGCTGTGGCAACAGCGCTTCGGTGTCGTGGCTGCAGTTCAACAGCACCGCCACACCACGACCGGCTTGTTGCAGCGCTTCCAGGGCGCGGGGCAGGGGCCAGGAATGGCCGCCACCGCCGGCGTCCAGCAGGTCCAGTGCGGTGAAGGGTTCGTGCACGCGCACCGGCACTTCGTCGGCCGCGGTCCAGTGGCCCAGGTGCAAGGCCAGGTGGAGCGAGCCGCCCTTGTCGCGGTAGGTGACGCAATCGAACTCACCCTGGGGCGTGGCCATGCGGCGGGTACCCAGGCGGTGGATCAAGGTTTCGTGGCGGCTGCGGTGGCCGATCAGGTCGGCGATCGTGCCGATCTTCAGGCCATGTTCCCGCGCGAAGACCTCCAGGTCCGGCAGGCGGGCCATGGTGCCGTCGTCCTTCATCACCTCGCAGATCACGGCCGCGGGCATCAGCCCGGCCATGGCGGCCAGGTCGCAACCGGCTTCGGTGTGGCCGGCGCGCATCAGCACGCCGCCGTCCTGCGCCTGCAGCGGGAAGATGTGGCCGGGTTGCACCAGGTCGCTGGCCTTGGTGTCGCGCGCCACGGCGACGGCCACGGTGCGGGCGCGGTCGGCGGCGGAGATGCCGGTGGTCACGCCGGTGGCGGCTTCGATGGACACCGTGAAGGCCGTGCCGTGTTTGGTGCCGTTGCGGCTGGCCATGGGCGGCAGGTTCAGCGCCTCGCAGCGCTCGCGTGTGAGCGTCAGGCAGATGAGGCCGCGCGCATAACGCGCCATGAAGTTGATGGCTTCGGGCGTGACATGCTCGGCCGCCAGCACGAGGTCACCCTCGTTTTCGCGGTCTTCTTCGTCGACGAGGATGACCATGCGGCCAGCCGCCAGTTCAGCGACCAGCTCGGGAACGGGGGAAATAGGCATGCAGCGATTGTAGGCGGCAGGGTTACAGGCCGGTTCCTGGCGGCAGAACCGGCCGCGTGGGGTGCATGGAAAAGCACCGCCGGCAAAGAAAAAGGGCGGGTGCCTTGCGGCCCCGCCCTGTTTGGCGCTGGGAAAGGTCAGGCCTGTGCGGCGGCCTTGCGGCGGCGGGCAGCAGCCAAGCCGAGCAAGCTCAGACCCACCAGGGCCAGGCTGCCGGGTTCGGGGACGTTGCCGCCCATCTTGGAATCGCCGACGATGAAATCGTCGAAGCCGACGAAGTCGGTCCCGTTGGGGCTGCCCTGGATCTGCGAAATCAGGATGGTGGCGCTGCTGTACGTCGTGCCGCTGTTGTCGGTGAAGCCGAAGTGCAACAGCGAACCGGTGTTGTTCACGTCGGTGCTGGTCGAGCCGCCCTTGCCGCTGCCGCCGTCGTTCGTGGAGGTCTGGGCGTTGGCGTTCACCACCTGGCCGCCCTGGCTCACCAGGATGCTGGAGATTTCGCCGGTGATGCTGTTCACCAACTGCAAGGTGACCGTGGCGCCGTAGTCAGAGAAGTCGGTGCCGTAGAAGGCAAAGGCGGAATAGCCGCGGTCGAACGAAATCGTGAAGCCGCCGTCGGTTTCCCACCAGTTGCAGCCCAGCGGGTTGGTGCAGCCTTGGGTGGTGTTGAAGCGGCCGGTGAGCGTGCTTTCGTCGCCGGTGACGTTGTTGACCGCGCCGGGGATGGAAGTCATGGTGATGCCAGAGTTGGCGCCGAACACCGTCAAGCCGTTGGTAGCCTTGGTTCCGTTGGTGAACGATTCGAAGGTTTCGGTCTTCAGCGACGTCGCGACGATGGCGTCGAGGAACAGGTCACGTTGCACCGCGGACTGCGAACCCGGCACCAGCGCTGCATCACCGACCTTCTCGTCTTGATCGATGTAAGTCTTCAGTTCAGCGCGCGCCACGCCGCCGACCATCAAGGCAGAAATCGCGGCGGCCGACAGGGCCCAACGGGAAAATTTCATCGGTCTACTCCAAGCCCAGAGGGCCAATTTCGGAAAGTTGCGTGATGACAAGCAAAGCCTGAGCCAACTGAAAACGATCATACAGATCAGGTACTTAGCGCTGCCCCCCCCATTCGCGTGACGGGGCATCTGTAAAGGGTGTCGACACGTTTCTGGGGCCTGCAAGGCGTGCACGAATTCTCAGATCGCCGCCCACCAGGGCGGTGTCCAGCCACTGCCAGCGTGTTGCGTCGGCCAGCCGCGGCAGGCGTCCCAAGGCCGCGATCGGCAAGCCCTCACCGAGCCAGAGCGGGGCCACGTAAACCAGGCACTCGTCCACCAGGCCCGCGCTCAGCAAGGCCCCGTTGAGCACGGCGCCAGCTTCCACGTGCAGTTCATTCACGCCGTCCTGTGCCAGCCGCTGCATCAGTGCGTGCAGGTCTGGGCGCCCCTTCACCAAGGGCAACTCGCACAGTTGCGCGCCAGCGGCTTGCAGGGCTGCTTGGCGTTGGGCGTTCTCGGGCGAACCGGGGCCACCGAAGACTTGCAGCACGCCCGGTGGCGCCAGGAGCTTGGCGGTTGGCGGCAGGCGGTAGTGGGTGTCCAGAAGCAAACGGCGCGGCTGCACGGTCGTGGGTACCCCCCGGACGTCCAGACGGGGGTCGTCGTGCAGGGCGGTGCCCAAGCCGGTGAGGATGGCACCGGCCCGGCGGCGCCAGGCGTGGCCGTCTTGCCTGGCCGCTTCGCCGGTGATCCATTGGCTCTGGCCATCGGGCAACGCGGTCTTGCTATCCATCGAGGTGGCCGCTTTCAATCGCACCCAGGGCCTGCCGCGCTGGAAGCGGGAAAAGAAGCCGATGTTCAGTTCCAGGGCCGCGTTGGCCAGGGCCGCTTCTTCGGTGGACGGTCCGGCGAGCAGCACCTCCACGCCCGCGGCGCGCAAGCGGGCCAAACCGGCGCCGGCCACTTGGGGGAACGGGTCCTGCAGGGCCACCACCACGCGGCGCACGCCGGCGTTGACCAGGGCATCACAGCAAGGTGGCGTTCGCCCGTGGTGGGCGCAAGGCTCCAGCGTCACCCAGGCCGTGCACCCCCGCACATCGTGGCCCAGGGCCGCAGCCGCCCGCAAAGCCATCACCTCCGCATGCGGGCCGCCGGCCTGCTGCGTGAAGCCCATGCCCAGTACCCGGCCATCCTCGTGTCCCAGCACGCAGCCGACGCGTGGGTTGGGTTCGCTCAGACCGATGGCCTGTTCGGCCTGCAGCAGCGCCTGCTGCATCTGCGACAGGTCGAGCGGGGAAAACGGCATGGTCGTTCAGTTCGGACTGGGTTGGTGCAGGCGGGTGTCGCCATCCACGTCGGGCGTGGCGGCATTGTCCAGCGGGCAACTGAAGCTGGTGTTGTCGTAGCCGGCGCGGATCACCAGGTAGTTCTGGTTCACCAAGGAGACCCCCACGCTGGTGTAGGTCCTGGGGTGGTTGATGGGGTCGGTGGTGGTGTCGCTGGTGGGGTCGGGCGTGTATCGGCACACCTTGAATTCGTTGTCGTTGTCGTCGTCGGCGTCGGAGGCGATGGCGAACCCGAAGGCTTCCGGCGTGCCGCTCCACTGTGCGCCCGTGGGGGCCAAGGGCATCGCACAGTAGTAGGCGACGTAACCGGCCTGCTCGTCGTGGGCGCAACCCACGGTGGCTATGGCTGGCGCCGTGGTGTTCACGCGAATACTGAAGTTGCCGCCGGTCGGGACGGGCGACAGCGGCGTTTCGCTGGCGTTGGGGGGGCTCAGGGTGTGGCTGGGCTGGACGGGGTCACCCAAGCCATCGACCGGCAAGGCGAAACGCAGGTAGCCGGCGAGCAGTGCAAAGTTGCCGACGGTGCAAGTGCCGCCGTTGCAGATGCTGGTGATCAGGCCCGAAGTATTGTTGAAGACCCACTGGGTGCTGGATGTGCCGGGTACGCTGAAGCGGCTGGTGCCGTCGCCCTGGTCCAATGCGGACACGGGGATGCTGCCGTTGCGGCCCTTGACGGTCTTGTTGCTCAGCGTGCGAGAGGGCAGCACCAACGCCGCAGAGACTTCGGGCAGGATGCCGGCAATCTGGCTGGTCAGCGTGACGTTCTGGGCCGTGCCGGTTCGGTCGGTCCAGCCCACCGTCACCGAGACGTTGCGTCCGACGGTGCCTGTCACTGCGCTGACGGTGCGGGTCAGCACGTAGCTCGCGTTGTCGCCGCTGATGTTCACCGTGCCCGACTGCATGTCGTTGAAGGCAACGATGTGGGCAGGCGCTGGCGGTGTGGGGACGACCGAGGGCATGTCCAAGGTGGTGAAGCTGCGCCAGCGTTCGATGTCTGCCTGCGCGATGCGCACGGCCTCGGCACGCTGTCGGGTCACGTCGGCGTTCGACCGCAGGGTGGCTTGCAGGCCGACGACGCCCAACATGCCGATGGCCATGACCGCCATGGCCACCAAGGCTTCGATCAGTGACACGCCGCGTTGGCGGTTCCATGCAAGGCGGGAACAGGCTGTGGAGGTCTTCATGGGGTCACCGGCAGTCGATCACGTTGGCAGCACCCGAGCAGTAGTCTTTCCAGCCACCGGGGATGCGCACAAAAGAGCCCGTGGCCAGGCGTGCGCGCTTGATCACATCGGCCGCGTAGCTGACCTGCGTGGTCATGCTGCCCGAGACGGCGCCCTGCGCGATCACCGCGCCCCTGATCAGGCCCGCGCCCGCGGACGTCCAGGTGGCCTTGCGCACAAACACCACCCCGAACAGCGAGGTCGTCGCGCCGGCGCTCGAGAAGGTCAGGTCACCGTTGACCACCACCACCACGGGTTCTGTGGTGCTGCCGATATCGCCGGTGCTGTCCACCACCAGGTCACCGGCCACCCAGATGGGCAGCCCAGGGAACTGTTGACTGGCGGTGCGCACGGCCGCAGCCGTGCAGCCGCCGGCGCTGCAGCCGGTGGCCGTGGCGTCCAGCACCACGATGCCGGGTTGGGTGCGGAAGGTGTCGGGCCACATGTTGAAGACCGAAGCGAACAGGCGGTCGGTGCCCGTGGGCAGTTGGCCGTCGCTTTCCAGCAGCGACAAACCGCCGGGCGTGCCGGGCAGGCTCTCCAACTGCAGGCCCGCTGCGGTCACCGTCCCCGCGGTGTGAACGGTCCAGCCACCGCTGGGCACATGGCCGTTCGCCAGCCTGGCCGTGGCGCCGCCCAGGTTGACGTTGCCACCGGCCGTCAAGGCCGCTACCGGAGGGCTGGGCAGTCCGCTGGCCAGGCTGATGAGTTCGGTGATGATCACCCGGCCGTCGTTGGCCAAGCCCATGCTGCGGTCGGCGCCAGCGCCAGCACCGCCGCCTGTGGACGTGCCCAAGAAGTTCAAACAGCCCTCGCGGTCAAAACGTGTGCACCCGTTCACTTCGAGGCGGACCACCCCGGCCTGCCCTTGGCCACCAATGAAGCGCACCCGGAACGCAGGGTTCACCTGGTCGCCGGAGGTCGCAGGTGTGGGTACGCCCGTCGCCGGGCAACTGCAAGACCAACCGGTGCCGTTGCGCACGCAGGCCGCGGTCAGCGCGCTGGTGTCGGGCGACGCCGGTGGGTTCAGGTTGGCCACAGGCATGACCAGGCCGTCGGCGTCGATGGACAGGTAACGCTGGCGGAAGCTGTTGTCGGCGGTGGCCGTGCTGGGTTGGCAGGTGGCGTTGATGCGGCCGCTGTTGAGCAGGGCCTTGGCCCACTCCAGCCCGGCTTCGGCGGCCTCCAGTGCTTGCGTCGACCGGTACTGGTTGAGCGAGGTGCGCTGCTCAAAGATGAGGTTGCGGTTGGTGTAAGCCGCCACCAATGCCACGATGCCGAACAGCACCATGACCACCACCAGGGAGGCCAAGCCGCGTTGAGCCGAGCGGGGGTAGCGCTTCGGGGTGCATGCTGTGTTCATGGCGGGCAGACGGTATTGGAGGCCAGGGTCAACCGGTCGTTGCGGAGCCTGATGACGCTGCGAATGCTGCGCGTCACGGTGGCGTCGCTGGGGTGGTGGCCTGTGATGTTGAGCTCCAGTTCGCGCACCCGGACGGTGGGCCAACAACTGTCAGCGCCCCCGGTGGGGCAGTCTTTGGGGCAAGGCAGCCGCGCGTCGGGGACGGTGTCGTTTTCTGAGATGACGAAGCTGTCGATGACCAGCACACGGCTGTCGGTCAACTCTTGCCAGACGGTGCTGTCCAAGCGTGACTGGATGACGCCGCCGCTGAGACGAAAGCCGTACGGACCGGTCGATGCGTTGTTGCGGTAGTACGCGTAGTCCACCGTGTCCCCGGCTGTGGCGACGGTGACGGTGTCGTAGATGTTGATCGACACCGTCGATGCTGGCGTGGTTTGGTTGAAGATCCCCGAGCGCGCGCCGTCGTTGACGGCGATGGAGCCGGCGCGACGAAGTTCTCGCGTGATGATGTCCGTGGCCGCGCGCAGGTCTTGCTGCAGCTGCGTTTCGATCAGCAGTCGGCGCGTGTCGCTCAGCTGTGAGGAAGTCATCAGCGCCGCGGCGCCCACCACCAGCAGGCCGACGACCACGCCCACCAGCATCTCGACCAACGACAAGCCGCTTTGCGTGCTGCGCCAACCTCGGTTGCCGGGCTTCAAGTTGTTCAGCACAGCGCACTCCCCAGCCCGGTGGTGCTGGCGCAAACGGCCGGGCGGCCGGTTTTGCCCAGGGTGGTCTTCAGGAAGCGGTTGTCGTCCAGGCTGACCTTGATCTCGAACTGCTGCAGCGGTGTGCCCAGGGTGTCGACGCCGATGGACAGGATGCCGCCGGTGGTCGAGTTGAATGCGAGCTTGGGGTCGGACTGCGCAGGCGTGAGGATGGTGATGCCTGTGCTGCGTGGTTGCACCACGGTGCGCACTTCAGACACGTTGATGGGCACCGTGCCGGAATTGTTCTTGCAGGCTTCGCCGGGGCCCTTGGTGCAGTCGCACAGCAGGCTGTTCATCTGCGCCAGGTACAGGGTGTAGCAGGTGCTGGTCGAGTTCTGCCCAAACGACACCCGCAGGAAGGTGCCCCGCGAAACGGCCTCGCTGCGGGCCAGGTTCATGTCGGTGACGACTTGGCTGTTGACGCTTTTCAGTCGCTGCACCTGCTGGTAGTCGAAGAACGAGGGGGCGGCGAGGGTCAGCACCACCGCGGTCACGGCGACCACCACCATCAGTTCGATCAGTGAAAAGCCAGCCGCCAGCCGGCGCCAAGGAGACGTGGGCTTCATGACCGGTTCCAGCAGGGGTTGTTCGCAGCGCTGTCGAACGTGGAGCCGGTGGCAGGCGCACTGCTGTAGGTGATGCTGCCGTTGGCCATCGTGAGGCGCAGCCGCACGCAGTTGCCGTCGCCGCTTTGCGAACTGGTGGACTTGGCGCTGGCCGTCACGGTGTAGCTGGTGCCGTCAGAGGCGTCGATGGCCAGTTCGTAGTGGTCGTTGGGGGAGTTGCTGGGCAAGTTCAGACCGGTGCTGCCCAGGCTGTTGCTGTACGTGCTGCGGTTGGCGCGCCACCGTTCTTGCGCCAGCTGAACAGCGCTGAGCGCGGTGTAGGCGTCGGCGCGGCGGCTTTTGCGCATGGCGTTGTTGAACGACGGCAGCGCGATCGAGACGAGGATGCCGACCACCACCAAGGCGATCATCAGCTCCAGCAGGCTGAAGCCCCGGTTCTGGCGACAGCGGGTTCGGTGGTGGCGGTGAGAAGGCAGTTGTCGCAGCATCATGGCCGGACAGTAGCGCTTGACGGGCGCAGCGCCGCGCCGTTTGTCGGACTTGCCGTGCCGCTGGTCGGTGGACCCCGTGGGTGCGGGGTGTCAGCAGGCAGGGTAGCCTGCCAGGCCTGCGGTGGCCGCGCATTGGCGGACCCGGCCCATCAGGTTGACCACGTTGCGCAACTCCAACCCGGACTGGCTGGTGATCCTGACCGTGGCGGTGGGCGTCACGGTGCCCTTGGCGGCGTCCAGCGTCAGGTGGGTGCTGTTCGACTGCCAGCTCACGCGGCTACCCTGGGGCTGGTGCATCACGTGCAACACGTTCACCGGCGCCACGCACAGGGCCTGCCCGCTGCCGTTGCA
Organism: Rubrivivax sp.; assembly: GCA_046318395.1. Taxonomy (GTDB): domain Bacteria; phylum Pseudomonadota; class Gammaproteobacteria; order Burkholderiales; family Burkholderiaceae_C; genus Rubrivivax. Next base: position 56,599 of record JBKCUM010000028.1, read on the forward strand.
TTGGCAAGACGTGGTGGGACCGATGTAAGTGACCACGCAGCGTGGGCCGCTGAACTGCACCTGCACGTTCAGCCCTTGTGCCGCCGCCAGGCTGCGGGCGTGGGCCAGGTTGGTGCGCATCTGCGCCGACACCGCCTCCAGCTCGCGCCGCTCGCTGAAGGTCTTCAGGTTGGGCGCCGCCAGGCCCAACAGGGTGCATCCCACGGCCATCACCGTGCAGGTCTCAATCAAAGTCAGGCCACGCGATCGACGAAGGGTGGGCCGGTTCAGCGCAGCGGGCTGCGGGGTGTGGGTTTGCATGGGTGCCTCCAAGGTGTGCCGTGGTTCGGCACGGGAGGCACTTTAGGAATCGGCGCCGGTTCTGGCGTCCCTCCGACGGGCGGCCGCAGGGGTGGACCTGCTGAGGGGTGAGTCCCACCAAAGGCGGGACCCGCTCGCGGCCGTCAGATGTCCCGGATCAGCTGCCGGAACTCGTCCACGTCCTCGAAGCTGCGGTACACCGAGGCGAAGCGCACATAGCCCACCTTGTCCATGCGCTTGAGCTCGCGCATCACCAGTTCGCCCACACGCGTGCTGGGCAGTTCGCGTTCGCCGCTGGTCAGCAACTTGTCTTGGATGCGTTCGATGGCGGCGTCGATCTGTTCGACGCTGACCGGCCGCTTGCGCAGCGCCAGCATCATGCTGGCGCGCACTTTGGCGGGGTCGAAGTCGGTGCGCGAGCCGTCTTTTTTCACCACCGCCGGCAGCGCGATCTCGATGCGCTCATAGGTGGTGAAGCGCTTGTCGCACTTCAGGCACTTGCGGCGGCGCCGGATGACACCGCCTTCATCGGATTCCCGGGTCTCGGCGACCTGGGTCTCACCGTGGCTGCAGAACGGACAACGCATGGATCAGCGTATGCCAAGCGGCAGCCACGGAACCGGCTTCGCCGGGCCGTAGGCTGCGCCCCCCTGGGGGGGAGCGCCGACGGCGCAACGGGGGGGGGTCACCTGGACTTCACCGGTACACGGGGAAGTCGCGCGTCAGGGCTGTGACCTTGGCGCGCACCGTGGCGATGTTGGCGGCGTCGTGCGGGTTGTCCAGCACATCGGCGATCAGGTGGGCGGTGGCGCGCACCTGTTCTTCCTTGAAGCCGCGTGTGGTCATGGCCGGCGTGCCCAGGCGGATGCCGCTGGTCACCATGGGCTTTTGCGGGTCGTTGGGGATGCCGTTCTTGTTGCAGGTCATGTGGGCTTCGCCCAGGATGGCCTCGGCTTCCTTGCCGGTCAGGTTCTTCGGGCGCAGGTCCACCAGCATCACGTGGCTTTGCGTGCCACCGCTGACGATGCGCAGGCCGCGGCTGATCAGCGTTTCAGCCAGCAACTTGGCGTTGGCCACCACCTGGGCCTGGTAGGCCTTGAACTCCGGCGTCAGCGCTTCCTTGAAGGCCACGGCCTTGCCGCCGATGACGTGCATCAGCGGGCCGCCCTGGATGCCCGGGAAGATGGCGCTGTTGATCTTCTTGGCGATGGCCTCGTCGTTCATCAGGATGATGCCGCCGCGCGGGCCGCGCAGGCTCTTGTGCGTGGTGCTGGTCACCACGTCGGCGTGCGGCACGGGGTTGGGGTACACGCCGGCGGCGATCAGGCCGGCGTAGTGCGCCATGTCCACCATGAAGTAAGCGCCAATGGCCTTGGCCACCTTGGCGAAACGCTCGAAGTCGATGTGCAGGCTGTAGGCGCTGGCCCCGGCGATGATGAGCTTGGGCTTGTGTTCGTGGGCCAGGCGCTCCATCGCGTCGTAGTCGATGGCCTCGTTGGCGTCCAGGCCGTAGCTCACCACCTTGAACCACTTGCCGCTCATGTTCAGCGGCATGCCGTGCGTGAGGTGGCCACCTTCGGCCAGGCTCATGCCCATGATGGTGTCGCCGGGCTGCAGCAGGCCGAAGAACACGGCCTGGTTGGCCTGGCTGCCGCTGTTGGGCTGCACGTTGGCGAAGTTGGCGCCGAACAGCTGCTTCAGGCGGTCGATGGCCAGTTGTTCCACCACGTCGACGTGTTCGCAGCCGCCGTAGTAGCGCTTGCCGGGGTAGCCCTCGGCGTACTTGTTGGTCAGCTGGCTGCCCTGGGCCTGCATCACGGCCGGGCTGGTGTAGTTCTCCGACGCGATGAGCTCGATGTGCTCTTCCTGGCGGCGGTTTTCGGCCTGCACGGCGGCCCAGATTTCGGGGTCGACGTTGGCGAGCGTGGATTGGTTGCGGTCGAACATGGCAGTCCTCTTCAGGGTTGAAGGGCCTTCGAGGGCCACGCCGAGCGTTGCATCGGTGTGGTCGAGGGCTGCCCAGGCGCACGGCGGTCACTGGCGGGGTGGCCGCCAGCCTGCGCTTCCCGGTGGTCGGTCCACCTCAGGGGCTGGGTCGCCCCCTATCGCCAGTCGCGCAGAGTTGGAAGTGTAGCGTGCGGGTCAGCGCAGCAGGGCCACCTGGGCGTCCTTGTCGGCTTCGGGCGCCGCGGGTTCGCGCGGCACGGCCGGCTGGTTGGACACGTTCAGCGGCACCTGTTTGCCGGCCGCCACGCGGCGCAGGAATTCTTGCTCGGCCATCACCCGGCTGGCATAGCCGCCGTCGTTGTCGGACAGCGCAGCGCCCACGTAGGCCTTCAGGCCGTCCTGCAGGTTGCCGGCGCGGCGGATGCACTCTTTCAGCACCTGCACGCCCACGCGCAGGTTGCTGATGGGGTCGAACGCGGCGTGGTTGCCGCCAAAGGCTTCGTACTTGTCGTCGTGCACGCGCGTCATCACCTGCATCAGGCCTTGTGCGCCGACGGGGCTTTGGGCGAAGGGGTTGAAGCTGCTTTCGATGGCCATGATGGCCAGGATCAGCGTCGGGTCCAGCGAAGCGCGCTGGCCGATCTTCCAGGCCTCTTGCACCAGGGCGCTCACGGGCTCGGGCGCCACCTTGTAGCGGCGGGCCAGCCATTGCGCGACGGCGGCCTGTTGGCGGGGCAGGTCGGCGGGGTCGGTGGCGGTGGCGCGCTGGATGGCCTCGGGCTCGGCCACGGCCTGCAGCAGGTCACCGTTGGCCAGGGCGCGTTCGCCATGGCGTTCTTGCAGCCATTCCAGGGCCAGCGACTCCGCTTGGTGGCGCAGATCGGCCTGGCCGGCGGCAAAGCCCAGCACCGCGACCACGCCCACCACGGCCAGGCCCAGCACGGCCAGGCCGTTGTGGCCGATGGCCAGCATGCCGTGGCCCACGTCTTGCACAAACACCGACAACGAGCGGCCGGTGGCGCGCTGCGCCTGGCGCAGCAGAGCGAATGCCTTCATCGTGTACCTCATTTCGCTGCCGCAGGCCCTCGGCCCCACAGCGGTGTGGGCTCGGGGGCGACGGCCATAATCCGCCGCACTTTCAGCACCGGGCCCCGAGGGGGCGCGCAGCGTGCTGGGCGGGGAGCCTTCCGAGGCGGGATCGACAAGGGCCGATGGCGTCTCGGGTAAACCCTGAAAGTTCAGAGTGGGGCGGATTCTAGGAACCGCTACATACGCGGTCAAGAATATAAAAATTCCCTTTAATAACTGGAAGCTATGAAATACCGCGACCTCCGGGACTTCATCGGGCAGCTGGAGCGCCTGAACGAGCTGCAAAAGGTGGCCGATTCGGTGTCACCGGTGCTGGAAATGACGGCAATCGGCGACAAGCTGCTGCGCGCCGGCGGTCCGGCGGTGCTGCTGCAAAACCCCCAGGGTTACAAATTTCCCTGTCTGATCAACCTTTTCGGCACGCCTCGGCGTGTGGCTTTGGGCATGGGCGCGGAAGACGCCAGCGAGCTGCGCGACGTGGGCCGGCTGTTGGCCAGCTTGAAGGAACCCGAGCCACCCAAAGGTCTGAAGGACGCCGGGAAGCTGTTACACATGGCCAAGGCGCTGTGGGACATGAAACCCAGCCAGGTGCGCCACGCGCCGTGCCAGGACGTGGTGCTGGAAGGCGCCGACGTGGATTTGACGAAGCTGCCGGTGCAGACCTGCTGGCCGGGCGACGCCGGGCCGCTGATCACCTGGGGCCTGGTGGTCACCCGTGGGCCGCAGAACGTGCCGGCGCCGCGGCTGCGCCAGAACCTGGGCATTTACCGCCAGCAGGTGATTTCGCGCCGCGAGGTCATCATGCGCTGGCTGGCCCACCGCGGTGGTGCGCTGGATTTCCGCGAGTTCGCCCGCGCCAACCCCGGCCAGCCGTTCCCGATGGCGGTGGCCCTGGGCGCCGACCCCGCCACCATCCTGGGCGCGGTGACCCCCGTGCCCGACAGCCTCAGCGAATACCAGTTCGCCGGCCTGCTGCGTGGCGGCCGCACCGAGGTGGTGGCCACCGGCGTGGGCCAGGGCCTGCCGCTGCAGGTGCCGGCCAGCGCCGAAAGTGTGCTGGAAGGCCACATCCCCACGGCCGAGCCGGGTTTCACCGGTGAAAGTGAACACGGGGTGAAGTTGCGCGAACAGGGCGGCTACCTGCACGCGCTGGAAGGCCCGTTCGGCGACCACACGGGTTACTACAACGAGCAGGACTGGTTCCCGGTGTTCCGCATCACGCGCATCACGCACCGCGAAAACGCCATCTACCACTCCACCCACACGGGCAAGCCGCCGGACGAACCCGCGGTGCTGGGTGTGGCGCTGAACGAGGTGTTCGTGCCCATCTTGCAGAAGCAGTTCCCGGAGATCGTGGACTTCTACCTGCCGCCCGAGGGCTGCAGCTACCGCATGGCCATCATCTCCATCAAGAAGGCCTACCCCGGCCACGCCAAGCGCGTGATGTTCGGGCTGTGGAGCTTCTTGCGCCAGTTCATGTACACCAAGTTCATCGTGGTGACCGACGAGGACGTGGACATCCGCAACTGGCAGGAAGTGATCTGGGCCATCACCACCCGCATGGACCCGGTGCGCGACACCACCCTGGTGGACAGCACGCCCATCGACTACCTGGATTTCGCCAGCCCGGTCAGCGGCCTGGGCGGCAAGATGGGCCTGGACGCCACCAACAAGTGGCCGGGCGAGACCGCCCGCGAATGGGGCCGCACCATCACGATGACGCCCGCGGTGGAAGACAAGGTGGCGGCCCTGGTGGCGCGTTTGCAAAGCACTTCAGCGAAGGCCGGTTGAATTGAAAAAACCAATGGTGTGACGCCGCCAGAGGACTAAGGTTGAGCCGTCGGTTGTGACCGACATTCAACGACGGCGCAGTCACTGCGCGTCAGGGGCCCCGGACCACTTCTCTCCGGAGCCCCATCGGTGGCAAGCCACCCGCCCCGCCAAGCCGGAAGGCTTGGCGGGGTTCGCTTTTTCTGGGCCGCCAAGCCGAAAGGTTTGGCGGGGTTCGCTTTTTCTGGGCCGCCAAGCCGAAAGGTTTGGCGGCGTGGCGGTTCTCAGGCCGAAACGCCCAGGGCCTGCGCCAGCAGCGCATAGCTGCGCCGCCGTACCGCGGGGTCGTGCGCCCAGGTGTTCACCACCAGTTCGGCCAGGCCGAACTGCTCGGCCAAGGCCTGCAGTTGTGCGGCCACCTGCGCGCCAGTGCCCACGAAGGCTTTGCGCCGCGTGGCCTGCACCAGCGGCCATTCTTCGGCGGTGTAGCCCTCGGCGGCGATGCTGTCGGGCGGCCGCAGGGCGCCCAGCAGACCGCGTTGCCGGTCCAGCCGCCAGCGTTCGCGGCTCAGCGCGTGGTGGGCGGCTTCTTCCGCGCTGTCGGCGGCCAGCGCCCACACGCACAGCGTGGCGTGCGGGCGGGGGTGGCGCTCGCTGGGCTGGTACAGCTGGTGGTAGAGCGCCAGCGCTGCTTCAGCGCCTTCGCCGTCCATGAAGAAGTAGGCGAAGGCGTAGGGCAAGCCCAGCTGGGCGGCCAGTCGGGCGCCGTAGTCGCTGCTGCCCAGCATCCAGAGTTCCGGCAGCTGTGCCAGCGGCGTGCCGGCCGGTGGCAGCGGGCGCGCCCACAGGCCCTGGTGGCGTTGGCCGCGGGTCCAGGCCTGCAGGTCTTGCACCTGCTCCGGGAAGTGGTCGGCCGTGCGCGCCAGGTGCACGGCGTTGGGGTTCAGCGCCAGGGCCGTGCGGCCGTCGCTGCCGGGCGCACGGCCCACGCCCAGGTCGATGCGGCCGGGCGCCAGCGCGTCCAGCACGCGGCACTGTTCGGCCACCTTCAGCGCCGCGTAGTGCGGCAGCATCACCCCGGCGCTGCCGATGCGGATGCGCTGCGTGCGCGCAGCGATGGCGGCCATCAGCACCTCGGGCGCGCTGCCCACGATGGTGGGCATGCCGTGGTGTTCGCTGACCCAGAAGCGGTGGTAGCCCAGGGCTTCACCGTGTTCGGCCAGCGCCAGCGTGTCGCGCAGGGCGTGACCTTCGTCGCGGCCGGTGCAGGCCACGGACTGGTCAAGGATGGACAGGCGCAGGGGGTGCTTCAAGTTCGGGGCCGCGCGGCCGGGTGGCCCGGGGCGGCAACAGCGTCAACGGGCCACCAGTGTGCACCGCACACTGAGGCCACGGGACCGTGGGGTCTGCCCCGGGCACGGCGCCACGGCCCCGGCGTTCAAGCCGCCTGCCGGATCAGGTCTGCCGCCTTCTCGGCCAGCATGATGGTCGGCGCGTTGGTGTTGCCCGACACGATGCGCGGCATCACCGAAGCGTCCACCACCCGCAGGCCCTGCAAGCCGTGCACACGCAGCTGGGCGTCCACCACGTCCTGCGGCCCGGGGCCCATCCTGCAGGTGCCCACCGGGTGGTAGATGGTGTCGGCGTGCTGGCGGATGAAGGCTTCGATCTGCGTGTCGGTGGTGGCCGCGGCCGAGCTGGCCAGCTCGCGCCCACCCAGCTGGGCCAGGGCGGGCTGCTGCAGCAACTGGCGCATCAGCTTGAAGCCGCGCACCAGGCGCGCCGTGTCGTCGTCGTTCTGCAAGAAGGCCGGGTCGATCAGCGGCGCGTCTTGCGGGCGCGCGCTGGCCAGCGTCACGCTGCCACGGCTCAGCGGCTGCAGCAGGCACACATGGCAGGAATAACCGTGGCCGAACACCGTCTTGCGCCCGTGGTCCACCAGCTTGCCGATGACGAAATGCAGTTGCAGGTCGGGCGCGTTCTCTTCTGGCCGGCTGCGGATGAAGCCACCGGCTTCGGCAAAGTTGGTGGTCAGCAGACCGCGCCGGTGCTGGCGCCATTCCTGCATGCCGGCCCAGGCCGCACGCAGGCCGGCCAGCGACAGGCCGAACAGGTCTTTCAGGTGCGGGGCGTCGACCACCTGCACCACGTCCACGTGGTCGTGCAGGTGCTGACCCACACCGAGCAGGGCGTGGCGCACGGCGATGCCATGGCGCTGCAGTTCGGCCGCCGGGCCCACACCCGACAACATCAGCAGCTGCGGCGAATGGAAGGCCCCGGCGCTGAGGATGACCTCGCGGCGGGCCATCAGCTGGCGCAGTTGGCCGCCTTGGCGCACTTCCACACCGGTGGCGCGGCGGCCACCGTCGGCTTCGTCGAACAACACGCGCTGCACCTGTGCGTCGGTCAGCACCTGCAGGTTGGGGCGGTTCAGCGCGGGCGCGATGTAGGCCTTGGCGGCGCTGAAGCGTTCGCCGTTGCGGTGCGTCACCTGGTAGGGGCCCACGCCTTCTTGCGCGGCGCCGTTGAAGTCGGGGTTCAGCGCGTAGCCGGCTTGCTGGCCGGCCTGCAGGAACGCCGCGCCGTGGCGGTTGGGCGAACGCAGGTCCATCACGTTCAGCGGGCCGCCCTGGCCGTGCCAGGCGTCGGCGCCACGTTCGTTGTGCTCGGCGCGCTTGAAGTAGGGCAGCACGTCGGCCCAGCCCCAGCCTGGGTTGCCGGCGGCGGCCCAGGCGTCGTAGTCCTGCGGCTGGCCGCGCAGGTAGATCATGGCGTTGACGGAGCTGCTGCCGCCCAACACCTTGCCACGCGGTTGGTAGCCGCGGCGGCCGTTCAGGCCGGCCTGCGGCACCGTCTGCAAGGCCCAGTTGGCCTGGCCGTTCTTGGCCAGCAGTGCCAGGCCGGCCGGGCAGTGGATGAGCACGCTGGTGTCACGCGGGCCGGCTTCCACCAAACCCACAAGCACATCCGGGTCTTCGCTGAGCCGGGCGGCCAGCACACATCCGGCGGAACCACCGCCGACAACCAAGTAGTCGAACATCGTCACAGTCGCTGAGCGCCGGCCAGGATGGGCGCGGTGGGCTTCTGCGGGCATGATAGGCAGCCGTGTACGTTTGCCTATGCGGGGGAATCCGGTCATGACCAGCGAAGTCGCGCGACGGCACAACGTCAAACTCAGCGGCCGCGGCCTGCAGCCCATGGTGTTTGCCCATGGGTTTGGTTGCGACCAGCAGATGTGGCGTTTTGTGGCGCCGGCTTTCGAGGACACCCACCAGGTGGTGCTCTTCGACCACGTGGGCTGCGGCGGTGCCGACAGCAGCCGCTATGACGAAACCCGCCACGCGTCGCTGTGGGGTTACGCCGAGGACGTGCTGGCCTTGCTGGAAGGCTTGGACCTGCGCGATGTGGTGTTCGTGGGCCACAGCGTCAGCGCCACCATCGGCTTGCTGGCCGCCATCCGCAGCCCGGAGCGTTTTGCGCAGCTGGTGCTGGTGTCGCCCTCGCCCTGCTACCTGAACGACCCGCCGGACTATGTGGGCGGTTTCGAGCGTGCCGACATCGATGGCCTGATCGACATGATGGACCGCAACCTGCTGGGTTGGGCCAACTTCCTGGCCCCGCTGGTGATGGACAGCCGCAACCCCGAAGCGCTGACCGACGAACTGCGCGCCAGCTTCTGCGCCAGCGACCCCTACATCACCCGGCGCTTCGCGATGGCCACCTTCCTCAGCGACCACCGCGCCGACCTCGCCCAGGTCAGCGTGCCTTCGTTGGTGTTGCAGTGCAGCGATGACGCCATTGCCCCGGCCAGCGTCGGGGCCTACATGCAGGCCCACCTGCGCGACAGCCATTTGCATGTCTTGCAGGCCCAATGGCACTGCCCGCACATGACCCACGCCGCGGAAACCACCGCCGCCATCCGTGCGCACCTGGCCTGACATGCGGCCAGCCCGGCGGTTGGCCGCGCGCGGCCCGGTGGCCAGTGCCCTGCCGTTCAGCCCGCGGCCATGACCCAACCACAGCCGCTGGCGCCGGGTTGGTCCGGTGCCGACCCCGCCAGCCTGCACGACGACCTGCCCTGCGGCTGGCTGCGTGCCGAGCTGGGCGGCGCGCTGCTGCAGAGCAACCGCCCGCTGCGGACCCTGCTGGGCTGGCCCGACGAGGCGCAGCACCAGGACCTGCCGGTGTCGCTGAACCTGTTGATGGCCCCGGGCGGCCGTGTGCTCTTCCAGAGTTACCTGCTGCCGCTGCTTCGCCTGCATGGCCGCATTGAAGAGTTCGCGCTGGAGCTGCGGCACCGCCAGGGCGGCACGGTGCCCGTCATGCTGTACGGGCACATGGACACCGGCGCGGGCACGACGTTTTCGCTGGTCTGCGTGCCCATGCAGGAGCGGCGCCGCCTGGAAGACGAACTGTTGCGCATCAAGCGCGCCGCCGACTTGGCGCCGGGGGTCATCTTCCAAGCCGTGGCCCACGACGACGGCCGCGTGACCATGCCCTATGCCAGCGAGGCCCTGCGCAGCCACTACCGGCTGGCGCCGCAGACCCTGCAACGTTCGCTGGACGCCTGGCTGCACTGCCTGCACCCCGACGACCGGCAGCCGCTGTTGCAACACTTTGCCGGCCTGTCCGGCGTGGCCGGGGCGCAGCGGGCCTGGCGCCTGGAGGTGCGGGTGCCACAGCCCGACGGTGGTGTGCAGTGGCACGAGGTACATGCCGTGGCGCGCACCGCGGCGCTGGGCCCGCTGGTGTGGCACGGCTACATCGCCGACGTGACCACGCGGCGCGCGCTGGAGACGGCCCTGCGCGACAAGGTGGCCGCGGAGCAAGCCAGCCAGGCCAAGAGCGCCTTCATGGCCCGCGTGAGCCACGAACTGCGCACGCCGCTGAACGCCATCCTGGGCTTTGCGCAGTTGATGCGCACACAAGACGCCGACCGCCTGAGTGCCGAACAGCAGCGGCGCCTGGCCACCATCGACCACGCCGGCCGCGACCTGCTGCAACTCATCAACGAGGTGCTGGACATCTCGCGGGCCGAACAAGGCCAGGTGGCGGTGGACCTGGCACCGCTGCCGCTGGCGCCGGCCTTGAGCCGCGCGATGGGCTTGCTGGAGCTGCAAGCCCAGGCGCAGGGTGTGCACCTGCACCTGGCCAAGGTGCCCGCGCAGGCCTGGGTGTGCGCCGACACGCAGCGGCTGCACGAGGTGCTGGTCAACCTGTTGGCCAACGCCATCAAGTACAACCGCCGCGGCGGCGTGGTGATGGTCGACGTGCGGGCCGAGGCCGCGGGCTGGCGGCTGGACGTGGTGGACAGCGGTGCTGGCCTCACCAACGAACAGCTGGCCCACCTGTTCGAGCCGTTCAACCGCCTGGGCGCCGAACGCAGCGGCATCGAAGGCGCGGGCCTGGGCCTGACCATCTCGCAGCGCCTGGTGCAGCTGATGGGCGGGCGCCTGGAAGCCAGCAGCCGGCTGGGGCTGGGCAGCACCTTCAGCATCTGGTTGCCGGCGGCGACGGCGCTCTCTGAAGGTGGGGCGTCCGGCCCCCCGGTGGCCGAGCCTGCGCCGACCGGCGGGCTGGGGCGGCCTGTGCCCCGCCAGCCGCTGGCCGAACCGGCCGAACCGGCCGCACCGGTCACGCCGCCGCGAAGCCGTGTGCTGCTGGTGGAAGACCACCCCGTCAACGCCTTGTTGATGGCGGCCATGCTGCGCCAGCGCCCGGCGATCGAGCTCGTCACCGTGGCCAGCGGTGCCGCGTTGTGGGCCCACCTCACCCACCCCAGCCTGCCCCGACCCGACCTGGTGTTGTTGGACCTGCACCTGCCCGATGGCTCGGGCCTGGCTTGGCTGGAGCGCCTGCGCCAACACCCCGCCGGCCAAGGCCTGCGCGTGGTGGTGGTGACGGCCAGCGCCACGCCCGAAGAACGGGCCGGCGCCCAGGCGCTGGGCGTGCTGGACTACTGGCTGAAGCCCTTGGACCTGGCGCTGACCCTGCAACGGCTGGACCTGCACCTGGTTCGCTGAAGCGGCCGCGGCCCCGGCCGTGGCGATCGGGCCGGTGCCTGCACGCACCGCGGCGGTGCTTGGCTGTTGCAAACCCGCGGGCGCGGGCGGTTTCACCCAGAAACCAGCGAATTTGGCCAACCTGCCATCAAGTCCGCGGCCCCTCAGGTCGATACCTCCGGCAACCGTTGGAGGCTCCGCATGCAATTCCTGACCCGATTCACCATCCGCGCCCGCCTGCTGCTGGCCATGGGGCTGGTGACCACCTCTTTGTTGGTCCTGGGCGTGTGGGGTGTGGTGGCCAGCCAAGTGGGCATCACGCGCGTGACCGAGTTGTTCGACCGCACGCAAGAAGGCACCGCCAAGGTGGCCGAACTCCGCGCCGCCGTGGCCGAGCTGCGGCGTCTGGAGTCGGACTTCATCGCCGTGGGCGCCACCAACGCCGTCGAGATCGAGCGCCTGCTGGGTCTGTGGAAGGCCGAACTGAAGATCGCCGCCACGGCTGGCGAGGCCGTGAAGGTCTACGACCTCGACGACGCCAAGTTGCGGGGCTTGATGGAGACGCTGCCGGCCTTGCTGAAGGACTATGCCGAAGCCATCGGCCCCATCGGCGAACGCCTGCAGAGCGTGCAGATCGACGGCCCGGCCGCGCTGGCCTACGCCCAGCAGGCCGAAGAAAAGAAGCAGGCCCTGGTGAAGCTGGCCGACGAAGCGCTGAAGGCCAAACAAGAAAAACAGGTGCAGATGCGCGAGGAGATGGCCAGCACCACGCAGGCTGTGGCCATCATCCGTCTGGCCGTGGTGGGCCTGGCGCTGGTGCTGGTGGTGCCGCTGCTGTGGTTCACCATCCGCAGCGTCACGGGCCCGCTGGACCGCGCCGTGGCGGTGGCCGGGCGCATCGCCGCCGGCGACCTGTCCGACGAGATCCATGTGCAGGGCCAGGACGAAGCCGCCAAGCTGTTGCGCTCGCTGCAGCAGATGCAGGACGCCCTGCGTGGCCTGGTCGGCCAGGTGCGCGAAGCGGCCGAGTCCATCCAGGTGGCCAGCACCGAGGTGGCCACGGGCAACCAGGACCTGAGCGAACGCACCGAACACACGGCCAAGAACCTGCAGGTGGCCGCCAGTTCCATTGAAGAGTTGAGCGGCACCGTGGCGCACAGTGCCGATTCCGCGGCGCAGGCCGATGACCTGGCCCGCAACGCGGCCGAGGTGGCGGCCCGCGGTGGCGCGGTGGTGGGGCAGGTGGTCTCGACCATGGAAGCCATCCACGGCAGCAGCCGCAAGATCGCCGACATCATCGGCACCATCGACGGCATCGCCTTCCAGACCAACATCCTGGCCTTGAACGCGGCCGTGGAAGCCGCCCGCGCCGGTGAACAAGGCCGCGGCTTTGCGGTGGTGGCGGGCGAAGTGCGCACGCTGGCCGGCCGCAGCGCCGAAGCGGCGCGTGAGATCAAGGCGCTGATCGGCGACAGCGTGGACAAGGTGGAAAGCGGCTCGCGCCTGGTGCAGAACGCTGGCCAGACGATGGAAGAGATCGTCACCAGCGTGCAGCGCGTGACCAGCATGGTCGCCGAGATCAGCCTGGCCGCGCGCGAGCAGCGCACCGGCATTGCCCAGGTGAACGACAGCGTCAACCAACTGGACCAGATGACGCAGCAAAACGCTGCGCTGGTCGAACAAAGCGCCGCCGCCGCGGCCAGCCTGCGCCAGCAGGCCGACGGCCTGGCCGGCATCGTTGCAGCTTTCAGGTTGCAGAGCGCCTGAGAAGAGTCACAACCCCAAGAGCGCAGGCGCGTCAGCGCGCCAGGGTTCACCGAGCGCAGGGTTTTTGAAGCGGAGATTTGGAGATGAGTTTTCAACGTCGTGGTATCACCCTGGTCACCCAGATGTGGATCCCCGTGGTCGTACTGGTGGCCACCATCGCGGTCGCGGCGGCTTCGTCGCTGGCCCGCAGCGTGTCGCAGATCGCCTCCAGCAGCGAGCAGATGGTGAAGCAGGAGACCAAGCTGACCCTGCTGACCGGCGCCCAGGACCTGGCCGCCTTGCACGCGGCCCTGCCCAGCGACGCCGCGGGCCGGCAAGACACGGCCAAGCGCCTGACCCAGCTGGCCGAGCAGCTGAAGCCGCTGATGCAGGACGACGAGGAGCGCCGCGCCCTGGAACGCCTGGCACCGCTGGTGGCCAGCCACGCCGCGCAGCCCAGCGACGCCACCTTGGCCGCCGTGCGTGAAGCCGCCGCTGCCACCTTGACGTTGGAGCAGCAGCGCAGCGCGGCCTTGCGCACGCACATGGGCGAGCTGCGCCTGAACAACAACTACCTCACCATCGGCATCATGGTCGTGCTGTCGCTGGCCATGGCCGGTGGCACCTGGCACCTGATCCGCACCATCATCAAGCCCTTGCTGAAGTTGGCCGACCGCGCCACCGCCATCGGCGAAGGCGACCTCACGACCACCATCGAGGTCGACCGTGGTGACGAGCTGGGCCAGTTGCAGCACGCCCTGGCCGAGATGCGCAACGGCCTGGCCAACATGGTGCAGCAGGCGCACCAAGGCGCCGACAGCGTGCAGACCGCCGCGGCCGAGATCGCCAGCGGCAACCTGGACCTGAGCCAGCGCACCGAAAACACCGCGGCCCATGTGCAGCAGACCAACTCCGCGCTGACGGAGCTGGGCGTGGCCGTGCGCCACAGCGCCGAGAGCGCCTCCACGGCCAACCAGCTGGCCCAGGGCGCCGCCACGGTGGCGCAGCGTGGCGGTGAGGTGGTGGGCCAGGTGGTCAGCACCATGGAGCAGATCAACGGCAGCTCGAAGAAGATCGCCGACATCATCGGCGTCATCGACGGCATCGCCTTCCAGACCAACATCCTGGCGCTGAACGCCGCGGTGGAAGCCGCCCGCGCCGGTGAACAAGGCCGCGGTTTCGCCGTGGTGGCCGGCGAGGTGCGCAGCCTGGCCAGCCGCAGCGCGGAGGCCGCGCGCGAGATCAAGTCGCTGATCGGCGCCAGCGTCGAGAGCGTGGAGGCCGGCACCCGCTTGGTGGCGGCCGCTGGCACGACCATGGGCGAACTGGTGGCCCATGTGAACAAGGTGTCCGACGTCATCGGCGAAATCAGCGCCAGCACCGCCGAGCAGAACCAGCACCTGAGCGGCGTAGCCGTCAGCATGACCCAGCTGGACCAGATGTCGCAGAGCAATGCGGCCCTGGTGGAAGAAGGCGCCGCCGCAGCGGAAAGCCTGAAAGAGCAGGCCGTGAAGCTGCACCAGCTGGTCAGCCGCTACCGGGTGGCCGCGGCCCAACAGGCGCCCAGCGCTGTGGCCGTGTCCAGCGCGCCGGCGCCGGCCTACAAGCCGGCGGCCGCCTCCAAGCCCGCGGCCTACAAACCGCCGGTGCGCCCGGCCAGCCTGCCCGTGGCCAAGGCACCCGCAGCGGCGCCGGCACCCTCGGCCGCACCGGCGCCAGCCCCCGCGATGGCGGGCGGCGATGGCGACGGCGAGTGGACCACCTTCTGAAGCCCCCCAGGGCCGGGCTGCGCCCAGCCCGCCCCCCGTGGAGGGTTGAGGTGCCCGGCAAAGCCGGTTCACCTGCCCACCTTCAGCACCACGGCGCCCCATAATCCGCGGCCTTGACGGCGGCCCACCGGCCGCTGTCCCGACAAGCACAGGCCGCGGCGGACACCCCTGTACGCGGCCAGGGAGAGCCGCCTTGTTCCGCCGTTTCGAAGCCTTGGTGCCGACCTACCCGTCGGAGCTGCCACCGCCGCTGCCCAAGACCTTCTTCGCCTTCCTGTGGGCCAACGCCCGCGGCATGCGGCGTTACCTGCTGCTGGTCACCTGCTTCACCGCCTGCATCGGCGCTTTTGAAGCCTTCCTGTTCAGCATGATGGCCCACGTGGTGGACGTGCTGGCCACGACCAAGCCCGACGAGCTCTGGACCCGCCACGGCGGCACGCTGACGCTGCTGGCCGTGGTGCTGGGGCTGAGCGTGGTGTTCGCCGCGCTGCAGGCGCTGTTCAAGTACCAGGGCCTGTTCGGCAACTTCCCGATGCGGCTGCGCTGGAACTTCCACCGCCTGATGCTCGAGCAGAGCATGGGCTTCTACCAGGACGAGTTCGCCGGCCGCATCTCCACCAAGGTGATGCAGACCGCGCTGGCGGTGCGCGACACCTGGCTGATCTTTGCCGACATCCTGGTCTACGTGCTGATCTACTTCTTCACGCTGGTGGGCATCGTCGGCGGTTTCGACCTGTGGCTGGTCGTGCCCTTCCTGGGCTGGCTGGCGCTGTACATCGTGGCCCTGTGTTACTTCGTGCCGCGCCTGGGCCAGGTGGCCCAGGGCCAGGCCGACGCGCGTTCGCTGATGACGGGGCGTGTCACCGACGCGTACACCAACATCGCCACCGTCAAGCTGTTCTCGCACTCGCAGCGCGAAGCGCAGTTCGCGCGCGGCGCCATGCAGGAGTTCATGACCACGGCCTACGCGCAGATGCGCCTGGTCACGGCCTTCGAGGTGGTGAACCAGGTGCTCAGCGTGGCGCTGATCGCCGCCACCGCGGGCGCCTGCCTGGTGCTGTGGACCCACGGTGTGGTGGGCGTGGGCGCGTTGGCCGCGGCCACGGCCATGGCCTTCCGGCTGAACGGCATCTCGCACTGGGTGATGTGGGAGATGTCGTCGTTGTTCGAACACATCGGCACCGTGCAGGACGGCATGGCCACGCTGAGCAAGGCGCGCAGCGTGGTCGACGTGCCCAACGCCCCACCGCTGCAGGTGCCGCGCGGCGAGGTGCGGTTTGTGCAGGTGAACTTCGCCTACGGCAGCGGCCCGGGCGCCAAACCAGTCATCAACGGCCTGGACCTGACCATCCGCCCCGGCGAGAAGATCGGCCTGGTGGGCCGCAGCGGCGCCGGCAAGAGCACGGTGGTGAACCTGCTGCTGCGCCTGTACGACCTGCCGCCCGGCGGTGGCCGCATCCTCATCGACGGCCAGGACATCGCCCAGGTGACGCAAGACAGCCTGCGCCGCAGCGTGGGCATGGTCACGCAGGACACGTCGCTGCTGCACCGCTCGGTGCGCGACAACATCACCTACGGCCGGCCCGAAGCCAGCGAGGCCGAGATGCTGCGCGCCGCCGAACGCGCCGAGGCGCACGACTTCATCCTGGGCCTCAGCGATGCCAAGGGCCGCACGGGTTACGACGCCCACGTGGGCGAACGCGGCGTGAAGCTCAGCGGCGGCCAGCGCCAGCGGGTGGCCATCGCGCGGGTGATGCTGAAAGATGCGCCCATCCTGCTGCTGGACGAAGCCACCAGCGCGCTGGACAGCGAGGTGGAAGTCGCCATCCAGGCCAGCCTGTACAAGCTGATGGAAGGCAAGACCGTGGTCGCCATCGCGCACCGGCTGAGCACCATCGCCGCCATGGACCGCCTGGTGGTGATGGACCAGGGCCGCGTGGTGGAAGTGGGCGACCACGCCAGCCTGCTGGCCGCGGGTGGCATCTACGCCCGGTTGTGGTCGCACCAGAGCGGGGGCTTCCTGGGTGAAGAGGTCGATGAAACCACCCCGCCCAACCCAGATGGCCAGCCGGCCGCGCCCACCGCCGGCTGAGCGCCCGCGGCTGAGCCTGGCGCAGGCGTTGGCGCGCCTGCAGGCCCAGGCCCGGCCCGAGGCGCTGGCCGGCATGGCCCGTTTCGGCATGGCCACCGCAGGGCGGCTGGGCCTGTCGGTGCCGGCGCTGCGCCAGCTGGGCCGCGAAATCGGCCGCGACCACGCGCTGGCCCAGCAGCTGGCGGCCACCGGCGTGCCCGATGCGCAGATCCTGGCCGCTTACCTGGCCGAGCCGGCGGCCTTCACCGTGGCGGAAATGGACACCTGGGTGGCCCACCTGGGCGCCTGGGACAGTTGCGACCAGGCCTGCACCAACGCCTTTGCGCCTTCGCCACGGGCCTGGGGCCGGGTGCCGGTGTGGGCGGCGCGGTCGGCCGAGTTCGAGCGCCGCGCGGGTTTTGCCCTGCTGGCGGCGCTGGCCGTGCACGACCGGGCCGCCGAAGACGCCCGTTTCATCGAAGCCCTGGCCTGGGTGGAAGCCGCGGCCGACGACGAGCGCAACTTCGTCAAGAAGGCGGTGAACTGGGCGCTGCGCCAGGTGGGCAAACGCAACGCTGTGCTGCGCGTAGCTGCCATTGCCTGTGCGCTGCGGCTGCGCCAGCGGCCTGGGCGGGCTGCGCGGTGGATCGCCAACGACGCATTGCGCGAACTGCAGCGCCGCGGGCCGGCTTTGCCTGCGCCGTCAAGCGGCGAAAGTCCCCTAAAGTCCTGAAAGCCCCCAAAGCCAGAGCCCCTGCACCACCACGGCGGCGGCGCCCCTGGGACAATCCCGGGATGTCCGCCGTCAAAGACCGTTCCACCGCCAAACCCACCCCGGGTTTTGAGCGTGCCAAGCCGCTGAGCAGCTACCGCCCGTTCTGGGCCAAGCGCTTCGGCCCTGCGCCCTTCCTGCCCATGAGCCGGGAGGAGATGACGCAGCTGGGCTGGGACAGCTGCGACATCATCATCGTCACCGGCGATGCTTACGTGGACCACCCCAGCTTCGGCATGGCCGTCATCGGCCGCACGCTGGAGGCGCAGGGCTTCCGCGTGGGCATCATCGCCCAGCCCGACTGGCAGAGCGCCGACGCCTTCAAGGCCCTGGGCAAGCCCAACCTGTTTTTCGGCGTGGCCGCCGGCAACATGGACTCCATGATCAACCGGTACACGGCCGACCGGAAGATCCGCAGCGACGACGCCTACACGCCCGGCGGCGAAGGGGGCAAGCGCCCCGACCGCGCCACCCTGGTCTACACCCAGCGCTGCAAAGAGGCCTGGAACGACGTGCCGGTCATCATCGGCGGCATCGAGGCCAGCCTGCGCCGCATCGCGCACTACGACTACTGGCAGGACAAGGTGCGCCGCAGCATCTTGGTCGACAGCAAGGCCGACCTGCTGCTGTACGGCAACGCCGAACGCGCCATCGTCGAGGTGGCGCACCGCCTGGCGCGCCGCGAGCCGGTGGCCGGCATCACCGACGTGCGCGGCACGGCCTTCATGCGCCGCACCGGCGATGAAACGGCCCAGGGCTGGTGGCAGATCGACAGCACCGAGGTGGACCGCCCCGGCCGCATCGACCAGCACATCAACCCCTACCTGACGCTGGAAGAACAGGCGCAGGAACAGGGCGAAACCTGCTCGCGCGAAAGTGGTGGCGCCGCAGCGGCTGAAGGTGCTGCTGAAGGCGCAGCCGCTGTGCCGGCCGTGGCCGTGGTGGCCATGCCCACCAGCCGCAAGACCGGCGCCGTGGTGATGCCGCCGCGCGACAAAACCGTGGTGCGCCTGCCCAGCTACGAACAGGTGAAGAGCGACCCCGTGCTCTACGCCCACGCCAACCGCGTGCTGCACCTGGAAACCAACCCTGGCAACGCGCGCGCCCTGGTGCAAAAACACGGCGACCGCGACGTGTGGATCAACCCACCGCCCATCCCGCTGAGCATGGGCGAGATGGACGGGGTGTTCGACCTGCCCTACGCGCGCAGCCCGCACCCGGTCTACGCCGATGAAAACGGCAGCCACGACGGCGCCACCAAGATCCCGGCCTGGGAGATGATCCGCTTCAGCGTGAACATCATGCGTGGCTGTTTCGGGGGCTGCACCTTCTGCAGCATCACCGAGCACGAAGGCCGCATCATCCAGAGCCGCAGCGAAGACAGCGTGATCCGCGAGATCGAAGACATCCGCGACCAGGTCAAGGGCTTCACCGGCGTCATCAGCGACCTGGGCGGCCCCACGGCCAACATGTACCGCATCGGCTGCAAGAGCCCGGAGATCGAAGCCGCCTGCCGCAAGCCCAGCTGCGTCTACCCCGGCATCTGCCCCAACCTGAACACCGACCACGGCCCGCTGATCAACATGTACCGCCGTGCACGGGCGCTGCGCGGGGTGAAGAAGATCCTGATCGGCAGCGGCCTGCGTTACGACCTGGCCATCAAGAGCCCGGAGTACGTGAAGGAACTCGTCACCCACCACGTGGGCGGCTACCTGAAGATCGCGCCCGAGCACACCGAAGGCGGCCCGCTCAGCAAGATGATGAAGCCGGGCATCGGCGCCTACGACCGCTTCAAGCGCATGTTCGAAGAGGCCAGCGCCGCCGCGGGCAAGAAGCAGTACCTCATCCCGTACTTCATCGCCGCCCACCCGGGCACCAGCGACGAAGACATGATGAACCTGGCCATCTGGCTGAAGCGCAACGGCTTCAAGGCCGACCAGGTGCAGACCTTCTACCCCAGCCCCATGGCCACGGCCACGGCCATGTACCACTCGGGCCGCAACCCGCTGAAGGGCATCAGCCGCGACGAAACCCGTGGCGAGAAGGTGGACATCGTGCGCGGCGAACGCCGCCGCCGCCTGCACAAGGCCTTCCTGCGCTGGCACGACGCCAACAACTGGCCGCTGCTGCGCGAGGCGCTGAAGGAGATGGGCCGCGCCGACCTCATCGGCAACGGCAAGCACCACCTCATCCCCACCTTCCAGCCCAGCACCGAAGGCGCTTACGTGAGCGCCCGCCGCAAGAACAGCACGCCGGCCAAACCGGTGGCGGCTGCTGCGGTGCCTGCGGCCAAGGCGGCGGTCGCCAAACCGGCCTTCAAAGCCCCGGTGAAAGGCCGTTTGCTGACGCAGCACACCGGCCTGCCGCCGCGCGAGACCGGCGCGGCCAAGCCGCTGGCCCGCAAGCCGCGTCGCCCGGCCTGAAGCGGCCCCCCGCCGGGTGGCCGGCCAAGCCTGGCGCGCTGGGCGACGGCCCTGGGGCGCTGCCACGCCACCGTGCGGACCACCCCTGAGCCGAGGGGGCCGGCGCTGCCACGGCGGCCGCAGGCCCCATTTGTAGGCAAGGGCCTCCAAAGTGTGGATTTGCTGCAGTGCACAATGCGCCATCTCCACCCTGAAGAGCGGCTGCCATGCGCCACGTCGTGTTCAACCAGAAGGGGGGCGTGGGCAAGTCCACGCTGACCAGCAACCTGGCCGCCATCGCCGCGGCCCAAGGCCGCCGCACGCTGCTGGTGGACCTGGACGCCCAGGCCAATTCCACACGCTACCTGCTGGGCGCCGGTGCCGACGAAGAGGCGCCGGGCGTGGCCGAGTTCTTCGACACCACGCTGAAGTTCACGATGCGGCCCACCAAGACGGCCGACTTCGTCACCGAAACCCCCTGGGAAGGCCTGCACCTGATGCGTTCCAGCCCCGCGCTGGACGACCTGCACAGCAAGCTGGAGACGCGCTACAAGATCTACAAGCTGCGCGATGCGCTGGCCGAGGTGGCCGCCGACTACGACGAGGTGTGGATCGACACCCCACCTGCGCTGAACTTCTACACACGTTCAGCCTTGATCGCCGCCGATGGCTGCTTGATTCCTTTTGACTGCGACGACTTCTCGCGCCGGGCGCTGTACGGGTTGATGCAGTCGGTGGAGGAGATCCGCGCCGACCACAACCCCGGCCTGCGCGTGGAAGGCATCGTGGTCAACCAGTTCCAGCCGCGTGCGCGTCTGCCGCAACGCACGGTGCAAGAGTTGGTGGACGAAGGCTTGCCGGTGCTGCAGCCCTACCTGTGCAGCAGCGTGAAGGTGAAGGAGTCGCACGAACTGGCGCGGCCCATGGTGCACCTGGACCCCAAACACAAGCTCACGCTGGAACTGCAGGCGCTGTACGCCGCGCTGCAGCCGGCGCCCGCGGCCAAGAAGGCCGCTCGGCGCTGAACCGCCCCGGTGCGCAGCGGGTCGCCCGGTTCAGGCCGTGATCGGCAGCGCGCTCAGCTCTTCTTCCCAGATCACCAGGTCGTTCTCGCCCACATGCAACCAGTCCAAAGCCGCTTGACCATGGACCACCCAGTCGCGGTCGGGCGACAGGCCTTCGTGGCGGCGCTGCAGGTGGTCGGCCACCACCCCCGCGGCCACCAGGGTTTGCACCTCGGGCTCGGTGCAGGCTTCGCCCAGGCTGCTGAGTTCATGGTGCACGCGGATGGCAGCCATCACCGCCGGGTCCAACTGCCACACGCGGGCCACCAGGGCACCCACCACGGCGTGGTCGGTGTGGTGGCGTTCGTTTTCCAGCGCCACCATGTCGCGGTCCAGCCTCGCCGCGGCCTCCACCAGCGTGGCGCCGTAGCCCTTCAGCCCCTGCAGCAGCACCGGCATGCCCACGTGGCAGAACAGGCCGTAGGTGTGCGCCAGGTCGGGCGACAAACCGGGCAGGTGGCGCGCGATGAAGGCCAGCCACTCGGCACGCTGGCGGCTGCGTTCCCAGAAACGGTCCAGGTGGCGGTCCTTGGCGGGCACGGCGCGCTGCACCAGGTAGCCGGCCAGCACCGAGGCGGTTTGCTTCAGGCCGAGACGGCCGATGGCGTGGCCCACCGTGCTGACGCCCTGGCCGCTGGTGAAGGCCGGGCTGTTGGCCGCCTGCAGCAGGCTGACCGACATGGCCACATCGGACGACGCGATGCGCGCCACCTCGGTCAGGTCCGGGTCGTCGGCGCGCATGGCCGCCTGCAGCCGCGTCAGCAGCACGGGGCAAGGGGGAATCTCGATGCGCACACCCTGGTGGCGCGCCTGGTCGATCTCGCGGCCGATGTCGCTGCTCAGCCGCAACGGGCGGGCGGGGGTGTCGGTCTTTTGGAGCATGGCGGTCGGGGAAGGGGGCGGCGGGGGTCGGTCCTCGGGTTATCGGAACGCCGCGCCGCGTCTGTAGGGGCCAGTCCAAGCTTTGTGCAGCCTGCAGGCCTGGTTGGGGCCACCGCCCTGGCCCAACGGCCGGGGCCCTGGGCACCGAGATTCAAGCCGTCCGCACCGGACGCCTGGGCCCCAGCCCGCCGCGCGGGCCGGCCCGCCACCGGCGTGCATTTCTGAACAGCCGAGCCCATGAGCCACCTTCTGAACACCGGCCGCGCGGTCGACAACATTGAAACAGGCGCGGTTGAAAGCGCCGAGCCCGGCGCCCCTTCCAGCGGCCGGCATTCCACCAGGCCGGCCCCTGTGGCTGCGCCGGTTCCCGGAGACCTCGCCATGCAAACCGCCGCCACGCCTGTCCAAGCTTTGTCGCCGGCGGCCTTGCATGCGCTGCACGCTGCACCGGTCCACACGCCGCTGGCGGTGCCGCCGTTCGAGTTGCGATTCGAGTCGCTGTTCCACAGCGGCCGGGCGCTGTCCTTCCCCTGCGACGCCCGCGGCCAGGTGGAACTGGATGCGCTGAGCGAACGGGCCCGCCGCAACTACTTCTACGCGCGCACGGTGGTCGGCCGGGAGTTCGCCACCCCCACCGTGGTGCCGGCCCAGCGCGACTGACGCTCGGCACCAGGGCTTCGCCCCCCCCTCGAACCAAGGCGCGGGGCTGCGGCGGCCCCGCCTACCCGCCGGGCACAATGCGCGCCCATGGCCTCCAGTCTGCTTGCCCTGCTCGACGACATCACCACGGTCCTGGACGACGTGGCGGTGCTTTCCAAAATCGCCGCGAAGAAGACCGCGGGTGTGCTGGGCGACGACCTGGCGCTGAACGCCCAGCAGGTGGCCGGTGTCAGCGCCGACCGCGAACTGCCGGTGGTCTGGGCCGTGGCCCGTGGCAGCTTCATCAACAAGGCCATCCTGGTGCCGGCGGCGCTGGCCATCAGCGCTTTGGCGCCCTGGCTGGTGACGCCGCTGTTGATGGTGGGCGGCGCCTTCCTCTGTTTCGAAGGCTTCGAGAAACTGGCCCACAAGTTCATGCACGCGCGGGCCGATGTCGAAGCCGAACACGCGGCGCTGACCCAGGCCCTGGCCGACCCCGCCGTGGACCTGGTGGCCTTCGAGCGCGACAAGATCAAGGGTGCCATCCGCACCGACTTCATCTTGTCGGCCGAGATCATCGCCATCACGCTGGGCACCGTGGCCGGCGCCTCGTTCGGCACCCAGGTGGGCGTGCTCAGCGCTGTGGCGTTGGTGATGACGGTGGGCGTTTACGGCCTGGTCGCCGGCATCGTGAAGATCGACGACGCCGGCCTGCACCTCAGCCGCAGCGCCAGCGCCGCGGTGGCGGCTTTCGGCCGTGGCCTGCTGGCTTTTGCGCCCTGGCTGATGAAGGCCCTGTCGGTGGCCGGCACGGCGGCCATGTTCCTGGTGGGCGGTGGCATCCTGGTGCACGGCCTGCCGGTGCTGCACCACGCCGTGGTGGCCGCGGAAAACGCCGTGGGCGCGCGCGCCGACCTGTGGCTGCCGCTGCTGGCCGACGCCGTGGTGGGCGTGGTGGCCGGCGCGCTGGTGCTGGCGGTGGTGACGGTCATTCAAAAGCTGCGCGGCCGCTGACAAGGCGCGAATGAACCTGTTGCGCGTGCACATCGCGGGCCTGCGCTGAGCCCGCTCGCAACGGTTCCATCGCACCTGGTGTGCACGGCAACAAAACGGGGCCCGCGGGCCCCGTTGTTCATGGTGCGCAGCGCTTACTTCACGATGCCCAGCAATTCCACCTCGAACTGCAGCGTGGTGGCTGGCGGGATGGGGCCGCGGCCGCCTTCGCCGTAGGCGATCTGGTACGGGCAGGTGAGCTTGGCCTTGCCGCCCACCTTCATCATCGCCACGCCTTCGGTCCAGCACTTGATGACGCGGTTCAGCGGAAATTCCGCCGGCTGCTTGCGCGCGTAGCTGCTGTCGAATTCTTTGCCGTCGGTGAAGGTGCCGCGGTAGTGCACACGCACGGTGTCGGTGGCCGTGGGGCTGGGGCCCGTGCCTTCTTTCAGCGAACGGATGATCAGGCCGCTGGCGGTGGTGGTGGCGCCGGCTTCGGCGGCGGCCTTGGCCAGGGCGGGGTCGGCCGGGCGGGCCGGGGCGGCGGCCGGTGCCGCGGCCTGGGCCCAGGCCGCCGTGGCCAGGGCGGTGTTCAGGGCCAAGGCGGCCAGCAAGCGGTGGGTGCGGTTCAAGGGCTTCTCCTGGGTTGTGTGGGTGGGGGCCGGGTGCTGGGCGTCACTTGCCCCAGCTGTCCTTCAGCCCGGTGATGCGGTTGAACACCGGCGCGTCGGCGCGGTGGTCTTTCAGGTCGGTGACGAAATAACCGTGGCGTTCGAACTGGAAGTGCTGTTCGGTGCCCAGGGCTGCCAGCGAGGGTTCCACATAGCCCTGCACCACACGTTTGCTGTCGGGGTTCAACGCTTCGCGGAAGTCGCGGCCACCGGCGTCGGGTTGCGCTTCCTTGAACAGGCGGTCGTACAGGTTCAGCGTGGCGGGCACGGCGTCGGCCACGCCCACCCAGGTGATGGTGCCTTTCACCTTCACCGCATCGGCACCGGGCGTGCCGCTGCGGGTGTCGGGCACCACGTTGGCCAGCACGGCGGTCACGCGACCGTCGGCGTCTTTTTCGCAGCCGGTGCATTCCACCACCAGGCCGTACTTCAGGCGCACCTTGTTGCCGGGCACGACGCTGCCGTCAGGCTGCGTCTTTGGCGGGAACAGGCGGAAGAAGCCCTTGGCCGGCACCTCGGCGAAGTCTTCGCGTTCGATCCACACCTCGGCGCCCAGGCCGAAGCTGCGCTGGCCCAGTTCGGGGCGGTGCGGGTGGGCCGGTGCGCTGCAGGTTTCGATGTGGCCTTCGCCATAGACCTGGGCCCAGTTGGCCAGCTTCAGCTTCACCGGGTCCAGCACGGCCATGGCGCGCGGGGCCTGGCCTTCCAGGTCGTCGCGCAGGCAGCCTTCCAGCACGCTGTAGTCCAGCCAGATGTTGCTCTTGCTGGCGCCGCTGCCGTCGGCCATGGCGCGGATGCTGGCGGCCGTGTAGCCGCGGCGGCGCATGCCGAACAGCGTGGGCATGCGCGGGTCGTCCCAGCCGCTGACGATGCCTTCGTCCACCAGGGCCTTGAGCTTGCGCTTGCTGGTGATCACGTAGGTCAGGTTCAGCCGGCCAAATTCATGCTGGCGCGGCGTGGGGCGCTGCAGCAGGCCCAGGTCGGCCAGGTGGCCCAGCAGCCAGTCGTAGAACGGCCGCTGGTCTTCGAATTCCAGCGTGCAGATGCTGTGGGTGATGTTCTCCAGCGCGTCCTCGATGGGGTGGGCGAAGGTGTACATCGGGTAGATGCACCAGGCGTCACCCGTGGCGTGGTGCGTGGCGTGCTTGATGCGGTAAAGCGCCGGGTCCCGCAGGTTGATGTTGGGGCTGGCCATGTCGATCTTGGCGCGCAGCACGGCCGCGCCGTCGGGCAGGGCGCCGGCCTTCATCTCACGCAGGCGGGCCAGGTTGGCTTCCACGCTGCGGCCGCGGAAGGGGCTGTCGGTGCCGGGCGTGGTGAAGTCGCCGCGGTTGGCGCGCATCTCGTCGGCGGTCTGCTCGTCCACATAGGCCAGGCCGGCCTGCACCAGGGCCTCGGCGGCGCGGTACATGAAGTCGAAATAGCTGCTGGCCCAGTACAGGTGCTGGGTGCCGGCCGTGGCGCCGGTGCCGGCCCAGTCGAAGCCCAGCCAGCGCACGGCTTCGATGATGGCGTCGACGTACTCCTGCTCCTCTTTTTCAGGGTTGGTGTCGTCGAAACGCAGGTGGCACACACCGCCGTAGTCGCGCGCCAGGCCGAAGTTCAGGCAGATGCTCTTGGCGTGGCCCACGTGCAGGTAGCCGTTGGGCTCGGGCGGGAAGCGCAGGCGCACGCGGGCGGGGTCGGGCACGCCCGCGGCGTGTTGGGCGCCGTCGCCGGGTTGGCCGCCCCAGCGGCGTTGCGCCCAGGCGCCGGTCTCCAGGTCGCGTTCGATGATGCCGCGCTGGATGTTGCTGGGCTTGTGGCCTTCAGCGGCGGGGGCGGGGGCGTGGTCGTGGGCCATGGGTGGGTGCAGGAACGGGAACGGGGCAGGCCCCGTGGGCCCGCAAGCCGCAGATTCTATCGACCACCCCCTGGGCGCCCGCCTCGGAGAAAGGCGGCCTTCGCGCGCCGGTTCGCGCCGGGGCGGGTGCCAGCCCCAGGGCGGGCTTCAGTGCGGGCCGCTGTGCTTCAGCCCTGCCCGCCGGCGCTGTCTTGCGCCTGCACAAAAGCGCGGCGGAAGGCCATGGGGTCGGCGATGCCTTCGATGGGCGCGTGCGAGGTGCCGGTGCCGGCCACCACCAGGGTGCCGTGGTTCAGCAGGCGCCCCCACACCGACTGTTCCACCTGCAGGCTTTCCACGCGCTGGATGTTCACCTCGATGGTCTTGCGCTGCACCAGGCCGTGTTTGACGATCAAACGCCGTGTGGTGACGGCGATTTCGGTGGACTTCAGCCGCACCCAGGCCCAGGCCCAGAACACCAGGCCCAGGCCGAAGGCCGGCAGCAGCACCGTGCCCAGGGCCAGCAGGTGCCACACCGACCACAGGCTCAGCCGGCCCTGGTGCAGGATGCGTTCACCGGGCACGAGGGCGTCTTCAACGTAACTGGGCATGGGCAGGGCGGGGCGCTGTGGTGGGCCTGCAGTTTACGAGGCGGCCAGGAAAGGGCAGCGAGCAGCGTCGGCCTGGGCCGTGGGCAGCGCGCGCGTGGGCGGCGGCGGGGCCGGCGTGGGCTGCACACGGGCGGGGTTGTAGGGGCCGGGCAGTCCGGTGTCGGTGATGCCGCTGCCGGGCCGCACGAAGCTGGACTCGCGTTCCACGTGGCAGATCTGGATCTTGTAGAAATCGTAGAACGCGCGGCGGCCGGCTTTGGCGGCGGCTCGGTGCTCGGCGCTGAGCGACCAGGCGCGCTGCGCGGCCATGTCTTCGAACTCCACCAAGGTGACACGTTCGCCGTCGTCGGCGACGAACATCTTGTGGCCCCGGAACCCCGGGGTTTGTTCGGCCAGCGCGGCGGTGGTGCGCACCTGCTCGTCGTAAGCCTGGCGGTCCTCGCCATGCAGCCTGGAACGGAAAACGGTCAGGATCATGGGCGCTCCATCGGTTGAGGGCGCCGCCAGTCTAGCCCCAGTGGACGGGGCCTAACCTGAGAAATGTTCGGTGCACGGCGGCCATGCAACGGCCCGTATCTGCCGCGGCCTGCGCGCTGTTCAGTCGGCGCGGCTGAACAGCAAGGCGGCGTTGGTGCCGCCGAAGGCGAACGAGCTGCTCAGCGCCGCCTGCAGCGTGGGCGCGGCCGTCTGGCCGGCCTGCACCAGCGGCAGGCCGCAGGCCGGGTCTGGCCCGGCGCCGTGCATGTTCGGCGGCAGCTGCCGCTGGTGCACGGCCAGCACCGTGATGGCGGCTTCCAGCGCACCCGCGCCGCCCAGCAGGTGGCCGTGCAGCGCCTTGGTGGAACTGACACGCAGGCCGTCCAGCGCCGGGCCCCACAGGCCGGCGATGGCCTGGCTTTCCACCACGTCGCCGATCTTGGTGGCCGTGCCGTGGGCGTTGATGTAGCCCACGTCGGCCGCCTGCAGGCCGGCTGTGCGCAAGGCACCGCGCAGTGCGCGCTGCTGGCCGGCCACATCGGGCTTGGTCAGGTGGGTGGCGTCGCAGCTGGTGCCCCAACCCGCCAGGCGGGCGTAGACCCGGGCACCGCGGGCGCGGGCGCGCTCGGCACTTTCAACCACCAGGAAAGCCGCACCTTCACCCAGCGCAAAGCCGCTGCGGTCGCTGGCAAAGGGCTTGCAGCTGGTGGCGGCCGCGTCATCGCTGGCGAAGCTGGCCAGCGTCATCATGGCCTGCCAGGCCAGCACCACGCCGGGCACGATCAGCGCTTCGCTGCCACCCGCGATGGCCACGTCGACTTCACCCGAGCGCACGGCCTTGGCGGCTTCGGCGATGGCCACGGCCGACGACGCGCAGGCCACGCTGTACGTGAGCACCGGCCCCAGCACCTGGTGGCGCATGGCCACGTGGCCGGCCGGGGCGTTGGGCATGAAGGCGGGGATGGTCAGCGGCGGCACCCGGCCGCCACTGCGGTAGGCGGTTTCCAGCGCGGCCGCGCCGCCCATGCCGCAACCGGCGTACACGCCCACACGTTCGCGGTCGGCACCCAGGGCTTCGGCGGCGCCACCGGCGTCTTCCAGGGCCAGGCTGGCAGCGGCGACGGCCAACTGGCTGACGCGGTCCACACCCGCCAGTTGCAGCTTGTTGAACCAGCGGCTCTCGTCGAAGGCCGCGGTGGCCGCGGCGGCCAGCTTGGGCAGTTCAGGAAACACTGCGCGCACGGCGGATTCGCCGCGCAGCAGGGCCTGGAACATGGCATGGGCGTCGTCGCCGTGCGGCGACACCACGCCCAAGCCGGAAACAACCACGTCTTGCATGGTGGCAGGTGTCAGCGGGTCGGCCCGGCGCTCAGGCCGCAGGGGTGTCGTCGGTGGCGGGGGCCGGGGCGGGTGCTGCCGCGCCGCCGGTGGCTTTGGCGGCCACCAGCTGGTCCACCACCGCGGCCAGCTCGGCCAGGGTGTCGATGCCGGAATGTTCTTCGGGCACGGAGATGCCGTAGTGGTCTTCCACCTCGAACAGGAACTCCACCAGGGCCAGCGAATCCACGCCGCTGCTGCGCATCGAGGTGTTCGGATCCAGCGTGGCGGCGTCCAGGCCGTACTTCTTCTGGATCAGGTCCTGCAATTCCTTCAACGAACTCATCGTGCGATTTCCATGCAACCTCGCCTCTGGCCGCCACCGGCCCGCCTGGTCTCAGACGCATGGGCACGGGGGTGATGCGGCCCCGGAGGCTGGGCCGCCGGGTGGGCAAAGGGGCCAATGATACCGGCCGGTTACGGCCGTGTGACCTGGGGACGGCTCCCCAAACGGGGGCTCAGGCGCAGGGACAGCAGGGCGAAGGCCGTGCCCAGCGCGGCGCCGGCCACGGCGTCCAGCACCACGTGCTGCCGGATCGCCACGGTGGACCAGGCGATGGCCAGCAACCACAGCAGGTTCAGCGCGTGCAGCGGCCAGGGGGCCTGGGTCAGCCGCAGCAGCCGCGTCACCCAGAAGGCCGTGAACACCGCGGTGCCCACGTGCAGCGACGGGCAGGCGTTGCCGGCCGCGTCCACGCCCTGCAGCACGGCAAAGCCGGGGTGGCCGCTGGTGTCCAGCCCGTGCGGGGGCACGGCCGTGGGCCAGAAGTAGAAGATCAGCAACCCGGTGATGCACAAGGCCGCGGCCCAGGCACCGTACTGCACCAGTTCACGCAGGGTGAGCACCAGGCCCGGGGCCACCCCCACGTACAGCCACAGCGACACGTAAGCCCAGAACATGCTGGGCTGGAAGGGGATCAAGGCGTCCAGCGCCGTCAGCGGCATCAGCATCACCGGGTAGACGGGCTCGCGCAGGGTGTGGAAGTAGCCTTGGAAGAACACCCACATGAAGGCCGTGACACCGAGCACCTTCAGCAGCACGTGGCGCACGACGCGCTCGCGCAGGTCCTGGGTCCAGCCCGCGTCGGCTGCTGCGGGGCTGGCGGAGGCTGACCGGCCGGTTTGGGCTTGCATGCGGGTGACTTTGCGATAATCCGATGACGTTTTGACAGGGCTGTTCGGCCCGGCATGGCTGGCTGGCCGCGCCGGCAGCGGCCTTGGCCAGGCGGGCCTACCGCCTGCCGACCGCCGCACACGCCGCACCACGGCCCGACGCGGCACCCACCACAGGACACCACCGCGTCTTGCAGCCATGACCCCCGCGATGCGTTCCCAACGTTCCCCTGTTCTTGCCCCTGATTCTGACCGCACTGCGCCGCCTTGCCCGGAACGAACCGCCGGCGGCGAGGGTTTTGCGCCGGGGCAGGCCTGCGAAGTGCTGGTCATCGGCGGCGGTCCGGCGGGCAGCACCATCGCCACGCTGCTGGCCCGCCAGGGCCGCCAGGTGGTGGTGCTGGAGAAGGCGCAGCACCCGCGCTTCCACATCGGTGAATCCTTGCTGCCCGCGGGCGTGCCGCTGCTGCGTGAGCTGGGCGTGGCCGACGAGGTGGCCGCCATCGGCCTGCCCAAATGGGGCGTGGAGTTCAACTCCCCACAGCACAGCCACCGCATGGCGCTGGAGTTCAGCGGCGCCTGGGACAAAGGCCTGCCCCAGGCGTGGCAGGTGCGCCGCGCCGACTTCGACGACATCTTGTTCCGCAACGCCGCCCGCGCGGGTGCCACCACGCTGGAAGGCGCCAGTGTGCAGGCCGTGCGTTTCGACGACGCCGGGGCCGATGTGCGCGCGCAGCTGGCCGACGGCAGCCAGCGGCACTGGCGCGCCGAGTTCGTGGTGGACGCCAGCGGCCGCGACACCCTGTTGGCCACCCAGAACGGCTGGAAGCGCCGCAGCCGCCGCCACAACAGCGCTGCGCTGTACGGCCACTTCCGCGGGGCGCGCCGCCTGCCTGGCCGCGAAGCAGGGCACATCAGCATCTTCTGGTTCCAGCACGGCTGGTTCTGGTTCATTCCGCTGGCCGATGGCAGCACCAGCGTGGGCGCGGTGTGCTGGCCGCACTACCTGAAAAGCCGCCAGGGCAGCCTGCGCCAGTTCTTCATGGACACCATCGCACAGGCCCCCCGTCTGGCCGAGCGCCTGCAGGGTGCCGAGCTGATCGGCGACCAGGTCTGGGCCACCGGCAACTACAGTTACAGCGCCGACCGCTGCCAAGGCGAGCGTTTCTTGCTGCTGGGCGACGCCTACGCTTTTGTGGACCCGGTGTTCAGCTCCGGCGTGCACCTGGCCATGGTCAGCGCCTTTGAAGGTGCCCGCGT
This sequence comes from Rubrivivax sp., assembly GCA_046318395.1. Taxonomy (GTDB): domain Bacteria; phylum Pseudomonadota; class Gammaproteobacteria; order Burkholderiales; family Burkholderiaceae_C; genus Rubrivivax. Next base: position 87,376 of record JBKCUM010000028.1, read on the forward strand.
GGTGCAAGCCCATTTCGAACAACCCACGGCCCTGGCCGCTGAACGCCGCCGCTTCGACCGCGTGTTGCGCCACGGCCCCCGCCAGTTTTCCTGGTTCATCCACCGCATGACCAACCCCACCCTGCGCGACCTGTTCATGCACCCGCAGAACCCGCTGCGCATGCAAGAAGCCGTGCTCTCGCTGCTGGCCGGCGACATCTACGGCAAGGCGCCGATCTGGTGCTCGCTGGGCCTGTTCAAGGCGGTGTACTACACGGCCTCGCTGTTGGCGCTGCCGCGCACCTTGCGCGCGGCGTGGCAGCGGCGCCGCAACATCCGCGACGTGGGCGCGCTGCGGGGCGAGAACGTCATGGTCTCTGGCGTGCAGCCGCAGGTGGGGTCGCGATGACGGGCCGCCAAACGGCCTGGCCCGCCTTCACCACCGCCCCGCTGCCCACCGCCCCGGCCGACCCCGGCGGCTTGCCGCCGCTGCGCGACGCGCGCTTCACCGTGGCGGCCTGGGCGGCGCAGTGCCGCAGCGCCCAGCCCGTGCTGGGCGGCTTGGCCTGGGGCCCGCTGGACACGGCCGATGCCCACACCACGCCAGCGAGCACGACCACCCCGTTGGCCACCTCGGTGCTGCCGCTGCTGGCCCCGGACCAGGCTTGCGTGGACGCCTGGCTGGGCGGGCCGGTGCTGCGCGCCGGCCGCAGTGGCGCCGTGCAGTGGCACAGCGACGGCCACTGGGCCTTCGGCCACGTGGAGTTCCCCGACGTGCAGGTGGGCCTGGAAGAAACCGCCCGCCTGGCCTACCAGGGTTTGTTCGGCGCGCTGCGCGACAGCGGCTGCACCCAGGTGTTGCGGCTGTGGAACTACCTGCCGCGCATCACCGAGGACGGCGGCGGCCTGGAGCGTTACCGGCAGTTCAACGCCGGCCGCCAGCGGGCCTTCATCGAAGCCGGCTACAGCGCCTTTGAAGGCGCCCCCGCGGCCTGCGCGCTGGGCACGCACGGTGGCGGCCTGGCCCTGCGGTTCCTGGCCGGCAAAACCGCGCCCTTGGCCATCGAGAACCCGCGCCAGGTGCCGGCCTACCGCTATTCGGCGGCCTACGGGCCACGCAGCCCCACGTTCTCGCGCGCGGCCGTGGCCGCGGCCGGCGGCGGGCGGGTGGCGCTGTGGGTGTCGGGCACGGCCAGCATCGTGGGCGAACACACGGTGCACCACGGCGACGTGCCGGCCCAGTTGGCCGAAACGCTGACCAACCTGCACGCCGTGATCGCCGCGGCCAACCAGCGTTGCACGGCCGGCTTCACGCTGGCCGACCTGGTGTGCACGGTGTACGTGCGCCACGTGGCCGACCTGGCCTTCATCCGTGCGGCCTTCGAGGCCGCCGTGGGCCCGGACAGCCTGGCCGCACGCCAGGCCATCTACCTGCAGGCCGACGTCTGCCGCAGCGACCTGCTGCTGGAAATCGAAGGCCACGCGCTGGCCCCGGGGGTGCTGTGTTGATGAAGCGGTCTGTCGTCGGGGGCGCACAGGCCGGCCGGTGAGCCCGGGTGGTGTTCAACGCCGGGGCGCAGCCGCCGGCGCCGGCCGACAGCGCGGTGGCCGCCTCCACGGCCTCGGCCGCACCGCTGCCCAGCGCCTTCACCGAGCGCCTGCCGCGCTGGGAAGCCGGTTTCGGCGCCGGCCTGGTGCAACTGCCGCACTACCGCGGTTCTGAACAGTCGCACCGCTGGGCCGTGCCCGTGCCGTACTTCATTTACCGCGGCGACTTCCTGCGCGCCGACCGTGGCGGCGCCCGCGCCGTGTTGATGGACGGCGACCGCGTGGACTTCGACCTCAGCCTGGGCGCCAGCCCGCCGGTGCAAAGCGAAGACAACCGCGCCCGCGCCGGCATGGACGACCTGGCGCCCACGTTGGAGATCGGCCCCAAGCTGAACATCCGCCTGGGCGAAGGCCGGGTGGACGGCCGGCCCTGGCGCCTGGTGCTGCGCCTGCCGGTGCGCGCCGCGCTGGCGCTGGACGGTGGCGTGCGCGACGCTGGCTTCACCTTCGAGCCCGTGCTGAACCTGGACGTGAAGACCGCCTGGGGCAACGTCGGCGTGCTGGGCGGCCCGCTGTGGGGCAGCCGGCGCTGGCATCAGTTCAACTACGGCGTGGGTGCGGCCGATGCCACCGCCACGCGGCCGGCCTACGAAGCGTCTTCGGGCTTCGCCGGTTGGCAGGCCACGGTGGGCGTGTCGCGCCGTTTCGGCCCGGTCTGGGCCGGCGCTTTCTGGCGCTTCGACCACCTGGGCGGTGCGGCTTTTGCCGACAGCCCTCTACGCACCGCGCGCCAGCACAGCAGCCTGGGCCTGGCCTTCGCCTACGTCTTCGCGCAATCGGAAGACCGTGTCCAGACCCAAGACTGAACGCCGCTGGACGCTGGTGGGCCTGCTGCTGCTGCCGTTGCAGTGGCTGGCCCTGCAGACCATGCTGGTGGGCCTGGGCGCCGGTTCGCTGCTGTGGAACGCGGTGGCCCTGGTGCTGTACCCGCTGCTGTCGCGTGAACGTGGCCGGCGCATCGGCCGCGCCGGCATCGCCCACGGCTACCAGTTGTTCTGGTGGGCCGCGCGCCTGGCCGGCATGATGCGGCTGCACAGCGAAGCGCTGAAGGTGCTGCGCGACGAGCCGGGTCTGATCATCGTGGCCAACCACCCCAGCATGCTGGACGCCGTGATGCTGGTGGGCCGCCTGCCGCGTGCGGCCTGCATCATGAAGGCCAGCCTGATGCGCAACCCCTTCCTGGCGCCGGGTGCGCGGCTGGCGCGCTACATCCGCAACGACTCGCCCCGCGGCCTGGTGCGCCTGGCCGTGCAAGACCTGAAAGACGGCGGCCAGCTGGTGATGTTCCCCGAGGGCACGCGCACCACGCAGGCGCCGCTGAACCCCCTCCACGCCGGCTTCACCACCATCGCCAAGCTGGCCCAGGCGCCCATCCAAACGGTGTTCATCGACACCACCTCGCCCTACCTGTGCAAAGGCTGGCCGCTGTGGCGGCTGCCGCCGCTGCCCATCGTGTTTTCGGTGCGGCTGGGGCGGCGCTTTCCCCCCAGCGAACACCCGGCGCAGCAGTTGGCCGAGATCCACCGATACTTCGCCGAAGGCCTGTCCGGCCCGGCCGGTGCGACCGCCCCGGCGCCGGCCCTGCCCACCGCCGCTTCCACGGAACCCCGCGCTTGAACGCCCACGCCCCTTCTGCCCGCACCGCGGCTGCCGCGCCTTTGGCCCTGGCCGAGAACGCTTCCACCAGCCACCTGGTGCTGATCCCCAGCTACAACACCGGCGCCCAGGTCTACGCCACCGTGGCCGCGGCCCGGGCGCAGTGGTGCCCGGTGTGGGTGGTGGTGGACGGTTCCACCGACGGCACGGCCCAGGGCCTGCTGGACATGGCGGCCCAGGACCCCGGGCTGAAGGTGTGGGTGTTGCCGCAGAACCAGGGCAAGGGCGCGGCCGTGCTGCACGGCCTGCAGCAGGCCGCGGCGGCCGGCTTCACGCACGCGCTGGCCATGGACAGCGACGGCCAGCACCCGGCGGCGCTGATCCCGGCTTTCATGCAGGCCAGCCTGGCGCGGCCCGACACCATGGTGCTGGGCCGCCCGGTGTTCGACGCCAGCGCGCCCTTGTTGCGTGTGCGCGGCCGGCGGGTGTCGAACTGGTGGACCAACCTGGAAACGCTGGGCGCGGGTGTGGGCGATTCGCTCTATGGCTTCCGCGTCTACCCTGTGACCGCGCTGGCCGCGGTGATGCAAGGCCAGCCCTGGATGCGCCGTTTCGACTTCGACACCGAGGCCGTGGTACGCCTGGCCTGGCGCGGCGTGAAGCCGCTGAACCTGGACGCCCCGGTGAAGTACCTGACGGCGGCCGAAGGCGGGGTGTCGCACTTCCAGTACGGCCGTGACAACGTGCTGCTGACCTGGATGCACACGCGGCTGATGGTGGAGTTCGCGCTGCGCCTGCCCGGCCTGCTGTGGCGCAAGCTGCGGCGTTTGCCGCCGTTCCAGGCCTGAACGGCAGACGCCGACGGCGGCTGTGCGTGGACGGCCCACGGCGCGGCCGGTGCCACACTGCAGGCCCCTCGCCTGAAAGCCGCGCATGACGCCTGCCCTTCCCACCCCGGCTTCGGCCACCGCCGACCTCTTCCCCGGTTTCACCCGCCACCGTGTGCCCGTGGCGCCCGGCGTGGCCTTGCATGCGCTGACCGGCGGCACGCCCGGCGCGGCGCCGCTGCTGCTGTTGCACGGTCACCCGCAAACCCACGCGCTGTGGCACGCCGTGGTGCCCACGCTGGCGCCGCATTTCAGCCTGGTGCTGGCCGACCTGCGCGGTTACGGCGACAGCGACAAACCCGCCGGCGAGGCCGACCACGCCAACTACAGCAAGCGCACCATGGCCGCCGACCTGGTGGCGCTGATGGCGCAGTTCGGCCACACCCGCTTCAAGCTGCTGGCCCACGACCGCGGCGCCCGCGTGGCGCACCGGCTTGCGGTGGACCACCCGCAGGCCGTTCAACGGCTGACGCTGCTGGACATCGCGCCCACGCTGGCCATGTACGAACAGACCACCGAGGCCTTCGCCCGCGCCTACTGGCACTGGTTCTTCCTGATCCAGCCCGCCCCCGCGCCCGAGCGTTTCATCGAGAGCAGCTCGCGTGGTTACCTGCAGGCCACCATGGGCGCGCGCAGCGGCGGTTTTGCGCCTTTCGACCCGCGTGCGCTGGCCGAATACGAACGCTGCCTGGCCAGCCCCGGCGCGGCCCACGCCACCTGTGAGGACTACCGCGCCGCGGCCGGCATCGACCTGGTGCATGACCGCGCCGACCGAACCGCCGGCCGGCGTGTGCAGGCCCCGCTGCAGGTGCTGTGGGGAGCGCAGGGCGTGGTGCAGCGTTGTTTCGACCCGCTGGCCGAATGGCAGCGCGTGGCCGTGGACGTGCGCGGCCAGGCCCTGCCTTGTGGCCACTACATCGCCGAAGAAGCGCCGCAGGCGCTGATGGACACGGCGCTGCCTTTCCTCCTGTTGGACTGAAGCCAGGGCCCGGGCGGCACGGCGGCCGCCTGGGTTTCAGCGAGCGGGTGTTGCGCCTGGCCTCGCTCAGCCAGGCCAGGCGCATGAGCGGGCGCTCACAAGCGCTTGGCGTAGCAGCGGCTGACGGGGTCGCCCACGTAGGGCCCGAAGGGTGGAATGGCCTGGTAGCCCGCGGCCTCATAGAGCCGCATGGCCGGGGCCTGGCGCTCGCCGGTTTCCAGCAACATCTGGCCAAAACCTTGGCTGCGTGCGTGCTGTTCCAGCGCCTGCAACAGGGCTTGCGCCACGCCGTGGTGCCGCGCATCGGCCCGCACGAACATGCGCCGCAGTTCGGTGCGGTGCTCGTCCAGCGGCCGGTGCGCGCCCATGCCCACGGCCTGTTCACCCTGCCAGACCAGCAGGTACACACCACGCGGCGGGGTGGGTGTGTTGCCGGGCCAGGGGGCGTCGGCGCTGAACAGTTCCGGGTACAGCGCCCGGGCTTCCACGGCGGCCTGGCGCAGCAGGCCCAGGGCCTCGGGGCCTTGGGGGTCGGCCTCGGTGATGCGCCAGGGGGTGGGCAAGGCGGTGTTCGTCGTCAACGCCCACTAGCCCTTCAGGCCGCCATCAACAGCTCGTTGGCGCTGGGGAACAGCAGCGACATCGCGGGCGGCTGCAGCGCTTCGGCCGGCAGCAGCGCGCGCAGCGCCTGGGCGGCTTCGGCGTCGATGTCCGGGTGTTCGCTGCAGCCACGCTGCAGCAGTTCACCGGCCAGGGCCTGCAGGCGCGCCGCCGCGTCGCGGATGCGCTGGCGGAAGGTGGCGTCGTCCACCTTGCCGGCCTGCAGCGTGCGGTTCAGTTCCACGAACCAAGGCACGCTGGCCTGGTCCAGCATCACCGGGGCGTTGCGGCGCTCGCTCACCTGGCCCCAGGCGCGCAGGAAACGCTGCACGGCCAGGTTCAGCGCCTGGCACTGGGCCAGTTCGGTCTTCAGCTGCGAAAACGCCGACAGGTCGGCCAGGCGTTCCTGGCAGAAGAACTGCGACAGCACGCTCCAGTAGTAGGTGTAGTCCCAGATCACCTTCACCGGCAGCACTTCCGGGTCGCCGAACAGCGCGTACTGGTCTTCGTACAGGGCCAGCGTGCTGTCGTAGAACGACTTGAAGATCTGCTCGAACACCTGGGTGTGCGCTTCCAGGCGCTGACCGGCGCGGTCGCGCGCCACCAGTTCGGTGATGTAGGTGTTGCCGATGGCGATGAAGTCGCTGCCCGGCGAATAAAACGGGTCCAGGAAACGGCCGGCCTCGCCGGCCAGCGCCCAGCGGTTGGCCGAGAACACCTGTTTGCAGTCGTAGCTGAAGCGCTTGAAGAAGGCGAAGTCCTGCAGCTGGCCGCGCTTGCCGTCCAGGTCGGCGTACAGCGCGGGCTGGAACTCGCGCAGCCAGTCCATGGCGTTGTCGAAGCTGTTCATGCGCTCCAGCGGGTGGAAACGCGGGTCGGCCACGATGCCCACGGAATGCGAGCCCGAGGCCAGCGGGATCAACCACACCCAATAACCCGCGCCCACCAGGTGGTTGGTTGAAAGCCAACGGGTGGGCGTGTCGCAGCGCTGCTGCCAGGCGGTGGTGCGCGCGTCGGTCTGGTGCTGGTGCCAGGCGTCCAGGTGCACCTTGTCGCTGATGCGGAACCACACGGCGTGGCAGGGGTGGTTGTTCTCCATCGCCAAGCCCAGCTGGCGCTTGATCAAACCCGCGCGGCCGCAGGCGTCCACCACCCAGCGGGCTTGCAAGGTCTGCGGGGCTTCGGTGCCACGTTGCCAGGTCACGGTGTGCAGGCCGTCGGTCGCCCCTTCTTCGGCCAGCACCAGCTTGCGCACCATGGCCTGGTCTTCAAAGCGGATGCCACGCCGCTGGCATTCTTCACCCAGGAAGTTCTCGAAGATGCCGCGGTCGATCTGGTAGCTGGGCACGGGCAGCGAACGGCTGGCGCCCAGTTCGGTGACGCCGGTCAGGTCGGTCTGGCCTTCGCTGAAGAAGAAGCGGAAGCCGAACTTGCGCAGCTGCTGCTGTTTCAGGTGTTCGCCCAGGCCCAGCACGTGTTCGAAGTAGTGCGCGCCGATCTCCACGCTGCTTTCGCCCACCTTGTGCGCGGCGTGCGGCACGGGGTGCTGGCGGCGTTCCAGCACCAGGATGTCCAGCTCGGGCAGGCGCTGGCGCAGCTGCAGCGCCAGGGTCAGGCCGGCCAGGCCACCACCGAGGATGACGAGGTCGTGCGGGGCCGTGGCGGTGGTGTCGGCGGTGCGGGTGTCCATGGGGCGGTTCAAGAAACAAGGCCCGGCAAGATGGCCGGCAGGTCGCGCATTTTGCCAAGGCGGCTTGTCGCCAGGCTGCGCGGGGTCAAGGCCGGCGTGCGGTGCAGGTTGTCAGCCGGCGTGCGCGGGCAGGGTCTGCAGTGTCAGCAGCAGATGCAGGCCTTCGTCGGCCAGCGGCAGTCGCAGCGTGCAGGCCGTGGCCTGGCCGGGCTGGCCCAGTGTGGCCAGGGCTTCGAACAGCGGCAGACCGTCGGCCATGGCGTTGTCGGCCAGGGCTTGGGCGGCGGCGCTGTGCAGGGCCGGCGTGGGCACGCTGCCGGGGGCCACGGCCCAGTCCACGGCCCAGGCGCTGTGGGCGCTGCGCGTGGGGGCCAGCACCACCGCCAGGGCCAGCAGGCCGCGGCTGCGGTTCACGCTGGCCAGTGGGCCGGTGGCCTGGGTGTCGCTGCCCACCAGCAGCACGGCCTGTTGTTCGCAGCTGGCTTGGGTGGCGGCTTCCAGCCAGCCCGTGGCCCAGCTGTGCGTGTAGCCGGCCACCGCGCTGTTGGCCGCGTGGCTGCCGGTGGCCAGGGCCCAATACCCCGCGCCGGCGTTGTGCACCGAGTGGTGGAAGCGTGTGGGCGACAGCAGCAGCGGGTTGCTGGCCAGCGTGCTGCACAGGCCGTCCACCACGCTCTGGTCGCCGTGGGCCGAGCTGAACACGCTGGGCAGCGTGCGTGCGTCGCGCCCGCTGGCGGCCACGGCGGCCTGCGCCACTTCCAGCGCCAGCAGCACACCGTCGGGCGCACGGCGGCGGTCGTTGGCGGCCAGCAGGGCGGCGGCCGGGCGGGCGGCCGTTGGTGTGTCGGCCAGCGGCTGGCCGCGCAGCGCCGGGGCCGCCCAAGCCCAGCCGGGCAGGGCGGGCGCCCAGAAGGCCGGGGCTTCCAGGTACAGGCGTTGCGGTGTCATGCCGCCTCCTGGGTCAGGGCTTCACCGGCGCTGAACAGCAGCACGGCGTTGTTGCCGCCGAAGCCGAAAGAATGGCTGGCGGCCAGACGCACGGCACCGGCGGCCGGTGGCACGCGCAACTGCTGGGCGAACACCGGGCCGAAGGCCGCATCGGCCACCTGGTGACCGGTGCTGCCGGCGCGGCCCTCACCGGCCAGGGCCAGCCAGCACACGGCCGCTTCCAACAGACCGGCCGCGCCCATGGTGTGGCCGGTCTGGCCCTTGGTGGCGCAGGCGTGCACGGTGGGCGCGTAACGCCGCGCCAGCAGGGCGGCTTCCACCGCGTCGTTGGCCTGGCTGGCCGTGCCGTGCAGGTTCACAAAGTCCACGTCGGCCGCGGTCACGCCGGCACGCGCCAAGGCGGCGTCCAGCGCCAGTTCCGCGCCCAGCCCCTGCGGGTGAGGCGTGGACATGTGGTGGGCGTCGTTGCTCTCGCCGTGGCCCGTCATCTGCCAGGGCGTGGGCGTGTCCTCGGCGCGCACCAGCAGCGCAAAAGCCGCGGCCTCGCCGATGCTGATGCCCTGGCGCTCGGCATCAAAAGGCCGGCACGGCCCTTCGGCCACCAGGCCCAGCGCGCGGAAGCCGTACAGCAGGCTGCCGCTGAGCGCTTCCACCCCGGCCACCACCACGGCGTCGCACACGCCGGTCTGCAGCCAGCGTTCGGCGCTGACCAAGGCCTTGGCGCTGGAAGAACAGGCCGTGCTGACCGTGGCCGCCGGCCCCCGCAGGCCCAGGGCTCGCCGCACAAAAGCCGCCAGCGCGTGCGGTGTGTGCAGGTGGGGCAGGTGTTGGTCGGGCGGGAACTGGCCCGCGGCGTCCAGGTGGCGGTAAGCCGCCTCAGAAGCACCGATGGTGGCGGCCGAGGTGCCCAGCACCACGCCCACCCGGTGCGCACCCCAGCGCTGCACCTGCGCGGCCACGGTGGCGGCAAAACCGTCCAACTGCAGCGTGTGCCACGACAGCCGGTTGGGGCGGCAGTCCCAGTCGGCCAAGGCGGCTGGTAGGGCCGATTGCGGCAGCTCGGGCACCACGCCCACCCAGGTGTGCAGCGGCGGGTCCACACGGCCCCAGGCCGCCAGTTCGGCCAGGTCGCCCCGGCTTTGCAAGGGCTGCAGGCCGCTGTGCCCGCTGCGCAGGGCCTGCGCCAGCGCAGCGCGGCCCAGGCCACAGGCGCTGGCTTGGGTCCAGGTCAGGATGCCTGCGGGGGCGGCGGTGGGCGGGGCGGGCATGGCGCTGCGTTAAGGTTCGATGGGGGGCTGAACAGGTCGTTGCAGGCCTGTGTGGGCCTGTTGTTGGCAACGGTGAAGCAGGCGCGCATTGTGGCCGCTGGCGCCGCGGCCGCCGGGCTGGCGGCCCGCTGCCGGGGCCCCTTCCCAACCACTGATCGCTGGAGTCTGCCTTCACCATGTCCTGGTCTTTCGCCAACCGCAGGCACACCGTCGGCGCCTTGCTCGGCCTGGGCGGCGCCCTGGCCGCCCCGTCGCTGCGCGCGCAGGCGCCGGCCACCGCCACGCTGCCGCCCTACCAACTGGACCACACCGAGGTGCTGCCCACGCCCAGCGCGCGCTGGTCGCGCAGCTACGAGGCCTACATCGGCCTGCCTGCCGACTACGCCAGCGCGGGCCGCCGCTACCCGCTGGTGGTGGTCAGTGATGCCCCTTACGCCTTCCCGGTGGTGCGCGCCATCGCCGGGCGCGTGCAGCGCCACGGCACCGGGTTGGAAGACTTCATCCTGGTCGGCTTGTCCTATGCGCGTGGTGAGAACGGCGCCGTCAGCCGCAACCGCGACTACACGCCTACCGATCGCAGCTTGGACCGCGGCCAGACCGCCGCCACAGGCGTGTACGGCCAGGCCTCGGCCTACCTGGACTTCCTGGCGCAAGACGTGCTGCCCCTGGTGGACCAGCGCTACCGCACACAACCCGGCCGCCGCGTGTACGTCGGGCATTCCTACGGCAGCCTGTTGGGCCTGCAGGCCTTGCAGCAGCAGCCGGCGCTGTTCAGCCACCACATCCTGGGCAGCCCGTCGTTGTGGTTCAACGGCGGCCAGCCTTTCCGCGCGCTGCAGGCTTTCGCACCCCAGGCGGCCGGCCGCAGCGCGCGTTTGCGTCTGTACGTGGGCGGGCTGGAGCGGCCCGGCCCACAACGCCCGCGGGACGAAGACATGGTCGGGCAGATGAAACGTTATGCCCAGGCCCTGCAAGCCCTGCCCTGGCGCCAGCTGGACCTGAAGGCCCAGGTGCTGGACGGCGAAGACCACGCCACGGTGTTTCCGCGCCTGGTGACCGCGGGCCTGGCCTGGGCCTTGCCGAAGCCCGGAACGGCCTGAAGCAACCGCCTGCGCTGGGGCCCGCCAGCGCGCCACTCAAGCCGCTTCAGCCGCCTGCAAAAGCCCGCGCCGCCAGCGGCCCCTGGTTCAGCCACTGCTGCCACAGCGCGCGCCAGGCCGGCCAGTCGTGGCCACCGGGCGCGGTGCGCACGCGGGTTGGGGGCAGCAGGGTGGCGAACACGCGGTGGGCGTCGGCGAAACGGTCGTCCACGCCGTAGCCCAGGTACAGCGGCTGCGGCGGTGGGTTCAGTGCCATGCGGGCCCAGAGCTCGCGGTCCAGGTCTTCGTCGGTCAATGGGGGCTGTTGGGCCAGGGCCGCGGCCCAAGGGCGGGGCCCGCCGCCGGCGCTGATGGCCTGCATCACACGCCGCGGGCCCAGGTAAGGCGCCAGCAGCAGCACGCCGTCCACCAAGGCCGGGTGGCGCAGCGTGGTGCCCAGGGCCAAGAAGCCACCCAACGAGATGCCCACCAGCCACACCTCGCGGTACAACGCCCGGGCGGGGGCCAGCACGTCGTCGTGCAGGCGTTGCAGCACCGTGCGGTCGTTGAAGTAACCCAGGTGGCTGTCGGCGATGGCCACGTCGGCGTCGATGCCCGCGGCCGACAAGGCCGTGGTGAAACCTTCGTCGATGAACTCTTGCGGCCGGCTGTAGGCGCCGGGCAGCATGACGATGAGGCGCGGTGCCGGCGTGGCGCCGCGCAGGTGAACAACTTGCATGGGCACGGTGGCCGGGGGAGGTGGGCCCAGCACGGCGCAGCCGGGCATCGCCAGGCCGCTGGCGGCCAGCGCGCCCAGCAGCGCACGGCGGCTGGGCGCTTCAGGCTGGCGGGCCGGGGCCGTGGCCAGCGTGCAGGGCGGGAAAGCCTTCAAAACCAGCGGCCGAGGGTTCAGCGCGTGCCGCTTTCGCTGGCGCTGTAGAGGCCCTGTGTGCTGGCCGCGATGGTGGTCGAAACGGGGTTCGCGAACGTCATGGTGAAACCTCCGAGGTTGGTGTGTGTCCGTTGGAAACGGCGGGGCCATGCTAACCCTGCGCGCGGCAGGGTTGGCGTGCGCTGGCTATGGTCCCAAGACCCCCTGTTCATGTGGTTCGCCACCTTGCCGCCATGTCCCGTTCGCAGCACCTGGTCCGTCCTGACTTTGCCCATCCACAGGCCGCTGTAGGCCTGGACGCGCCCTGTTCACGCCGCCGCTGGTTGGGCCTGAGCGCGGCCCTGTTGGGCGGTGGTGGCCTGGCCGCCTGCGGCACGCCTTTGCCCTTGCAGGGCGTGCCCACCGACGGCACGGCCGAGGGCCAGGCGCTGCTGCAGGCCGCGGCCGACGCCCACGGCTGGGCCGCGTACCGGCAGATCACCGACATCAGCGTGGCCTACGACGGCGCCTGGCGGCCCTTCATCGACCGCATCCAGCCCATCGTGGTGGACAAGACCTTCCGCGGCCCTTCAGAAGAACGCCTGCTGCCCCAGGCCGGCGTGGTGGCCCAGGCCTACCGCGGGCCGGCCGGCCGCAAACACGTGTGGTGGCAGCGGGCCGCCGGCACCCCGGGCGACAACGCCGCGGCCGCGGGCCAGGCCGCCGTGTGGTTCAACGGCCAGCCCAGTGCCAGCGCCGATGTGCTGGCGGCTTCGGCCCTGGTGGCCGAGTGTTATGGCCTGTTCCTGCTGGGCCCCTTGTGGTTGAACGGCCGCGGCTTGGCCGCCCGCTTGGCCGGCACCGAGCGGGTGGACGGCCGCCTGTGCGACGTGCTGCAAGTGGACCTGCGCCCGGGCCTGGGCCGCGTGGCGCGCGACCGCGTGGCGCTGTGCCTGGACCGCGACACCCGCGTGGCACGCCGCCTGCGTTTCACGCTGGAAGGTTTCAGCGCCACGGCCGGTGCTGTGGCTTTTGTCGACACCTTTGAGCACGCGTGCCACTTTGGCGTGTTGTGGCCGATGCGCAGCTACGAGGAGGTGGAGCACCCCATCCGCGTGCCAGCGCACGACTGGCACATCACCGGCCTGGACGTGAACCGCAGCCTCACCGCCGACGAGCTGCGTGGCCCGGCTTTCACGGGCCGGGCAGCGGCCCCGGCGGCGGCCTTGCCTAAGGGCTAACGCTGGACCTGAGTGGGGTGTTGGGTGCTGCGCCCACCTCTGGCGCTGGGTCGCGCCGCAGCGCCTGCAGGCGCACGTTCAGCGCCACGCTGTTCAAGGCGCCCAGGTGGGCGCTGGTCTGCTGGCCGTCGGCCCGGTAGAACACCGTGGTGGGCAGGCCTTGCGAGCCCAGCAGCGGCCCGGCGCGGCGGCCGCGGTCCAGCAGCACCTGCTGCAGGACCGGCACGGCCTGGGCCAGGTAGCGCTGCACGGTGCTGGCGTCTTCGCCCTGGTTGACGAACAGGAAGGCCACCTCGGGGTGGGCGCGCTGGGCGGCGGCCAGCACCGGCATTTCGGCGCGGCAGGGGCCGCACCAGGTGGCCCACAGGTTCAGCACCACGGGCCGGCCGGCGGCGGCTTCGGCCAGTGTGGTGGTGCGGCCGCTGGCCAGGTCCACCACGGCCAGCGTGGCCGGCAACGGGGCCGGGTGGCTGATGGCCAGCACCCCTTGCACGGTGTTCACCACCAGCCAGCTGCTGGCCGCGGCCCAGCCCAGCGGGGCCTTGAACAGTGGGCCCAGCGTGCGGGCCCGGGCCACCAGCACCAAGGCGCCCACCCCCCAGCCGCTGGTGGCGTGCCAGCCGCCGTCGCGCAGGTCCAGCACGGCCCAGGGCTGTTCGGCGTAGGCCGCCGCGTGCAAGGCCAGGTGCACGGCGCGTGCAGCGGCCAGGCCGGACAGCGCGGCCCACCACAGGGCGTCGCCGGCCTGGCTGGCCAGGGCGGCTTGGTCGGCGGGCAGGCGTCGGCGGGCCAGCCACGTGGCCAGTGCGCCGCTGGCCACCAGCGTGGCCAGCAGCACCACCGGCAGCACAGGCAAGGCCAAGGGGCCCAGGTTGAAGCTCAGCATGCCCAGGTTCTACCGCGGTGGGCGGTGCACGGCCGCGGCGTGCGGGCTTGGGCTTCCTCATCAGCGGGCATCATCGCAAGCCACGGCCCTTTTTCAAACCCACGCTGCCCGCCTGCCACCATGCCCAACAGCCCCTTCCAACCCGTTGAACTGCACCACGCCAGCCGCCTGCTGAACCACGGCCCCACGGTGCTGGTGACCACCGCCGCCGGCGGCCGCCGCAATGTGATGGCGGCGGCCTGGTCCATGCCGGTGGAGTTCACACCGCCGCGCGTGGCCGTGGTCGTCGACAAGGCCACGTTCACGCGCGAGCTGCTGGTGGCCGGTGGTGGTTTTGTGCTGTGCATCCCAGGTGCGGCCCTGGCCGACGCCACCTTCGCCGCCGGCAGCCGCAGTGGCCGCGACGGCGACAAGTTCGATGCCCTGGGCCTGCAGCCGCGCCCCGGCCCGGTGCTGGGCCTGCCGGTGCTGGAAGCGGGCTGCGCGGCCTGGCTGGAATGCCGCTGGCTGCCCGAGGCCCACACCGAGGCCGCCTACGACACCTGCTTTGGCGAAGTGGTGGCCGCTGCCGCCGACCCGCGGGTGTTCGCCGAAGGCCGCTGGTCGCTGCGGCCCGACAACGCCGATCTGCATACCCTGCACCACCTGGGCGGTGGCCTGTTCGCCCGCGCGGCGCAGACGGTGCAGGCCCGCCCGCTGTGAACGGCCGCCCGGGCCCGCCCGCGCCGCGCTCAGCTTCTTGAGCGAATGAACGCACCGCCAGCCGCCGCCGCGGCTTGCGGTGCAATCACCGCGCCACGAACGCGCTGGCCACCCCTTTCGGAACACCCCGCCATGACCTACACCGCCGCCCCGAACCGCTACACCACCATGCCCTACCGCCGCTGTGGCGCTTCGGGCCTGCGCCTGCCCGCCATCTCACTGGGCCTGTGGCAGAACTTCGGCGACATCAACCCGCTGGACACGCAACGCGCCCTGTTGCGCGCGGCCTTCGACCAGGGCGTGACGCACTTCGACCTGGCCAACAACTACGGCCCGCCCTTTGGTGCGGCGGAAGTCAACTTCGGCCGCCTGTTCGCACAAGACTTCAAGCCCTACCGCGACGAGCTGCTCATCTCCTCCAAAGCTGGCTGGCAGATGTGGGAAGGCCCCTACGGTTCGATGAGCGGTTCGCGCAAGCACCTGCTGGCCTCGTGCGCACAAAGCCTGCAGCGCATGGGCCTGGAGTACGTGGACATCTTCTACCACCACCGCCCCGACC